>MGOM01000138.1:42236-46148 GCA_001797105.1 Chloroflexi bacterium RBG_19FT_COMBO_62_14
GGGGCCACGAGTCCGGGGCGGCGGTTAGACGTCGACCTGAGCACGATTGTACGAGGGCAACTTGACGTGTTCGGCGCAGTGGCGAATCCGCGTGGCATCTCGCGGCGCGCCAACGTGCTCATGCAAAAGGGACTCGTGGACGTGCGCCCTTTGATCACGCACCATTGGCCGCTCGGCGAGTTTACGCGGGCGTGGGAGCTTTTCAGAGATCGCCGGGACGGTGTCATTCGGCCAATGCTGCATCCGGGAGCCCTATGAGAGCCTTGCTCAAAACTGCGCGTGGCCCCGGCAACCTTGAACTGCGCGATGTGCCCGCGCCGCACATCACGAGGGACGGAGTGTTGATTCGAGTCCGCGCCTGTGGTATCTGCGGGAGCGACTTGAAGATTCAAGATGACCGGCACCCCTACACACCGCCGGTCGTTATCGGCCACGAATTCGCGGGGGAGATCGCCGAGATCGGCGCGGCGGTGACGGAGTGGGCAGTCGGTGACCGGGTCGTATCCGAACAGCACACGCTCGCCTGCGGCCATTGCCGCCAATGCCTCAGTGGAAACGCATTTGCCTGCGCCTCCAAGCGCGCCCCGGGTTACTTCGTGGACGGCGCTTTCGCCGAATTCATTCAAGTTCCGGCGTGGCTTCTCCACCGCATCCCGGAAAACCTGACCTTCGTCGAAGCCGCCTTCACTGAACCCTCGGCGGTGGCGGCGCATGGGATGCTAGAACGCACCGGCATCGCCCCGGAGGATATCGTGCTCGTTCTCGGGTGCGGGCCGATTGGCCTCGTCGCGGCGAAGATGGCCCAGGCTGCGGGCGCGTCGACAGTCATCATCACCGGCGTGGACCATGACGAAAAAGCTCGCCTGCCCAAAGCCCGTGAACTCGGCATTGATTGCGTCGTCAACACATCACAGGCTGATCTCGCGGCGCTGGTAGCTGACCTAACTGGCAGCGAGGGCGCAGACGTGGTCGTTGAACTTTCCGGCGCGGTGACAGCCATTGCGCAGGCTTTCCGGCTTGCGCGCCGCCTTGGGCGGGTGAGCATCATCGGCCAACCGCCGACGGACGAGGTCTCAATTCCGTACCGTGAGGCGTTGTTCCGCGCGCTGAGGGTGTCGTTCAGTTACAGCTCAAAGTACACGAGTTGGGAACGAGTTCTGTCTTTGTTTGCACGCGGCGCAATCCGCCCGACTCAATTCGTCACACACACCCTGCCGCTCGCGGAGTGGGAGAGCGGCTTCGGACTTTCCCGGAGCGGCGAGGCGGTGAAGGTGGTCTTGGAGCCGTAAAGGAGCCCCTATGGACATTCCCACAACCATGAAGGCGGCCGTGCTGTTCAACTACGGCGATCTGCGGGTCACGCACAAGCCGGTGCCGGCGCCTAGCGTGGGCGAGGCTTTGGTCAAAGTGGATTCGATCGCCATCTGTGGCAGTGACCCGGCGATCGTTGCCAAAGGCTGGCAAAACCACCCTCCACTTGGCGAGTTCATTCCCGGCCACGAGTTCACCGGCACGGTGGTCGCCATCGCGGCGGATGTGACCGAGTTGAATGTCGGGGACCGGGTGGCCGTGGAGCCACACAAGGGGTGTGGCCGGTGTGTGAACTGTCTGCGCGGTCTGTATACCACTTGCCTGAATTACGGCAAGCCGGAGAAAGGCCACCGGCACTACGGCTTTTGCAGCAACGGCGGGTACGCCGAGTACACCGTCTGCCACGTCAATACTCTGCACAAACTGCCGGACAACATTTCATTTGAGGAAGGCGCATTGCTCACCACGGCTGGAACGGTGCTGTACGGCTACGAGCGCATCGGCGGGGTAAGGCCGGGGGAGACGGTGGTTGTCACTGGCCCGGGCGCCATCGGGCTGATCTCGGCCCAAGTTGCCAAGATTCTCGGCGCGGGGCGCGTCATCCTCACCGGCACGCGCGAGGATCGGCTGGCCGTCGGGCGTCAGCTGGGCGCGGATGTGACGCTCAATATCAATGAAGTGAACGTCCGCGAAGAAGTCATGAAACTCGCCGACGGTATTGGCGCCGACTTGGTGGTGGAATGTACCGGCCAGCCGGGCCCGGCGGCGGAGGCGCTGGAAATTGTCCGCAAGAACGGGCGCATTTGCTACAACGGCATCTATCACGAGCCGGTGACGCTGCAACTCAATAAGATCGTCCAATGGAATCTGCTCATCGCCGGCCCGAAGGCCGAAGGAATGTGGAATCTCGAACGGGCCATCCCGCTCATGGCCGACGGGCGACTGAAGATGAAGCCGCTCATCACGCACACGTTCTGTCTCGACGACATTAACGAAGCTTTCGATACCTTCACCGGCCGCGTGGGTGGAGCGATCAAAGTGATTGTCAAACCGTAACCTCACCCCCTTCATTTCTCTCTCTCCTGAATGTAAAGAGCGCAATCGGGAGAGGGGGCCGGGCGTGAGATTCCAATCCAATAGGAGCTCACAATGAGCAACTGGGAAATCCCGCGGAAAGGCGGACATCTGGACCTGCCGGATGGCATCTACTTCCAGAACATGACGATGATTGAAGTCGAGGCCCGGCTGGAGAAGAACGACCTGATCATCATCCCGGTGGGGAGCACCGAGGCGCACGGGCCGCACGCCTGCTACGGCGAGGACACATTCCTCGTCACACGCATGGCCGAGGCCGTGGCCGAGCGAACCGGTTGCACCGTGTCCCAGCCGATCTGGTTCGGTAGCCATCCGAACCATCACATCGGTATGCCGGGAACCGTGCCGGTGGACGAAGACACCTTCACCGCGTACTTGAGTTCGGTCATCGCCGGGTTCTGGAACACCGGCTTCCGCAAACAGATTCTCCTCAACGGCCACGGGCAGGAGTACGTCATCCCGACGGCCATCCATCGTTTCGCCAAGCGGTATCAAGTGCCATCCATTCTGATCAACCTGAACTGGTACTATGCCATCCAGCCCTACATCAAAGACAAAGCGCACGGTGGGCCGTTCGAAACGCCGTTCGTGCACGCCGACGAGTGCGAGACCTCGTATTCGCTGGCGCTGTTCCCGGAGATGATCCACATGGAGGACGCGGTGGATACCCAGTTCCACGGCTTCCTCCCGCCAGGACACGTGGACTCGGCAGCCAACGCTTATCAGCGCGCGATCCCGTGGTACGCGCACGTCGGTCTGGGGACGATTGAAATCGTGGGCAATCCCGAAGGCGTGGTGGGCAAGGCCAAGTTGGCAGACGTGGAGAAAGCCCGCCCCGGCGTCGAGGCCCTGTTCGATTACATGGTGAAACTGCACGACGACATCATGACGCGCTTCCCGCCCGGCAAACTGCCCGATGCTTCGCAAGTCACACAACGATTCAATCAGGCCGAAGTGGACGAACTGCTTAAAGGTCCGCTCAACGGCGGCAAGCACCTGTACACAGTCGCCTGGCCGCCGTGCTGAGACACAAGGACTCCCCAACCGGGTCCTCGCCGTTGGAAACGCCCGCGAGGACGCAGGCTTTGAGCGTCTTAGATTGATCTTCTTGTCGTGTACGACGTTCTTAGATTCGGGAGGCGATGATCCGACTCTCGCCGCCCGATCGTCGGTGGCTGGAACAGACGACGATGCTCGACGAGGCCGTCGGCGGCGCGGAGCTCAGCCTGGCGGCGGGCGTTGCGCGGCTCGGACTCAAGTCAGCATGGGTGAGCCGACTACCGGATAACACGTTGGGGCGGATGATCGCCAACAAGGGCGGCGAGTTAGCGTGGACATGAGCCACGTCCTGTGGGCGGATGACGAGCGCGCAGGTCTGTATTTCAACGAGCACGGAGCGCTGGAGCGGATTCAGCCGATTTCGTCGGAGAACACCGCGTTTCTCATGCGCCGCGAGATCATCAACCGGTTAGGATAGGCACCCATGATTATTGATACGCACGCCGA
>MGOM01000138.1:46183-54216 GCA_001797105.1 Chloroflexi bacterium RBG_19FT_COMBO_62_14
CCGAGGAGGACTGGCTTCCCGACGTTCGCTGGGAAGACGGCAAACAGATCATCGGGCTCGGCGACAAGGAAATCAGGTCGGCGGTCCGTGAGATCGTCGATATCGATGTCATTCTCGAGGAGCAGGACAGGATCGGGGTCGAGCGGCTCATCCTCTCTCCGTGGGTGTCGCTGCTGCGCTACGAGGCGGAGCCGGAGAAAGCCCTCCGCACGAGCCGGATCTACAATGAGGCCTTGGCCGGGTTGGCGGCGCGCTATCCGGACCGCGTCCGCGCCCTTGGCACGATACCCATGCAGGATCCGGCGTTGGCCTCGACCGAGCTGCGGACCGTGATGGGTCTGGAAGGCATCCGAGGCGTGATCGTCGCCGCCAGCGTCCGAGGGGTGTACCTGGGAGATCCCCGGTTCGAGCCCGTGTGGGAGGCAGCCGAGGACCTCGGGGCAGTGGTCTTCATCCATCCGACGACGCGCGGCTTCGCCATGCCGGTGATGCAGGACTATTATCTGTGGAACACGGTCGGTAACCCGTTAGAGACGACCATCACCGCCGCCCACATGGTGATGGCCGGCGTAATGGAGTCGCACCGGCGTTTGAAGGTTCTCCTGGCCCACGGAGGCGGCTCACTCCTCAGCCTCCGGGGAAGGCTGGCTCACTCGCACGACTTCCAACCACAGGCTCGGGCGCGCCTGCTGGAGAGCCCCTGGGAATCCATGAAGCGCTTCTACTACGACAGCCTGGTTCATGATCAGCAACTCCTGTCTGATCTGATCGAGGCGGTCGGCGTCGAACATGTCTTGCTCGGCTCGGACTATCCGTTCGACATGGGCAGTGATCGCCCCGCCGACATCGTCCGCGGGGTTGGGCTATCCCACGAAGATACGGCCAAGATCCTCGGCGGGAACGCGGCCCGCCTGCTGGGGTTGGAGGAATAACCATGGCGCGCCTCTTCACACGCAAAGAGTTGCCGCATCTTGCCTCCACCCGCGATACCCGAGATCGGTTGGATCTGATCAAGGGAGAGTTTCCGATCGCCAACCCGCGTCTGAATGCGGACCGCATCATCTACCACCCCGGGGACACGGCTGCCAAGCACTACCACATCGGGAGCCAGCATATCTTCGTGATCCTGGAAGGTGAGGGACTGTTGCTTACCCCGGACGGGCCGGAACGGCTCAAGGTGGGGAACGTCGCTGTCGTGGTGCCTGAGGAAGTGCATTGGTTCGAAAATGACAGCCAGGCTAACTTCACTTTCGTGGAGTTCTGGGCTCCGCCGCCGGTCGAGACGATCTGGATCACGGATGATGTTTGAACGTGGGCACGAGACGCCTGAGGCTCAGGCGCGCCCGACAGACCAGCACTCTGGCACAGAGGATGAGCAGACATGGAAATGCAAATGATGGGGCTCACCGAAGAACAGAAACAAATGAAGAAGTTGTGCCATGACTTTGTCGATAGTGATGTGATCCCCTTCATCCGGAAAAACCGCGAGCGTGAGTGGACGGCCCCGCCGGAGGAGCGTTTGCCGTGGGAGCTGCTCAAAGCGGCGGACAAACTCGGCCTGCGTTCCCTGGGTGTCCCGGAGAAATACGGCGGGATTAAGCTTGATAAGCAGGCCGAGACTTTCGCCATTATCGCCGAAGAACTGGCGCGCGGGGACTCCGGCTTCGCCGACATCATGGGGCAACTGTGGAAAGTGCCCGTACTGCTAAGCAGTATTGCCCCTGCGCACCTTCAAGATGTGTGGTTTCCCCGCTTCATGGAAGACCCTACGTTCCTGATGGCCCATTGCCTGACCGAGCCGCGCGGCGCCTCCGATCGGTGGCTGCCCTACAACGTGCCTGAATCCAACATGCACACCAAGGCCGCTCTCAAGGATGGCTATTGGGTGCTCAACGGTCGCAAGCAATTCATCACTAACGGCTACGATGCCAAGTTGTACGTGGTCTACGCTAACACCAATCCCAACGCAGGTATTGCAGATGGGACGAGCAGTTTTCTTGTGCCGCGTGATACGCCGGGCCTCATACCCACCCGGGTCAACGAAAAGATGGGCGCACGTTACATGAATAACGGGGAAATCGTCTTCGACGACTGTCGGGTCCCGGAGGACCACCTGCTTGTCAAGGATGTGGCCATTAAGAAGGCGGGGGTCTATTTCAGCCCTGGCAAAATCCTTCAAGCGGCGAAGAACTTGGGCGTTGGCGTGGCAGCCTATGATGAAACCGTGGCCTATGTCCAACAGTACGTGCAGGGCGGCCGCTTGCTCATCAAACACCAGGTGGTGGCCAAAACACTAGCCGACATGGCCATCAGACTCGAGACGGTTCGCGCCTTTACTCGCTATGCAGCCCGAGCGCTGGACCAGGGCGCCTCGGACGCCGCTCAGCTGACCCTGATGGCTAAGGTGTATGCCGCGGACACGGTGTTCGAGGTTTGCAGGGAGGCCATGGAACTCCACGGCGGGAGCGGCGTGATGGTGGAAGTGGGGATCGAGAAACACTTCCGCGATGCCGCCGTGTTCCTACACATGGACGGCACCCAAGATATCCATCGCTTCAAGATTGTGAGGGCGATGTTCCCGGATACGGCGGGGACGTATGCCGGACCGGAGGCATAGCCCATCCTGCAAGGCGGTTGCAGTGCTTCTGGCGCCGGCTGTGGCCCCAGACCTTATGCCCCAGCGCGTAGCACGGCTGTTTCTGTACATTTGAGAAAGAGGCCACATGCCCGACGATAAGGTTCAAGCCGCCATTGACAACTGGGCTCCCCGCTTTGTCTCGCAAGGCGTAGACTACAACGACTTTGTTCGGACAACCTCGTCCATCGAGCGCTGGGAGGATTGGCTCGACGCCTGGGTGCAGACGGGGGATACGCATGCGCGGCTGGCCGAGGAAGCCGAAGCAGCCGGCCGCGCATTGAGCGCCGGCGAGGCCTACCTTCAAGCCGCGTTGTCCTATCACTTTGCCAAGTTCGTGTGGATGCTCGATCCGGTGCGTCATCGACACGCTTCCGAAAGCGCCGTCGCCAGTCTGTACGCGGCGCACCGCTTTCTCGATCCAAAGGCCGAGCGGCTGGAGATCCCGTTCCAGGGTGCGCTGATGGTCGGGAACTTACGCCGCCCGATCGGATTCGAACGTCCGCCGCTGGTGCTCCTCCTGCCGGGTTTGGACTCCACTAAAGAGGAGTTCTTCCATTGGGAGAACGTCTTTCTCAAGCGCGGGTTGGCGACGCTGTCGCTTGAAGGCCCGGGGCAGGGGGAGACCGGCTATCATACGCACATCCGCCACGACTATGAGGTCGCCGTTTCGGCCGCGCTGGACGCGTTGCTGGATCGGGTCGATCTCGACACGCGGCGCATCGGGGTGGTAGGCGTGAGTCTGGGAGGCTACTACGCGCCGCGGGCGGCGGCGTTTGAGCCGCGGCTCAAGGCCGTTGCCACCATCGGCGGGCCGTACAACTTCGGAGAGTGTTGGCCGGGTTTGCCGCCGATCACGCGCGAGACATTCCAGCATCATTCCGGTGCGCTCGACCCTGTGCAGGCGGAATCGCTGGCCTCCCGTCTCGATCTCGAGGGAGTCCTAACTCGTTTGGGGCAGCCGCTCCTGGTGGTGTTCGGCAGGCTCGACCGTCTGATCCCCTGGCAGCAGGCCGAACGCGTGGCGGCCGAGGCGCCGCTCGGCGAGCTGGTACTGTATCCCGAGGGGAATCACGTGTGCAACAATATTCCGTACAAGTACCGCCCGCTCGTGGCGGACTGGATCGGGGAGCAGCTGCAAAGTGTGGGATAAATTCTCGCCAGAAGAGATGGCCCGGCGCTGGTCGTTGGCGCGATTGCTGATGAACGAGCACGATCTCAAGGCCTTGCTCATCTTCGGCAATTCCGGTGTCAACCGTCACAACCAGGCCAACGTATTCTGGCTCACCAACCATCTCGATTTGCATCACAACTACCTCGTCGCCCCGCGCGACGAGTCCCTCGAACCGGCACTTTACGTGGGGTTGCGAAACCACGTTCCGAACGCCCGCCAGGTAAGCGAGACCCCGATCATCGAGTGGGGCGGCTACCGACCGGCCGTGACCGCGGCCGAGCGCATCAAGGCCTGTGGGATCACCAAGGGCAGGTTGGGCGTAGTCGGGGTCAACGCCAAATTCGGGATGGGGATGCCGTACCAGCACTTTCAAGTCCTCGGACGAGAGCTGCCGGACCTGGAGCTGCTGGATGTAACGCAGGAGTTCACCCGGTTGCGCGAGGTGAAATCGGATGAAGAGATCACCTGGCTCGAACGGGCGGCGGCGCTCACCGACCGATCGATCGAGGCCTTGCGGTTCAAGATCCGCCTCGGCCTGCCCGAGTACGCGCTTCTGGGAATCATCGAGGGCGCATACCGCGTCGACGGCGGCCTGCCGCATATCGCCTTTCTACGCTCGATGCCGATGAACGCGCCCACAGGTTGTGTGCCCGCGCAGAACCCGTCGAATCGGACGATCGAGAAAGGCGACGTGATCATCACTGAAATCAGCGCGTCCTACTGGGGTTATTCGGGTCAGATCCACCGGCCGTTCTTCATCGGCGCCGACCCGACACCGGAATGGCTCACGATGTTCGAGGCGGCGCTCGAGGCCTATCATCGGGTCAGTCAGGTGATCCGACCTGGGGCGTGTGAGGCGGATGTGATTCGGGAGGCGTCTGTTCTCGGCGAGCGCGGCTACCAGATTTATGACGACTTGATCCACGGCTACGGCGTCGACATCCACCCACCGATCATCGACCGGTCGTGCATGGAGTACTGGCCCTGGGATGCCGCGCGACCAGCGCCCGCCGGCCGACAATTCGAGTTGGGGATGGCGATCGTAGTTCAGCCGAACCCGATCACCCCCGACGAGCGGATGGGGTTGCAGCTCGGTGCGTTGACCATCGTCACCGGCGGCGGCGCGCAATCGCTCCACGAGGTCCCCTTCGAACCGATCGTGGTCGAGGTATGAAGGACCCGATCGGGGTGGCGCTGGTCGGAACGGGGATGTGGGGACGCCGCACTGCCGAGGCTGTGCGCCGTTCATCTTCCCTGCGTCTCGTCTCCTGTTACAGCCGCAACCCCGAGAAGCGCCAGGCCTTCGCCCGAGAATTCGCTTGTAGCGCCGCGGCGTCGCTCGAGGTTGCGCTCGATACCCCGAGCGTCGAGGGCGTCCTGCTCGTCACGCCCAATCATGTCCACGCTGAAGGCACGGCCGCCTGCACCGAGCGCGGGCGCCACGTCTACGTCGAGAAGCCCATCGCCGACAGCCTCGTCGACGGGATGGCCATGCAGCGGGTGTGCCAGACCGCTGGGGTGACACTCATGATCGGCCACGGCTTTCGGCGTCTGGGCGCCTCCCGTCGGATCAAGGGGTTGATCGACGAAGGCGTGTTGGGTGAGATCGTTCTGGCCGAGGCCAACTTCTCTCTCGCCGGTCAGCTGACGCCGGACAAGTGGCGCTACTACCGCGCTACATGTCCCGGTGGACCGCTGATGCAGCTGGGGATTCATCACGCCGACACCCTTCAATACTTGCTCGGCCCGGTCTCGACCGTCCAGGGCTCGTTCGCCCGACTTGCGACCGAGGCTGAAATCGACGACGTCGGGATCGCAACACTGGGGTTCGCCTCCGGCGCGCGCGGCGTGATCACAAGCAGCTACGTTTCGCCGAAGACCTACAGCTTGCGCCTGTTCGGGACCCGGGGCGTGCTGACGGCGACGACGGAGATGTCGATATGGCCTGAGGCGCAGAAGATGGATCCTTCGACGCATCTGACTCTTTGGACTTCTGAGGGCGAAAGAGCCGTCGACTTCGAGATGCACGACATGCTGGTGGACGAGCTGGAGGAGTTCGCCCGTTGTGTGCGCGGCGAAGCCACGCCGGAAACGGGCGCAGCCGAGGGCTTGCAGGCCGTGCGAGTGATCCTGGCCGCCATCGAATCGCATGAGACCGGCCGATCGGTCTCGTTGTGAGCGCCATGACATTGGGGGCGGATTGGCAGGATCCTTCAGGCGGCCCGCCGCAGCCTCGGGCAATCCGAGATCGTCCAGTCAACATGACCATGGAGGGTTGATTCTGTGCCGAAGGTATTTGAACCCCATGAAATGCCCACCGACAAGGGCCAGGGTTGGGAAGTGACCACGCTGGCTGATGCCGCCTCGATCGGGGCGCCGGTGATGGTCGCCCGGCGCTGGATTTTCCAACCCGGGGCTCGCGGGCCGGAGGCGACCCACGGCCAGGTCGATCAGCTCCTGTATGTGATTCGCGGGAGTGGGACGGCCGTCGTCGATGGTAAACGAATGTCTCTGGACGAGGAAAGCGTCCTGTGGCTCGAGCCGGGTGAAACGTACCACTTTGAGGCCGGTGAAGCAGGGCTCGAGGTCCTCCAGGGCTATGCGCCGGGAGAGGGGATGTGAAACAGAAGGTCGAAGACTACGTCGTGACAAACACGGCTCGAGGCGAGATGCTCAGCCGCGCGGCGGTCGCCGTTCACGTGCGCGAATTCCCGCCGGTGGTGAGCGACGAACCGCCGGCGCGGGGCGGCGAGAACCGCGGACCGTCGCCGCTGGAGTACGTCCTGATCTCGCTGTGCGCGTGCACGAACGTCTCGGCCGGCCGGATGGCAGAGAAACTCCGTTTCGAATACGAGAACCTGGAGACGTACGCCGAAGGTGTCCTCGACACGCGGGGTCGCCGAGGCTTGGCGGATGTCCCGGTGCACTACAAGGCCGTTCGCCTGCGGGTAAGGATCAAAACCAGCGAACCAGACGAGCGGCTCGCCCGCCTTAAGGAACTCGTCAGTCGATATTCTCCGGTTGACAGCCTGATCCGCGCCGCCGTTCCGGACTACGTCGTCGCCTGGGAGCGGATGGACTAGAGCCGTGCGGATTAAGGACAGCTTCACTGTCGAGGCGCCCCCGGAAGTCGTGTGGGACTTCCTTCAGGATATCCCGCGGGTTGCCGCTTGCATGCCTGGCCTGGAATCGGTCGAGCAGACCGGACCGGACGAGTACAAAGCCGCGTTCAAGGTCAGCGTCGGGCCGGTCAAGGCGACATTCTCCGGCAAGGCCACGATCGTCGAGCGCCGGGCGCCGGAGAGGATCGCCGCCAGGATTGAAGGGAACGATCCAGGGTCGGCGACGTCGGTCAAGGCCGATTTCACCGGGCGGTTGTCCGGAGTGAAGGCAGGGACGCTGATGGAAGTCGACATGGAGGTCGCATTGCGCGGCCGTTTGGCGCAGTTCGGTTCGGCGGTCATGATCGCCACGTCCAAGAAGCTCACGGCGACCTTCGCCGCCCGCATGCAGAAAGCGATCGAGACGTGAAGGCGCTCGTCCTCGAGACCTTCGGTGGGCCGCTGGTCCTCCAGGACGTGCCGGTTCCCGAGCCGGGGGAGGGGCAGGTCCTGATTCGCGTGGGTGCGTGTGCGCCGGATCAGTTCGATCTGACGGTCCGCGACGGGAAGTTCCCGTCTGCCGCAGCCCCGATCATCCTTGGCCACGAGATCGCCGGCGTCGTCGAGAGCACCGGGCCGGGCGTTGCGGGCTTCACCCCTGGAACGCGTGTGACGAGCACACTCTACCTCACCTGCGGACGATGCCGACACTGCCGCGCAGGCCGCGAGACGATCTGCGAGGACTTCATCGGCTATTTGGGGATCCACACCCCCGGCGGCTACGCCGAATTCACCACGATCCCGGCGGTCAACCTGGCCAAGATCCCCGACGACATGTCTTTGCCCGAGGCGTGTATTCTGGCCAACGCCATTGGAACGCCCTATCACGCTCTCACCCAACGGGCCCGGCTTTGGCCGGCTGAGCACATCCTGATCACGGGAGCGGGCGGCGGAGTAGGCTTGCACGCTGTTCAACTGGCGCGCATGCTGGGCGCGCTGGTGATGGCCGTTGACCTCGGCTCCGACAAGCTCGAAGCCGCCCTCAGAAACGGGGCCGATCGGGTCGCCGATTCGGGGGAGCGGGACTTCGCCGAAGAGGCCCTGGAATGGACGGACGGCCGCG
>MGOM01000138.1:54341-61087 GCA_001797105.1 Chloroflexi bacterium RBG_19FT_COMBO_62_14
AATGGGAGATCCTCGGCTCGCGCAATGTCACGAAACGCGAGTTGCAGGAAGTCATCGACCTTGTCGCCGCAAAGCGCATCAGGCCCATTGTGACCGAAGTGCATCCTCTCGAGGAGGCCGAGACCGTGCACACCCGACTACGCGAGCGCAAGATCATCGGTCGGGCGGCACTCGAGCCATGAGCGCTGAATTCACTCGGCCGGAATCGATCGAGGCGGCCGTTGAGGCGTTGGGCGAGGCCGGCGACGAGGGGAAACTGATCGCAGGCGGCACGGCCCTGGCCCTGATGTTACGCCAACGGTTGATTGCTCCGGCCGTTCTCATCAGCCTTGATGGGATTCAGAGGCTGACCGGGGTTTCTTCCTCAGCAGATGACATTCGCATTGGCGCCATGACCCGCTTGCGCCAGGTCGAAGCCTCTCCAGAAGTTCGCCGGGCGATCCCGGCGTTGGCTGCCGCGTGCGGCGAAGTAGGCAACGTGCGCGTCCGCAATCAGGCCACCCTCGGAGGGAACCTGGCCGAGGCCGATTACGCCTCCGACCCGCCGACGGTCCTGCTGGCACTGGATGCTTCGGTACGGGCGGTCTCGCCCGCCGGCGAGCGGCAAATCCGGCTCTCGGACTTCTTTCAAGGTTTCTACACGACCGCACTCGGGTCGGGAGAGATCCTGACCGAGATCCTCATCCCGCGCCGGCCGGGGACACGCCGAACGGCATACGCCAAGTACCGGAGCCGGTCATCGGAGGACCGCCCGTGCGTGGGCGTCGCCGCCGTAGCTGCTTTCGAGGATGGCGTGTGCTCAGAGTTGGGTGTTGCGGTCGGTGCGGCCTGCGAAACCCCCAGACGGATCGCCGATGTCGAAGCCCTGGCAGTCGGCCAACCTCTTGGCGAGAGCGTGATCCGGGATATCGCCGAAGGATATGCGGACGGCATCGAGACCTTGGAAGACTTAAGGGGTTCGTCTTGGTATCGGACGGAGATGATCCGCGTCTTCGTGCGGCGCGCGTTGGAGGAGGTGGCGTCTGTCGGTCGGTAGGTCCGTCCCCATGCTCGACGCCGAAGCCCGGGTGCGCGGCGAAGTCGCCTACGCGGTCGACCTCGAGCTGCCGGATATGCTCGTGGCGGCAGTCTTGCGCAGCCCCATCCCGCATGGGCGGATCGTCGAACTCGAGGCATCCGAGGCGATATCGCTCCCGGGCGTAGTCGCGGTCTTGACTGCGGCCGACTTCGATAGACCCGGCGGCCCATCCCTGCTGTACGGAGCGATCATCCCCGACCAGCCGGTCGTGGCCAAGGATCGGGTTCGCTACGTCGGCGAGCCGGTGGCGGTCGTCGCCGCTGTTGACCATGCGGCGGCGCAGGCCGCCCTGGCGGCGATCCAGGTCGAATACGAGGAAGAGCCGGCGACCTACGACCCGCTGCAGGCGATGAACTCCGGCGCGCCGGCGATCCACGCCGACCATCCGGATAATCTCTTCGTCCACGGTAAGCTTCGCCACGGTGACGTGGACCGCGGCTTCGGCGAAGCGGATGAGGTCATTGAAGAGACCTACACGAGCCCGCTGGCGCAACAAGCCTCGCTCGAGCCGCACACCGCCGTCGCCCGGTGGCAGGCGGATCGGCTCACGATCTGGACCGGCGCGCAGGCGCCCTACACGGTCCGGGGCGCACTGCAGCGGATCTTCGGGGTCCAGCCGGAAGACGTTCGCGTGATCGTGCCACCCCTCGGTGGAGGCTTCGGCGGGAAAGGTCATGTCCGGATCGAGCCACTCGTGGCGGCGGTTGCGCGCAAGACCGGTGGACGGCCGGTGAAGCTGAGTCTGTCGCGGGCGGAGGAGTTTGCCACCGTCACCAAACACCCCGTGGTGATCAAGATCAAGACCGGGTTCCGGCGCGACGGGTCGTTGACGGCGCGTCAAGTGACGCTGTACTGGGGAGGAGGGGCATACGCCGATGCCAGCCCTGGGTTGATCCGGGCGAGTGTACCGCGCGCGGTCGGGCCATACCGCATTTCGGCGGTTCAGGTCGATGCCTTTGGCGTTTACACGAATCTTCCGCCGTCGGCCGCTTACCGCGGAGCGATGAGCTCGCAGACCACCTGGGCCTACGAGTCGCACATGGACAGCATCGCTGCTCGGCTCGGGATCGATCCTCTGGAATTCCGCGAGCGGAACATGCTGCATAGCGGGGAAAGCTTTTGCACCGGCGAGACGATGCACGACGTGCACTTTTCCGAGTGCTTGAGGGCAGCGGCCGCAGGATTGGGTTGGGACCGACCGAAGACGCGCGATAGCGGTCGACTCTGCCGGGGCCGCGGGCTGGCCGTGATGATGAAAAGCACCATCCCGCGATCCGTCTCCGAGTGTCGCCTGGCCCTGGACGCCGATGGGGTTCTGACTCTGTACACGAGCACGGTTGAGATGGGCCAGGGAGCGCACACGGCGCTGGCCCAGATCGCCTCGGAGGCGGTCGGTGTCGAGTTGGAGAAGGTGCGAATCGTCGGTCCGGACACGGCCGTCACACCCTACGACGCCACGACCAGCGCCAGCCGTTCGACAAGCATGATGGGAGGAGCCATCCTGGATGCAGCGGAACGACTCAAGGATAGGCTGCGCGAGGCTGCGGCGCCGATCGTCGAGGTTGAGCCGACGGCACTCGTGATCGCCGGAGGCGAGATCTACGACCCTGCCTCAGCCGAAGATCGTCTGTCCTACGCCGAGACCCTCGAGAGGAGCGATCTGAAGTCGATCGAAGTCGCCGGCAAGCATTCGAGCCAGGGCGGGCTCGACCCCGAGACAGGGCAGGGCGTGGCGACGCCGCACTGGCACCAGGGTGCGGGCGCCTGCGAAGTCGAAGTCGACATCGAGACGGGCAAGGTACGAGTACTGCGATATCATTCGGCTTCATTTGCCGGCCGAGTAGTCAACCCGAGTCTGGCGCGGTTGCAGAACGACGGCAACGTGATCTTCGGCATGGGGCCGGCTCTGTTGGAAGAGATGGCCTTCGACCAGGGACAGCCGGTGAACCCCAACCTGTCGGACTATATGTTGCCATCCATCCTGGACGCGCCGGAGGAGTTGGGGAGTGAGCTGCTGGAGTCGGAGGCGGCCGAGTTCCACGGCATCGGCGAGATGACCTTGCCCCCGGTGGCTCCGGCCATCGCCAACGCAGTCTTCGATGCGGTGGGTGTTCGCATCCGCGATCTGCCGATCACCTCCGAGCGAGTGCTGCGGGCGATCAAGGAAGGACCGAGCGGATGATCGAGTTCCGCCTCAATGGTAACCCGCAGGCGCTCGACGTCGATCCGACTAGGCCGCTGCTCGAGGTCCTGCGCGACGACCTCGGATTACGAAGCGTCCGCGAAGGTTGCGGCATCGGAATGTGCGGAGCCTGCACTGTTCTGATCGACGATCGAGCCATCAGCAGCTGTCTGACCCTGGCCGGCCAGGTGCAGGGGAGACAGATCCTGACGGTTGAGGGCCTGGCGGGTGAGGGTCGGCTTCATCCGGTCCAGCAGGCTTTCCTCGACCACGCCGCATTCCAATGTGCCTTCTGCACCCCAGGGTTCATTCTGGCCACCCTGGCGTTATTAAAGGAAGAGCCCACTCCTGATGAAGCGACGATCAAGACTCACCTGGCCGGCAACCTGTGCCGCTGTGGCAGCTACCGAAACATCCTGGAGGGGGTGAGGGCCGCAGCCGAGGGGCAGGTGTTGGTGGAGGGAGGTGCCCAGTGAATGTCGGCGTCATCGGGCTCGGAGCGATGGGGGCGGGGATCGTCGCGCGACTGCTCGCCGCAGGTCATGTCGTCGCCGGTTGGAATCGCACGCGCGAGAGGGCCGAACCGCTGATCGGGGCCGGAATGCAGTGGGCGGAGAGTCCGCGCCGGGTTGCCGAACGGTCGGCCGTGGTTTTCTCAATCGTCACCGATGCCGACGCGGTGCGGGAGGTCGCCCTGGGACCGATGGGGGTCATAGCGGGGTTGTCGAATGACGGGATCTACCTCGATATGAGTACCATCGCTCCCGATTCGAGCCGGGCGGTCGCGGCGGAGTTTTACAGAGCTGGCCTGACGATGCTCGACGCACCCATTTCGGGCAGCACCATCACCCTCGCAGCCGGAAAGGCCTCAATCATGGTCGGGGGAGACCGCCAGGCCTTCGAACAAGTGCGCTCGGTGCTGCTCGACATCGGCCAGAAAGCTACCTACATCGGCGGCAGTGGATTGGCGGTGCAGATGAAACTCGCCATCAACCTGGTGTTGATGGTGGAAGTGATCGCCTTCGGCGAGGGCGTAGCCTTGGCCGAAAAGGGTGGCGTTGCGCGTCAGGTGGCCGTCGAGGCCATGCTGAACAGCGTCGCCGCCTCGCCCGTATTGGGGTATCGCGGTCCATTCATCCTTGAAGGTAACATGCCCGAAGTACCTCTGGCGGATGTCACCCTGCAGCAGAAGGACATGCTCCTCGTGCTCGAGCAGGGCCGCCGGCTGGGTTCTCCCGTTCCGCTGGCGGCGGCCGCCAACGAGATGATGAACGCCTGTCGCGGCCTGGGGATCGACCACCGTGATTTCGTGGCCGCGCACGAAGTCTACCGGCGCCTGGGAGGAATGACCGGATGAGGCCTTTTCGCACCAACCTGCGGAAAGTCCCGTTCATTGAAGGTCTGTCGCCCCGGGATGGCTGGATCAACATGCAGGTTCAGTTCCTGATCGACCAGAAGACGGCCAACTCGGACAAGCTGGTCCTGGGTTGGACCGTGCTTCCTCCGGGAGCCCGGCACGACCGGCATCGGCACTTCCATGCGGAAGAGTTCTTGCTCGTCCTGAAAGGCGAAGGTCTGATCTACACTGATGAGGGCGACGAGCCTGCGGGGGAGGGGGATGTCGTCTTCACCCAGCGCGGCCATTGGCATGGCTTCAACAACACCTCCGACGAAGAGGTCACGCTGGTCTGGGGATGGAGCGGGGCCGGTTCACTTGAGTCGGCCGGGTACGAGGTCTCCGCCGAGGGAGACCACGACCATTAGGATTACACCATGCCACTCTCAGCCTCGCCGAGAATGGACCCGCCAATCCAGCGCGGGATGGAGAGACAACTCGGGCTTCGCCGGGCTCGACTCGAGGCGGGCGAGAAACCGATCGGATGGAAGGTGGGTTTCGGGGCGCCGGCGGCGATGCAGCGCCTGGGGATCCAGACCCCGCTCGTCGGTTTCCTGACCGACGGCACGCTCCTGCCCACGAACTCGAGCGTATCTATCGGGGGATGGGTGAAGCCGGCGGTAGAGCCGGAAATCGCACTTTACATGGGCGAGGCTCTTGCCGGGACGTCGGATCGGGAGACGGTGCGCGCGGCCATAGCCGCCCTCGGCCCGGCAATCGAGCTGGCCGACGTGGATCCTCCGCCGTCCGACGTGGGAGCCATCCTTGCCGTGAACATCTTCAACCGACACGTCATCCTTGGCCGGGCCGACGCCTCACGCGCCGGGTGTGTGCTGGATGGAATGGTCGGTCGGGTCTACCAGGACGGCGTGGAGTTGGCGAAGGTCGAGGAGCTGCAAGCTCTGACGGGCGATCTTGTCGACGTCGTCCGCCTGGTCGCCGCCCTCTTGGCCGCCGTCGGGCTCGGGCTGCAATCGGGGGAAGTGATCATCGCCGGCTCGATCGTGCCTCCGATTTGGGTCGACACGGATACGGAGATACGCTACAGCCTCGACCCGATTGATACGATATCGGTCCGACTCGTGGCCTAGACTGCCTCCGGCTTGGGCTTCGAATCGATGCGTTGATTGACTCATGCCAGGATTCTCATGCCGACCCGTTCCCCCTCCGTGATTGGCTCCTCCAACTTCTTCTCCGTCTCGGCCATCGCATCCTGCATGCCGGCTGTGGCTTCGGCGGGAATGAACTGCAACTCCTCGTGCACCATCCGATTGATGAAGAGCGGTGGGAGAAGCTGGCAGCCTACCGGCAGAGCGACGGCGAGCGCAACAATCGCCACGCTGATGATTCGGTTCCTTCGGCTCACACCCGAATCCTGTCTTTGAATAAGATCACGGTTCGGCCGGAACGCCGTAGACGAGCGTGTGTGGAAAGAAGGCGAACCAGCCGAACCAATAGGCCAAATGACCGCTTAACCTCGGCGCAACTACCTCCCCCTCCGGCGAGAGCAGGCCCTCTTCCGTCACCCTCCAGATCCCGCCCCGTGCGTCGAGAAGCTCGTCGGCTGAAGCGCCAGCGGAGAACATCTCGGCGCCGCTCAGGAAGGCCCTTACTTCACCACCGGCATCGTAAGTTACGCTCCCGGCCCGTATGCTACTCCCGTTCACCGTCACCCGGCCGCGGGCGGCGACCAATACCACGTTTGTCCCGCCGACCGTATCGTTGACCACACCCTCTTCCACAAGCAAGGCCAAGGGATAGGCTTTGGGCGTACCGTCCACTCGCAGCGCGTAGATCCGATCCTTATCGCCAAGCTGCTTGCTGCGTTGCCAGACGGGGAACATGGTGTCGCCACTGGCGAAATAGTCGCCGTAGGCCGCACCGGGTAGGTAGTACCTCTCGTAACCGGTCTCAGGCGACAGGACAAGCGTATCGGGATGCTGGTCTCGCCAGTCCTTCCAGGACGTGAGGACGACCGGCAAGAGGGCCAGTCGGATGCCGGACGCGGCCAGCCGGCCCACCACCGGCTCGCCCGTAAGCTGGTTCCACAACGTGCGTGTCTGCCGGTCGTACATCAGCTTGTTGCTCCG
>MGOM01000138.1:61100-62213 GCA_001797105.1 Chloroflexi bacterium RBG_19FT_COMBO_62_14
TCCGAGGCTCGGGTGTCATAGGCGATGGCCGCCCCGCATAATGTGCAATAGGCGAGGGACACCGGGACGCCTCCCACGACATCATTCGCCATTTCGTGCCAATCCAGGATGCGCAGGGGGTAGGCCCGTGCATGTCCGTTGAGGGCGACGCCGAAGACCGGTTCTTCGGCAAGGAGATAGTCTGCATCCGAGGCAATGATCATCTTGGGGTTGTCGAGCGCGGGGATAGCGTCCACGCGAACGCCACCCCAGACGATTTCCTCGACGCGGATCCGAGAAGAAGATTCGTCATTCAGGAAATCTGCGAAACGAGGGTCGATGAAGCTCAGCAACCGACCCTTCCACCCGGTGAAGCCGGGCGGGGGTTCGATATCCGTCGTTCCATACCACTCGACCCACGCCGGCCAGTTGTCCCCGAGCGACTGGCCACTGATGTCCTCAATGGCCATGACCATCGTCGAGTAGTCGATCTCCACGGGGATTCCTATCTGGGCGGCACGCAGCATCTCGATCAGGACGGGGACGAAGTGATCGTCCCGGGTCTTGAGCACCGCGTTCAACGCGGCCTCAGCGGCCCGCCGATCAGTGCCTCCCAGCTCGACCATCCGCTTCGTTCTCACTGGATCCGGGACCGGGGAAGGGAGAACTCCGGCATTCGGTGCTTGTGTCGACGACAACTCCGGTCTCATCGCCGGGTTTGTAAGGGGGGCGCAGGCCGGGAGAGAGGCCGTGGTCAGGATGAGCATCGCGGTGAGGTAGGATCTCGCGTTCATATCGCCTTGCCTGCAAGTCTCCCTGGCAAAGCTTAAGGAATCCTTAATCGGGGTCACCCGATCGTGTTCCGGAGAGGTGGTTGTGTTCCGCCCAAGAGACAACTCCCCGGTCGAGGGAAGAGGCAGACGGCACCAAAAGCTCGACGCGCCCAGGAAAAGGAGGTTGTGCGGAATGGCTCGCCACGGTTGTGTATGCCACTCCTCCCTCCGCCTCGCGCCGAACGTCAGTTGATCTTGCCCCAGCCACTCCATACAATAAACTCAGACGCCCGACCTATGCCCCCGAGGGGGGTAACTTCGATTAATCGGGAATTGGATCAATCCGATCTATCTGGGTGTG
>MGOM01000138.1:62252-65902 GCA_001797105.1 Chloroflexi bacterium RBG_19FT_COMBO_62_14
GAAAGGGCAGAGGCGATGGACCGAATGCTGACCGGTGAGGAGGCTATCCGTTCGGAATCCGTCCGCATCCTCGAGAGCGGGATGGGCCAGCTGCTCCAACTCCCGGATGTCGAGGGGTTTCGCGAGTGGAACCGCGCCAAGAGCAAGGAAATGGCTGATAAGCGCATGACCGAGGCCGAGGCGGTCCGACGCTTCATCAAACCTGGCGACTATATCGGCACCGAGCTATACGGCACTGTGCGCTGCCCCATGAGCCTGATCCACGAGATCGTCCGCCAGGGGGTCAGCGACCTACGCGTCGCCGGGCAGGGGGTTCTGGATTTGGATATGCTCCTGGCGGCGAGCCTGATCAAGGCGATCGACCTGACCTACATCGGGCTCGAGGTCCACGGTCTCTCGAACTGCCTGCGGCGCGAAGTCGAAAGCGGGAGAGTGGAGAGTGTCGTCGAGTGGAGCAACGCCGGCATCGCCTGGCGCTTCAAGGCTGCCGCCATGGGCGTGCCTTTTATTCCGGTCAGATCGATGCTGGGCACAGATACCTTGAAATTCAGCGCCGCCAAAGTCATTGAAGATCCCTTCACCGGGATTCCCATCGCGCTGCTTCCCGCGCTCATCCTGGACGTCGGATTGATCCACGTGCATCGGGCCGACGCGTGTGGAAATGCCCAGATCGACGGGATCAGTGGATTTGCCGCCGAGATGGCGCGGGCCTCGAAGCGGTTGATCATCAGCACCGAAGAGATCGTCGAAACCGAAGTCATCCGCCGTCGGCCGGATCGGACGATCATCCCTTACTACTTGGTTGACGCCGTGATCGAGGCCCCCTTCGGTTCACACCCAGGCGAGATGTGTTACCGCTACGCCAGGGACGAAGAGCAGATCCGCGGTTGGGTGCAGGCGTCCCAGACGCCGGAGACAGCGGCCGAATTCCTGGACAAGTACATCCACGGTGTCACCGATCATCAGGCCTATTTGGATCTCTTCGGTGAGGCGCGTCTCGAAGCTCTCAAGAGTGGTGCGCCGGGGAGGGAGGCATGAGCGATCAGCCTGAGCCGTACAACGCCAGCGAGCTCTTGATCTGCACCACCTCGCGCTTGATGGAGGATGGCACGACCGCCTTCATCGGCACCGGCATCCCCATGCTGGCCGCTTCGCTGGCGCAGAAGATGCACGCGCCAAACCTGGTGACCATCTTCGAGTTCGGCGGGACCGGGGCGATCCTCGAGAGCCTGCCGCTGGCGGTGGGTGGCGGATGCACCTTCAACCGGGCCATCGCCGCTTCCGGCATCCGCGACATCGTCGAGACCGCCCAGCGTGGTTTCGTCGAATACGGGTTTCTGGGAGGGGCGCAGATCGACCCCTATGGCGACCTGAACACGACGGTCATCGGGGATCACGATCACCCCAAGGTCAGGCTCCCCGGATCGGGCGGCGGCAACGACGTCGGCTCGAACTGCTGGCGCACGATCGCCATCATGCCCCATGATCGGCGGCGGTTCGTTGAGCAGGTCGACTTCATCACCACGCCGGGCTACCTGACCGGGCCGGGCGCACGCGAGGCAGCTGGCTTGCCCCGAGGGACCGGCCCCTATCGTGTGGTCACAACGCTGGCTCTCCTGGGTTATCACTCGGAGAGCAAGCGCATGCAGCTCCTGGCGACCCAACCGGGTGTCAGCGTTGATCAGGTCATCGAGAGCACCGGTTTCGAGCTGTTGATCCCGGAGCAGGTCGAAGCGAACCCGGCGCCGTGCGCCGAGGAGTTGCGGATTCTGCGAGAAGAAGTCGACGCAGACGGGTTGTACATCTGAATCGACGCTCGCGTGAGCCTGATGCATGACTTTCATGGCAGAGTTCCACCCCCACCCTACCCTCTCCCTCGACATGCCCCGCGTGATGCAATGAGACTCCTAAGCAACTGGACAGACCCCTGGCTCTCCCATCTCCCGGCCGGGCTGCTCTTCGCATCGGTTGTGCTGCGCTCCGCCTTGACCTACGGCGGAACCCCGGCACTTCTTCCCATCCTGGGAGTTCTTGCGGCCTGGGTCGTGCTTTTCGCGGTGCAGGGGGCCATCGCCCGGCAATGGGCGCCATCCTTCCATGTGTACCTGGCTCTGCAATCCGGGCTGATTTTCTTCCTTCTGACCCGCCCGGATCTTCCGATCTTCGATTTCTTCGCCATCCTCTTCTGCCTCTTGAGCATCCAAGCGCTGCCGCGCCTCCGCCTCAGCTTGGCCGCCGCCTGGCTCGGGACGTTTGCGGTCTTAACGATGGTGCCCCTGGTGAACGAGTACGGACCGGCCGAGGGGACCGGGTTCACGTTGATCTACACAGCAGCCAATGTCATCCTCGGGTTCTACGCGCAGGCCACCCATCGGGCGAGGCACGCCCGTGCTCAAGATCGGGAACTCGCCCTGCAGCTCGAAGAAGCGAACCGCAGACTCGGGGAGACCTCCTCCCACCTCGAGCAGCTCGCCTCGGCGCGTGAGCGCCATCGCCTGGCGCGCGAGTTGCACGATTCGGTGACCCAGACGGTATTCAGTATGAAGCTGGCCACGCAGTCGGCGTTGCTCATGCTTGATCGGGAGCCGGACCGGGTTGACACCCAGCTCGAGCATCTGACGCACCTGGCGCAGAGCGCTCTCTCGCAGATGCAGCAGTTGATCTCCGAGCTGCGGCCGGAATCTATCCCGGCTGCCGGACTGGCGGAAGCGCTTCGTCAGCACGTCGCTGATCGACTCCTCCCGGACGGTCTCACCGTCTCCATTCAGGTTGACGGCGACTCATCCCTGCTCTCGCGAGAAGAGAACGACCTCTTTGCCATCGCCCGCGAAGGGCTGAACAACATTGTCAAGCATGCACGGGCGTCTCACGCCGTTATCCGGCTCCATCTGACCGAGCCGCCGGCGATGGAGGTCATCGACGATGGACGTGGATTCGAGGCCGCCTCAGATACGCCGTACGCTGGTGTCGGCCTGGCGGGGATGCGCGAGCGGGCGAGTGAAATCGGATGGGATCTGGAGCTGGACTCTGCACCCGGCTCGGGGACGCGCTTGCGGGTTGTGAAAAGAGTGAAGGAAGAGAGGCTCCCATGAGCGGGGAACGAACGAAGATCCGTATCCTGATCGTCGATGATCACCAGGTCGTCCGCCAGGGGCTGCGCACGTTTCTCGAGTTGCAGCCCGACATCGAAGTCGTTGGCGAAGCCTCGGACGGGCTGGCGGCGGTGGACCTGGTTCGGAGCCTGGAACCGGACATAGTCTTGATGGATCTGGTGATGCCGACCCTGGATGGGGTCGAGGCGACCCGCCGGATCAAGGCGCTCGGCGGCCGCTCGCAGGTGATTGCCCTCACGAGCTTCACCGAGGACGACAAAGTCTTCCCCGCCATCCAGGCGGGGGCCGCCTCCTATCTATTGAAGGACGTCTCCCCGGATGATCTTGTCGATGCGATCCGGGCCGCCCAGCGCGGCGAGCCCCGGCTCCATCCCGACATCGCTCGCAAACTCATGGAGCAGGTCGCCCAGGCATCTCGCACGCGGGTTGAGGCGGCAGCCGGAGACTTGACCGGCCGCGAGCTCGATGTCCTCCGACTCGTCGCTCATGGGCTCACCAACCTGGAGATCGCCCAGAAGTTGGTAATCAGTGACAAGA
>MGOM01000138.1:65912-73426 GCA_001797105.1 Chloroflexi bacterium RBG_19FT_COMBO_62_14
TGGAAGACCGAACGCAGTTGGCCATCCACGCCATCCGGCATGGCCTGGTGAACGAAGGCTAGGGCCGGGTGCGCGACCCTGGCCTTGTTTCACCCGCTCACCCGACCGGGCCCGTCCAATCCGGGTGGATCGCGCGACTGGCCATAACTCTCCTCGTCGCCGCCGAGATTATCCGTACCCTGACCGACCAGGACACGCAGACCAGGCTTGCATGGTACGCCGGACCGACGGCGGCATACATGATCTTGTTCGCCTTCACGCTCTGGTATGCCCGGCCGGCGCGATGGCTCTCTCACCTCTACCTGGGGACTCAATCCCTCCTCGTCCTGGCGATGTTTGGCCTCGATCCGGAAATCGATTCGGTGACGGCTTTCTTCATCCCGCTTGCCTTCCAGGCTCCGCTTCTCTTCTCCGGCGGCATCCGATGGCTCTGGGTCGGGATCCTGGTGTTCCTCACGGGCGGAGCCCTGGTCATCACCCACGGGGTTCTCGAAGGCATGGCCTTTGCCATGGGCCCACTGGCGGGGGTCATTGCCCTTCCGGCATTCATGATCGCCAACCAGGAGATCGAAGCCGCCCGCCGGCGCAGTCAGATCATGCTCGCTGAATTGCGGGAGACCAACCGCCAACTCCAGTCCCATGCCGATCAGGTCGAGGAATTGGCCGGCCTGAGGGAGCGAAACAGGCTCGCCCGCAACCTGCACGACACCGTCAGCCAGCTCCTCTTCAGTGTTGTCCTGACTTCCCGCTCCGCCCAGATCCTTCTCGATCGAGATCCACCGCAAGTTCGCCGAGAGCTCGAGGTCCTTCAGGAACTGACGGCGACTGCCCTCAACAAGCTGCGCTCGCTCATCTCCCAGTTGCGACCGTAGTCCCCTTCCGGTCTACGCCTCTCATTCGAATCAAACCGCCGTCTCGTCCGGCGCCTCTCCTTCGCCAGGCTTAGGGCCTGCGACGGAGACCTCCTGCCTGAGTCGGAGCATGGGAATCCGCCTTCGCTCGGAGGGGCACTTCCGTCTCTGTCCCGATGCGCACGATCAAGAAAGAGCCTATACAGGAGGCGCGATCGGATCTCGTGCAAGCCCGACGACGGAGGAACGGATGAGCTCACATGCATTGATCAGCCGCGAAGTCCCCCTGGTTTCACGCCTCGAGCATCCAGGGAAACAACCTATGGAGATCGACGACCGCAGCTCGGCGCGTGCCGGATTGAAGGCCATGGGGCTGCCGTTCGCCTCTCACATGAAGTGCTTCCGTGACCGCAGCAGCCGGCGCAAAGCGCCCGAGATAGCCCGGGTAGAGGTCGGAAGCCCCTGGCGCTGGTACATCCGGGATCGGGTGGATCGATGACGGCCATCCGGGTGCTCCTCGTCGACGATACGGCCCACGTCCGGCAGGAATTGCGGACCGTGTTGACTCTCTCCGGAGAGGTCGAGGTTGTCGGCGAAGCCGGCAACGGGCACGAGGCGGTCGAGATGGCCCTACGGCTCCACCCCGACATCGTACTGATGGACCTTGAAATGCCGATCATGGATGGTTGCGAAGCCGCCCGGCAGATCAAGGCCTCTTGCCCAACCTGCCGCGTCGTGGCCCTGACGATCCACGACGAGCCCCTGGATCGGAGGCGAGCCGCCGAGGCCGGTGTCGATGCCTTCATCGTAAAGGGGTCGTCCCTGGAGAGCCTGCTAGAAGCGATCGGGGGCCAAGACGCTGGTACGCGGTCTGCCCCAGGAGGCCACTCATGAATCGCAAGGAAATGCTCGCAAACCCCGTTCAGCGCAGGCACGATGTTGACAGGCTGCGCGTGCTGGCGTTCGCCCTGGTCTTCTTCTACCACAACGGCCGGTTCTTTGACCAAGAGTGGTGGCATATCAAGAACAGCACGACAAGCCCTCTGGTGGATGCCCTAAAGGGAATCTTCGACCTGTGGGGGATGGCGCTGATCTTTCTGATCTCCGGGGCGAGCATCTACTTTGCCCTGCGCCCCGGCGGGGCGCCCCGGTTTCTGCGGGATCGAGTGTGGCGTCTTCTGGTGCCGCTGGCGTTCGGGGTCCTGGTCCTGGCTCCACCGCAGATCTATCTGACGCGATTGACACACGGTGAGTTCCAAGGCAACTTCCTGGAATTCCTGCCGCACTATTTCCAAGACTGGCGCATGTGGAACGGGAACTTCGCCTGGTCGGGCGTCCACCTGTGGTACCTCGAGGTCCTCTTCCTGTTCACGCTCGTCCTGCTACCGCTCTTCGCAACCCTCAAGAGCCAATCCGGCCGACGGTTCACGGAGTCTCTCGGCCGCCTGTCCGCCTCACCCGGCGCGATCTTTCTATGGGTGCTGCCGCTTGCGCTGCTGCTCATCCTGGTCGATCCGTTTGGCATCCTCAGGCCTGAGCTCCCCGAGGACCTGATCCGCCTGATCGCGTACCCGCCTTGCCTGGTCTACGGTTTCCTGGTCTTCTCTGACGGCCGCGTCCAGCAGGCGATCATCGGCCAGCGCAGGATCGCCCTGGCGCTGGCTTTCACCCTGACCCTGGGTATGCCGACGTTTAGCAACCTCCCTGGGCTGGATTCCAACTTCCTGCTCTACGCGCTCGTGATGGCCCTGGCCAGCCTGCTCAGCTGGAGCTCGCTCCTGGCGATCCTGGGCTACGGGATGCGCTATCTCACCGCCGACCACCGCCTGCTCTCCTATGCCAACGAAGCGGTGCTTCCGTTCTATATCCTTCATAAGACGGTGATCCTGATCCTCGGCTACTTCATCATCCCCCTGCCGCTGCCCATCCTGGCCAAGTACCTGATGATCGCCTCTCAGGCCTTCGGCATCACATTGGGGCTGTATGAATTCGGCGTCCGCCGGTTCAACCCGGTTCGACGGATCTTTGGGCTCAAGCCGCGCAAACCGGCCTTGCCGGTAGCGGATCTGGCGGCTCAACCTGTGTCATAACCGTGCACAGGTCACGGGAAGCAGAAGTCATAAGCAGAGAATGCGAAAGGAAGGATCAGAATGAACGCCCAAACCGACAAGCCTCACAATTCCCGACCGCCCATGCGAAAGATCGTCGCGGGTATTCCCGTACTTCTCGGCCTCGCCCTCGCCGGCTGCCAGTGGTTCAGCGGGCGTGCCGCTGTGGCGGAGCCGTCCTACTGGCCGACGGAAGGCTGGCATGCGGCCGCCCCCGAGACGGCCGGCTTTCATTCCGGCAAGATGGCGGAAGGGTTGCTGGCGATCCGCCAGCAGGGCATACCGATCCACAGTCTGGCGATCATCCGTCATGGCTCGCTCATGGTGGACGCGTACTTCTATCCCTACGACGGATCGACGGTCCATGACCTGGCCTCGGTCACAAAGTCGGTGATGACCAGCCTGATCGGCATCGCCGTCGATCAGGGCAAGCTTGCCCTCGACGATCCGATGGTCTCGTTCTTCCCCGATCGCACCATCGCCAACCTCGACGAGCGCAAGCAGCGCATCACGGTGGCTCATCTGGCAAGCATGAGCTCCGGCCTGCAATGCACCGAGGAGAACGAGCAAACTCAGCAGGAGATGATGGCCACCGGCGACTGGGTCCAATTTGCCCTCGATCTCCCCGTTGCGTGGGAGCCAGGCACGAAGATGGTTTACTGCAACTCGGCCATCCATCTGCTCTCGGCCATCTTGCAGCAGGCCACCGGGATGACGGCGCTCGAGTACGCGCAGGCCAACCTGTTCGAACCGCTGGGGATCCGCGAAGTCGAGTGGACGGCCGACCCGCAGGGGTTCAACCGAGGATGGGGCGACCTCTTCCTGCACCCGCGTGATGCGGCTAAGCTGGGCTTCCTGTGGCTGCACCAAGGCCGCTGGGAAGGCCGGCAGGTCATCTCCGAGGAATGGGTCCGAGCCGCCTCCGAGAGACGCATGACGGAGGCTGCGGGCCGTCCGGAGGACTATGGGTACGGCTGGTGGGGTTCGGATCCGGAGGTGGAGGACCTGGCTTTCGTCCAGGCCGCGGGGATCGGCACGCAGTTGATCAAAGTGCTGCCTGATCTCGACCTGATCCTAGTCACCACCGGTGGGGGTTTCGAGATGGATCAGATCGACCCCTACCTGATCGCGGCCATCGGTGACTTCGAGAAGCCACTTGACGCCAACCCCGACGGGGTGGCGGACCTGCAGGCCGCGGTTCAGGAAGTCGCCCTTCCGCCGGCCGCCTCGCCCGTAGCAGCGCTTCCTGAGATCGCGGAGGCGATCTCAGGAAGGAGGTATGTATTCGAGGCCAACCCCGCGTTGCTCGACTGGTTCCGGCTTGACTTCGCCGGCGAGGCGGAAGCCACCATGGAATTCAGCGGCAGCGGTGAAGACGCCCCGCGTGTTGTCCGGGTAGGACTGGACGGGATCTACCGGACCGCCCCCGACGGCGCTGTGCCAGGCCTGGGGCGCGGGCATTGGGAAGACGACACGACCTTCGTGATCGACTACAACACGCTCCCCAGCCTGGAGCATTTCACTTTCCGTTTGACCTTCGACGGTGAACAGGTCACGTTCAACCTCAAGGAGCACATCTACGGCATGAGTATCACCCTAAAAGGCATCGTCGAGGAGCCGTAGAAGACACCAGAAAACTCACAAGTACGCACGGGAGAGATCTGCCTGGCAGGTGGAGTGCCTCCGGGGAGATCCACCCCCACCCAACCCTCCCCCTGCAAGGGGGAGGGCTGGGTGGGGGGTCGCCCTTGGTCCTTTGATCCCTCTCGCACATAGATGTCCACCGCGGCCATTTGTGCCTCGACCGGCGGTGGAGGTAACATGTCGCTTTATTGGAAGCAATGGCCGGCATCTTTGGATCCGCGTGAGGGCCTATGAACACAAACATCGCAGTCTGTATCGCCGGCGCGACCGGATGGGCGGGATCAGCGCTGGCCAGGGCGCTGGTCGATGTCGCTGACCTCGATCTCGTGGCGGCCGTCTCCCGAACACACGCCGGAGCGGCTCTAGGGTCGGTCATCGGCAGGCCGGAGCTGACCCTCGAGATTTCCGCCTCGGTCGGACAGGCGCTCGAGCTGGGTCCCGATGTGCTGGTTGAATACACTCATCCCGATGTCGCCAAGGGGCACATTCTTATGGCTCTTCGGAGGGGCGTCCATGTGGTGGTCGGCACGTCCGGTCTGAGCGATGCGGACTATCGTGAGATCGATGCCGTCGCCCAGGAGATGGGGAAGGGCGTGTTGGCCTGTGGTAACTTCGCGCTGGGCGCGGTCCTTCTGCAGAAGTTTGCTGCCATGGCGGCCAAACACATTCCCCACTGGGAGATCATCGACTATGCTCATGCCGACAAGGTCGATTCGCCGAGCGGGACGGCGCTGGAGCTGGCGAACCGCCTGGCGACGATCCGAGAATCGACCCTGGACGTCCCCCTGGATGAGGTGCGTGGCCCGCGTGAAAGCCGCGGTGCCCGGCTGGGCGGTTCCCAGGTTCACTCCGTGCGGCTGCCGGGTTACGTGATTTCTCTCGAAGCCATATTCGGCTTGCCCGATCAACGCCTGACGCTGCGTTTCGACTCGGGAGCCAGCGCCGAGCCTTACGTCGCCGGGGCGGTGATGGCGATTCGCAAGGTCGGACGTCTCACCGGTCTGCATCGCGGTCTCGACTCCGTGATGGAGTTCTAAGCTCTTGCCCACTGCCTGCTGAGGCGTCGCGATCGCACCAGAGTCTGTGCGTAAGCCTTTCCTTGCGAGCCGGGGGGATTTCAGCTCATACAGATTGACAACCGAGGCGGGATCGCGTACGCTTGCCGCTTCTACGCCGATCCGCCAATGACCTACACAGTCTACAGTTCGCAGAGAGGCGTGGCCATGGGGTCGCCTGTATTGGCCACGCTCGTCAGGATTGGAATGGAGGGGATTCGATGCTCGCGAAGCCTCTTGAACGACCCGGCCTGAGACAGGGCCCGCCTGTTGCGTTGGGATATCGGGCCGAGACCCATGAGTGGCTTCGCTTCAGGGTCCTGACTGGAATCGCGGTGCTCAAGCTCCTCAACCTGTTCGGGGGCATTTGGGACATCCAGTGGCATTTAGCCATCGGTCGCGACAGCCTCTGGATTCCCCCTCATCTGCTTGTGATCGTCGCCTTTGTCTCGGGGGTGTGCCTGGTGACTTGGATGATCGCATACGAGACTCATCTGACACGCTCCGGCGAGCATCTCGCAGACACCATCCGTCTAGGGCCGATCTATGCTCCCCTCGGGTTCTTTGGCGTCTTCGTCGGTTACGCCGCCGCGCTGCTATCCGGCGGGTTCGATGAATTGTGGCACAGGATGTTCGGCATCGACGTCACCCTATGGAGTCCACCGCATCTGGCCATCATGTTCTCCACTATGATCGTGGACTACAGCCTGCTAATCGGCCTATCGGTCTCGGCCCGGCGGATGGGGTTGAAGCTCAGATGGGACAGCCCGTTCTTCTGGGCTTTCGTGTTGGTTGGCGCGTATACCTTCGAAGCCGTCAATTTCCAGATGGCCCAAGCGTTTATTGTCAGCTATACCACTCAGACAGGCCTCGTCGCCCTATTGTTTCCCTTGATGGTGGGATCGCTCTTCCCGATGTCCCTCCTGCTGATTCTTGGGCTGGGGCGGCGGTTCTGGCTGGCGGCGCTCATCTTCGTCAGCGCCCTCGGATTGCAGTATGTCGGCGTGGGCCTGGCTGCCGTCGGGTTCGCCGCCCTGAAACCCATTTCGGTCGTGGAGGAGTTCGTCCGCTTGAACCCAGACTCAACCATCGCGTTGGCTCGCCAGTTCGCAAGCCGGATCGGGTTCAACGGCCTGATCGGCTTCGAGCAGGCCTGGACGATGATGCTCTCGGCCGTACCGCTTGGATTGGTTTCGCTCTTGCAGCTCTGGGCGTGGGCCCGCCGTCACCCCCTCATCGCTGCGCCCGTGTACAGCGTTTCCCTGGTCGTCGCCTCAGCCGTCTGGTTCCATCGAATTCCCATGCTCAGCGGCTATCGCATCGCCTGGTACGACATCGCCCTCGGCGCGGCGATTGCCGCAAGCCTGGGATTGCTCTACGGCCGGATCGGCCTGGGGCTGGCGCGCCTGGGGGCGAAACCCTCCAATCAAACCCCTGGTCAGGCCTGAGCGCTCGATCTCCTGCGGCGCCGGCGTACGCGGAGCCATACCATGGCCGCGACGCACAGGATTGACCCCACGATCGCACAAGGCCACATTGCAGACCAAGCTGGTAGTCCTCCGATCGGCTGCGCCTCGAACGCCAAGAAGACGGTCCGCTCGATCGCTATTCCGTCGGACCCCGTTGCAGTGAGGGTCACGTCGACACCATGCAAGCCCGGAACCGATGGCGTCCAGGCGCCGGTGGCGTGCGAACCCGTCACCAAAAGCGGGACAGTCTCGACCTCTCCCCCGGGTCGGCGGATCACCGCTTGAGCGCCGGAGAGCGCGACCCCGGCGGCAGGGGGGCCGAGGTCCGCGGTGATGATCACCTGCTCCCCGATCCGGGGGAGGAAAGTGCTCAATTGCCCGTTTGCT
>MGOM01000139.1:0-224 GCA_001797105.1 Chloroflexi bacterium RBG_19FT_COMBO_62_14
CCACCAACTCGATCGTCGAGCGCACCGAGTACGACGACCAGGGTCGCGTATTCCGCCAGTTCGACGGCGACGGTCAACTCGTCGTACGGCTGGACTACAACGCCGACGGCACCACCACCGTCACGGATGTGTTCGGCAATCAACAGACGCATCAGTATGACGAGCGCGGCGAGTTGACGGAACAAGCCGATGCGCTCGGCAGTCCGATGGGCAGGACCTACGAC
>MGOM01000139.1:273-484 GCA_001797105.1 Chloroflexi bacterium RBG_19FT_COMBO_62_14
AACTTGCCTGGAGCGGCAACGGGGCCAATCTCACACAGCTCGCGGACGCTTCCGGAGGGACGACCCGGCTGTCGTACGACGGGCTCAACAACCTGACCGAAGTCATCGACCCGGCCGGCGGCACATCAACGTTCTCCTACGACAGCACGCTCCTCACGAGCCTGACGGACGCGCTCGGGAAAACGACCACCTACACCTATACCGATGCCGC
>MGOM01000139.1:506-2808 GCA_001797105.1 Chloroflexi bacterium RBG_19FT_COMBO_62_14
CCGATCCCCTTGGGAACACGACGAGTTTCACCTACGACGCCTTAGGTCAGCGAGCTTCGATGACCGACGCCCTGGGGCAGACGTCGACGTACGCGTACGACGATCTGGGCCGGCTGATCGAAGTCACGGACCCGCTCGAGCGCGTCACGCGTCGTGCGTATGACTTTGCCGGTCGCTTGACCCGCCTGGTGCGCAACTACAGCCCGCTTCACGCCCAGAACGACGAGGCCCAGTGGAACATCACGACGGAGTTCGTGTACGACGCTGTCGGGAACATGACCGAAACTGTCGATACCTTCGGGCGTACAACCCTGTATGAGTATGACGAAACAAACCACCTGATCGCCGTCACCGATCCGGCCGGGAAGCGCACCGAGTTTGATCTCGACGAACAGGGCAATCTGGTTGGAGCCACGGACCCGCTCGGACGGACCACCCGGTACGAGTACGATGCGCTGAACCGGGTGATCAAGATCATCGACCCCCTGGCCGGCGAGTCGCTGACCGCCTACGACGGCATCGGGAACGTGTCCAGCTCCACCGATGCCGCCGGCAACACCACGGCGTTCGAGTACGACGAACTCAACCGTCCGGTCGCCCTGGTTAACGCTCTGGGAGGCCGCACGACGATCGAGTACGACCCGATGGGCAACGTCGTCGCCAAGACGGATGCCGCCGGCCGGACGACGACCTACGCGTACGATGCGCTCAGCCGCCTGATCCGCCAAACCGACCCCGAGGGCGGGACGACGCAAATCTTCTATGACGCCGCCGGCAACCGGGAGCGGACGATCGATCCTAACGGCGGGGTGACGCGCTACGAGTACGACCGTCTCAATCGCCTGGTCCGGGTGATCGACGCCCTGGGCGGGGAGACGCGATACGCCTATGACGCGGTGGGCAACCAGATCGCCTTCACCGACGCCAACGACCACACAACCAGATACGTCTACGATCGGCTGAACCGGACGACCGAGATCCAAGACCCGCTCGATAACATCACCCAGACCGAGTACGACGCTCTGGGTAACGTCCTGGCCACGCTGGACGCGCTTGGCAATCGGTCCGTATATGCTTACGACCTACTCAATCGCCTGGTCGGGCAGACCGATCCCCTGGACGGCCATACGACCTTCAGCTACGACGACGTCGGCAACCAACTGTCGTTCACCGACGCCAACGGCCACACAACGACGACCGTCTACGACGACCTGAACCGCCCGGTCCAGACGGTCGACGCCAGTGGACAGATCAGTCGGGCCACCTATGACGAGATCGGAAACGTCCTAAGGCTGATGGATGGACTGAACCAGACGACGAACTTCACCTACGATGACCTGCGCCGCCAGGTCAGCCTGACCGACCCGCTTGGGAACGAGACACGTTACCAGTACGACGAGGTCGGCAATCAGATCGGGATGACCGACGCTGAAGGCGTGGTCACGCGCTATGAGTACGACGAGACGAACCGTCTGACGGCGGTTGTCGAGAACTATCGGCCGGGTTTCGCCCCCGATAGCCAGACCAATGTCCGCACCGAATACAGCTACGACGCCAACGGCAATCGATTGGCCGTCCTCGACGCCAACGGCCATACGGCGGCGTTCGACTATGACCTCCTCAGCCGAGTCGTCGAAGAGCGAGACGCGCTGGGCAACACAACCGTCTACGGCTACGACCCGGTCGGCAATCGCGTGAGCCTGACCGATGCCACGGGATTCACGACGTCCTACGTGTATGACGAGATCAACCGTCTGGCTGAGATTGACTACCCCGAAGACGACCCGGACGTGCAATTCACCTATGACGCCGTTGGGAACCGCAAGCAGATGGTCGACGGCCTCGGCACGACGACCTGGGCCTACGATGCCCTGCACCGGCCGACGGCCGTAACGGATCCGTTCGGCGACCTGGTGAGCTATGCCTACGACGACGTCGGCAACCGAACTCACCTGACGTACCCCGACGGCATGAGAGTGGGCTTCACCTACGACGCCTCCAACCGGATGATCCAGGTGACGGACTGGGACTCGCTGACGACCAGCTACAGCTACGATCTGGCGAACAGGCTGATTGAGTCGTCCCTGCCCAACGGCGTGATCTCGAGCTACGACTACGACGCCGCGGGGAGGCTGCTCGAGATCGAGCATCGGAAGGCGACCGACCTGCTCTCCTCGTTCAACTACACCTACGACGGGGTCGGCAATCGGACGCAGGCGGTCGAGGTGATGAGCTGGCCGGGAGAGCCGATGCCGGTCGCGTACGATGTTCGCCCTATCCCGATGGCACAGGCGCCGGTGGG
>MGOM01000139.1:2825-4233 GCA_001797105.1 Chloroflexi bacterium RBG_19FT_COMBO_62_14
GACGGCCGGACTGGCGCCTTTCGGGCTGCTGGTCCTGATCCCGTTGATGCGGCGGCGCGAGCTTCGGCATCCGCATCTCGTGATCGTGTTGGTGGCAATCGCAGGCCTGAGCCTGGCGGCGTGCACCTTCCCCATCCCGACGCCGACGCCGATCCCAACGGGCACTCCGACAGCCACGGCCACCTTTACCGCCACTTCCACCGCATCGCCCACAGACACTGCGACAGCGACCTTCACGCCGACCGATACGGCGACGCCGACCGATACGCCGACGCCCACCCCCGAGCCACTCGTTGTCACGACGACGACCATCGACTACGCCTACGATCCGCTTTATCGGCTGGTCGCGGCCAACCACTCGTCAGACGCTTTCTTCGAGGATGCGTTTTTCAATTACACCTACGACGCCGTAGGAAATCGACTGACTCAGGAGACACCGGCCGGAACGAACACCTATTCCTACGACGTGGCCAACCGGCTGACGAGCGTTGACGGCCAGGCCTACGCCTGGGACGCCAATGGCAACCTGCTCTTCGACGGGTTCAAGACCTACACCTACGACCACGCAAATCGTCTATCGTCCATCGTCCAAGGTCCGGACGTGTATGGGTTCGGCTACAACGGCCTCGGGGACCGCTTGCAGCAGACGGTCAATGGCGCGACCTCGAACTACACGCTGGATATCGAGGCGGGGCTCACTCAGGTCCTATCTGACGGCGGCACCGACTTCATCTACGGGGTCGGACGGATCGCGCAGCAAGGCGCCGCTGGGCGGGAGTACTTCTTGGGCGACGCGCTCAACAGCGCCCGACAGCTCGTCAACGATGCCGGGCGGGTCGGCCTGGGGAGGGCCTACGAGCCCTTCGGAGATCTACTCTCGATCGCCGGGGAGATCCAGACGGCTTACGGCTTCGCCGGTGAATGGACCGATGCGACCGGGCTGATCAACCTGCGGGCGCGCTACTACCAGCCGACGACCGGTCGGTTCGTTCAGCCGGATCCGTTTGGAGGTTTCCCGACCCGGCCCGTCTCGCTGAACGCCTACCCCTACGCCTACGACAACCCGCTGTTGTACACCGACGCCAGCGGGAGGAATCCGCTGCTGGCCGCAGTCATCTTCGGGGCCGCGCTTGGGGGCATCATTGGCTTCGTCGGAGGTGGCGTATTCGCCAGGCTAACCTACAACTGGGCCTATCAGAGGGAATGCGGCTGCGCCATGCAGCAGTGGGCACACAGCATTGATGGAGACCAATGGGTTACGAAGACGGCGTTCCTTTCCGGCGCCATTGGTTTCATCGCAGGCGGCCTGGCCGCCGCCGCGCCGATCGGCGAGATCGTCGTTGGACTTGTCGGCTATGCATACGCGACCTACGACCTCACCGTACTGATGAGGGAGATCTACACGCGG
>MGOM01000139.1:4241-7921 GCA_001797105.1 Chloroflexi bacterium RBG_19FT_COMBO_62_14
GAACTCCTTCGCTTTGTTGTCGGTGTTGTAGGGCTCATTGGCGGTGCCCTGCTGGCGTCGAAGGGTTTCATTGACGCACAGGCAAGCGGCACTGTGTGGAGTTGGGAACCGCATGGGGAATACCCAGCGATCCAACCACCAACGGATCGGCGCGGGTTGCGTCGGGCCATGGGATCGCCACCCAGTGATCTGACGAATCCTCAAGCTCATCACAACCTTCCGTGGCGACTAAGGGAGTGGTTTGCCGGTGAAGGGCGGGGACTAAGTGTCAATGATCCAGCATACGGCCGTTGGGTTGAGGGAACGCCGCCAGGGCCACATCAAACATGGTCGAACGAGTATGATCTCGCGTGGCAGAGCTTCAGAGATGCGAGTCCGGCTGCGAGTCGAAACCAGGTACTTGCCTTCCTCAGTGAATTGCTCTCGAGTGGTAGATTCCCATCCCGATGAGCAGCTTGCGCCGGCGGGTGGAAGGCCGGACAATGGCGTCAAGAAATGTGTTTCGTGGACGGGGCAATCTGCCCGAGGGTCGGAGATAGACCTTGTCGGCCGCTCTAACTGCCACTTGTGACGCCAACATGAGGTACCTTCATGGATGTTGAAATCCTCGACTCCAATCCCTACGGAACGCTTTCCCGCGAGGACCTCAATGAGTTCATGGCTAAGAGCCATATTCAACTGCCATTGGACTACCAGGAGTTCCTTCTCCTTTACAACGGGGGTAGGCCCGAGCCGTCCTTTTTCTGGATTGAGCCTCGGACAGACGGCAGCAGCGTGCAGCAATTCTACGGAGTGCACAAGGGGCCGAAGCATCTGTGTATCGAGACCTACACGGGGGAGGAGCGCTACGGGATACCGCGGTCCATGTTGCCGGTTGGCGATGATGGGATCGGCAATTTCGTCTGCATGGGAATCGGGAAGGAGAACTCAGGAGAGATCTTCTTCCTTGATCATGATGTGCATCCATATGATAGTCCCGACTCAATGGAAGGGATCACGAAGTTAGCCGGGAGCATGGAGGAATTCCTCCGCGGCTTGACGGCAAGCCCCGACTCTTAGGTGAAGCGAGCAAGGTGAATTATCAGCGATAGAGCAAGCAGGGCGCGCTTCGCTTCGTTCCCGAAGACGCCCACCAAGCGCGAGTGTGCGATTGGGGGAAAGGCGACCATCTATGAGGCGCCAGATCCCACTCCTCGCGGGGGATACTCATTCCGTGTCTCCGCAGTCCCTGTGGACTAGTCGTGGATCAAGGATCCCTTCGCGAATCGCTCTTGAGGGCATTCGGGGAACTCGAACCTCGGTCCGCCTTCAATCTGATAGCCGACATCGCTGGCCACTGGGGGACTCTCGTTGAGAAACGAGATAGACACGGAGATGCCCGGATCATCGCAGACAAAGTGCGCTATCACTTGAACGACCAAGCAAGGACCGATGACTCACCCAATCGACCTTCGGAATTTGGCGGCAGGGAAGCCAGTAGGGCTGAGACTGACGAGCTCGGACGGGAATGGGCGGAGCGGTTGGTGGAGTTGCAAGAAGACGGTGCCTTAGCAGGCTTCGAAGGCGCGTTTTGGGAATGGCTTCTAACCGCTGACCTCAGCAGCTACCTGGAAGAGGGGGATAATGATTTCCTCGTCGTGGGGAGAGTGCCCCACTATTGGTGCGACCAGCTAGGCGTTTGAACCCGACCTCGCGATGGGTCGCACTGCTCGGGATCTCGGAGAGGAGTTTGGCCTTCCGAATCCTCTGCCGTGACGCCTGCGGCCCCAAACCGCCAGCGGCAATCGGAAAGTCAATCCTTTTGACCTTCGCCCTGACCCTTGCGGTGAGCTGCGCACCAGCCGCTGCCGTCCCCACGTTGCCTGACGCCACGGCAACCGTCCCGTCAACAGCGAGCGCTGACCCAACGACAACCCCGATCGCGGAACGCTCTACGGCGGTTCCGCGGAGCACCAGGACTCCTACTGCCACGGCGACTCTGATTCCAGTGGGGTCCCCGCCGGGCGCCCTGGTATTCCAATCCGGCGATAGTGTCCTCTATCTGCCAGCTGATGGTGAACCCCGCCCTATTTACACTGTAGAGGAAGGGCCTCCACCTGGGTCCCCAACCTTCTCGCCTGATTGTCAGTGGGTCGCATTCACAGCGCCGCGGGCAGACAGCTCAGGGTTCCAAGCAGACATCCTTGCTGTTCGGGTCGACGGAACGGAGGTGCGCACGATCGCTTCCAGTTCTCGCCATGAGAGCGGACCTTCATGGTCGCCGGATGGAATTCGCCTGGTCTTCGTCTTGGATGGAGGCGAGCTCCACATTGTGACTTTCGATGGCGGAGCGCGCGCCAGATTGACCGCCGTGGAAAAAGGGTCCGTGTTCGCCCCAGCGTGGTCCCCCATTGGCGAAGTGATCGCGTACATCGAGGAGACCCAAGAAGGCCGGAAGATACGCCTGGTGCACTCCGACCACAGACCTCTGCAGGATGTCGCAACCGGATCGGTCACTCCCAGTGGGGTTCTCTCATGGTCGCCGGATGGGATGCGACTTGCCTTCGCCGACGAGGATGGAGACCTATACATCGTCGACATCGCTTCCGGCATCACGACACCGGTCCTGGCCATGCCCGGTCGGATCGAAGGCACTACCTGGTCAGGAAACGGCACGACCGTTGTTTTCTCCGCCACCCGCGAGGAGAATGCAACTCAGTACCTGTGGGACATCTACAGCATAGACCTTGACGACGGAGAGCTTCGGAGGATTACCACATCCGGCAAGGATCGGGGCCCCGACCTATGCCGGATGGTCCCTCCGTAGGCAGTATCCCCCCAGTAGGACTACGCTCTTCCGAAGTCGGTATTGCCTAAAGTCATCGACCTTGGTGACGCACACATTCAGTACCCTCCCTGTGAGGACTTCCGCGACGCGTGGCGTCACCCCTCCTCATCTTATAGAATGGTGCTGCTTCAGAGGAAATGGGCAAAGGACGATCTCCTAGCGGAATGAGCAGGGACGCGAATGGCGGGGCGATCTGGGCGTGGTTGGTGGTCATGCTGCCAACACTTGTGGGCTGCAGCACTCTGACCGGCGCGCAATCCATTGGCGAGGGGCACGATACGCCCCCCACATCACCGCTGTCGACTGCGGTGACGGCATTACCCAACGCCACACGAACGACTCCACCCTCCCGCACTCCGTCGTCGACGCCTGACGTGGAACCGCAAAGAACACCAACAGCTTTCCAAGGGCTGAGCGTTGTGGCGGGAACGTACGTTGTCTATTCCATCTCGGAACGCCCGGGGGCCTCCGGTGCGATCAGGGATGCTTACTATGCGATTCCCGCCGAGGGGGGACCGCCCAAGCCTCTGCTCACCCTTCCTCTCGGAAGCTCCTCATCGCTATCCCCGGATGGCAAAACGCTTGCCTACACCATGTCGAGAGTCAATCTCGGAGGGCGTCCGGAGTTGATGCTTCTCGACATGGGAACTGGCGGAACAACTAAGGTTCCGGATTCCCTCGATTGTGGTGCTCCGTCCTGGTCCCCAGATGGCAAAGAGCTTGCACTTGTTTGTGGCAGGGATACGAAGAACATCTACGTGATGAGGCTTCCCGACTACGGGCGAGTCTCTCTGACGACATGGCAGGAAGAATACGAGAACCAGCTATCTCCGGAGTGGTCTCCTGACGGGAA
>MGOM01000139.1:7964-8276 GCA_001797105.1 Chloroflexi bacterium RBG_19FT_COMBO_62_14
ATACGGACTGTCTGGCCGACCCGGGAGGTTGCCAACAGCCCACGCATGGCCCGCTCGACTGTGTCGAGTGGTTCGTTTGGTCCAGTGACAGCACGGCCGTCGGCTGTGTAGAGGGGTCTAATATTCGCTTCATCGACATCTCCACGCGCCAGTCATGGGACATGCGTTTCCCGCGCTCCATCGCTGGGTTCGCGTGGTCGCCCTCGGGTGAGCAGCTTGCGGTGAGCCTTGCCGAGTCAAGCATCGGGCTCTACACGGATGTCTTCGTGAGAGCCTCCGGCGACGCGGCTTTGACCCAGATGACTCAGGGCC
>MGOM01000139.1:8290-9140 GCA_001797105.1 Chloroflexi bacterium RBG_19FT_COMBO_62_14
GCTTGTCGTTCCATAGTGCCAGGGCTTACAAATCGCGTGATCTCCGTGCGCACCCCTCTACTCTCGGCCGGACGCGCGTGAAGATGATGAACAGTATGCCAACCCGGGCCCATGATGGGCAGGCGTGAAGCCAGTATGCGAACTCGTCCTCGGGAAACCACCCTACTGTCTGCATGGTCTCTCCTCCGCGGAGGTGCCCCCTTCCTTTCCATCACCGGGCAGCTGAGGCTGATGCAGGCATTTGGCGGGGGAGGTGAGACTGGCTTCCTTGGGACATGGGCGAGCCTCACCCCAGTTCACAGGGTGTTCTTGTCCACGTTGGCCTTCCAGGGCGCCATATTCATCGTCATTTCGTTGGGTTTGATGTTAGGCCGCAGATGGGCCTGGTACGGCCTGGCCGGGGCATCGCTTGTGCTCTGCCTGTGGAATCTTCGAGCGTGGATACCAGGCGGGTTGGGGAACCTGTCTCTCAGTCTGCCGATCTACAGCCTCATCGCGCTTCTCCTCTCCCTCTGGCTCCTCAACCGCCGCCGGGTCCGGGATTATTCCTTCATTGCGGGTGAGCCACCTTCCTGGTTGCAGAAAAGCATCCGCGGTCGGCCGGTCCTGATGGTTATGGGCGTTGGGCTTCTTCTGGTGATGGTGGTCCTGGAGGTAGGAGGGTTCTTGGCCTTCCTGGCTACGCTTCGGTAAGATGTTATGCTTTGTCGAACGGGACGATGACCTGGGGCTCTTGTCTCATCACAGCTGAGGAGAAAGATCAGCATGCTCTCCCGACGCTTTGGCCGCACCAACTGGCAGGTCAGCGAAGTCGGCTGCGGTATGTGGGGGATGGCCGGCTGGACCGGCT
>MGOM01000139.1:9217-40645 GCA_001797105.1 Chloroflexi bacterium RBG_19FT_COMBO_62_14
TACGGCGACGGACACAGCGAGCGACTGCTAGGCGAGCTGGTGCGCGCACACCCCGAGATGCGGCTCTATACCGCGACGAAGATCCCGCCCAAGAACTGGAAATGGCCGGCCAGACCGCAAGATACGTTAGCTGATACCTACCCGCCCGGTCACATCCGAGCATACACCGAGAAGAGCCTCAAGAATCTCGGCCTGAACAGTTTGGACCTCATTCAGTTTCACGTGTGGGACGACAATTGGGCTGAAGACGAACGGTGGCAGCGCGCGGTCGACGACCTCAAGCGCGAAGGCTTGATCGGCGCTTTCGGCCTGAGCCTCAACCGCTGGGAGCCGGAGAACGGGCTGTGGGGGCTTCGTACCGGCATGGTCGACGCTGTGCAGGTGATCTACAACATCTTCGATCAGGCGCCGGAGGATGCCCTCTTCCCGCTGTGCCGCGAGCTGGACATCGCCCTGATCGCCCGGGTTCCGTTTGACGAAGGCACCCTAACGGGTACGCTGACTCTCGACAGCCGCTGGCCCCGAGGCGACTGGCGGAACACCTACTTCGTCCCGGAGAACCTGAAGGCCAGCGTGGAACACGCCGAAGCCCTGCGCCCGCTCGTCCCTCAGGGTATGACCATGCCCGAGCTCGCGTTGCGGTTCATCCTGGCCAACCCCGACGTCAGCACCGTCATCCCCGGGATGCGCAAGTTGCATCACGTCGAGCCCAACCTGGCCGTCAGCGACAACGTCCCCTTTGATCCGGAACTGCTCCTCCAACTTCGCTCTCACCGCTGGGACCGCCAACCCACCTCGTGGTCCCAATGACTCACCCCGCTCTTCCCGCCAAGAAACAGACTGCGCCCAAGTAGTCCTTCGGGCGCAGTCTCTTATCGTCTATCGTCTACCGCCCGTCGTCCGTCCCCGGTCTTCGGTCATTTGTAGAAAAAGCGAAGCTTCCGGGTTCAATCTCGGATCACAATAGCCCCGGCCCACGGGCTTCGCCCGTGCCCGGAAGCAGAGCTTCCGGACTCCAGACTCGCTTGTCCCTCGCAGCCGCGCCCGTCGATCCTCGCTCGCCCGTCCTCCTTCAGCTCCCCAGTCCCCGGTCTTCGGTTCCCGGTCGTCCGTCGTCTATCGTCCGCCGTCCCCTCAGTGCGCCACCTCCGCCTTCAGCCTCTCGACGTACGTCTTCCGAAACTTGGCTACCTTCGGCGCGATGATCGCCTGGCAGTAGCTCTGGTACGGGTTGCGGGCGAAGTACTCCTGATGGTACTCGTCGGCCCGGTAGAAGACCTCGAACGCCGTCACCTCGGTCACGATCGGCCGCGGCCACAGTCCCTCCTGAGTCAACTCGGCGATGGTCTCTTCAGTGGCAGCCTTCTGCTCTGGAGTGTGATAGAAGATCGCCGAGCGATACTGCGGCCCGGCGTCGTTCCCCTGACGGTTCATCGTCGTCGGGTCGTGGATGGTGAAAAACACCTTAAGCACGTCTCGGAATGAGATCACCTCGGGGTCGAAGGTCACCTGGACCACCTCGGCGTGGCCGGTGTGCTTGCCGCAGACCTGCTCGTAGGTTGGGTTCTGGACATGGCCGCCGGAATAACCGGAGACGACGTCGGTCACCCCCTTAAGCTCATCGTAGACCGCCTCCAGACACCAAAAACACCCACCCCCCAGCGTTGCAGCCTCGCTCTTCATTGAATCAACCTCCTGATCCGTACTTCACGTTGCACGCATTACGTTTCACGCATTACGCTTTACGTCGCTATCTTGCCCCCTAAATCTTACCCAATTCTTCCGAAACCGCGCCGGCAGTTCGCCCCGCCGCCGGGTTCGCCCGTTCGGTTGTGCTAGAATCCGAATGCCTTTGCCCGAATCAGGTCGAGAGGAGCGGCTTATGTCGACCACCTCCGCCACGATCGAAGGCGGTTGGCGTTACCAAGGGCGTGAAGGGCAGTGGAGCTACCTCCTCAACCGGGTGGCTGGACTGGCCGTCCTGCTCTTCCTGGCCATTCACATCCTCGATACCTCGACGGTCTACTTCTTCCCCGGCCTGTATTCGCACGCCATCGACCTCTACCGCACAACGCCGATGATGCTGGGTGAGATCGCCCTGGTCGCCGCCGTGCTTTTCCACGGCCTCAACGGCTACAAGATCATCTACTTCGACCAGCGGCCTGACCGCTGGAACGAGCACACCGCGCGGCGTTTCTTCTGGGGCGTGATCGCGGTCAGCGTGGTGCTCTGGCTGCCGGCCGCATTTCTGATGGGACGGTCGCTCTATCTGAACAACATTTGCCGTTGTGCGCCCGAAAGCGGAGCACCGATAGGACTGCCCTTGTGGGCCGACGTCGGGGTCGCCCTGGCCCTGCTCGCGGCATTGATCGTCGTCTCCCGGATCGTCTCCTTTCGCACACCCGAAGGCGGGCTATCGCGCAACTTCGAAACCTGGATGTGGCTCTTCATGCGCTGGTCGGGCGTACTGCTTGTGCCGCTAGTATGGATCCACGTCCTGTTGAACGACATCATCGTCGGGGTCCATGGCATCACCCTGGACTACGTCGCCCTGCGCTGGGCGACGATCGGCTGGCGGATCTACGACGTCGCTCTGCTCTCGTTCACCTTCGCCCATGGCATGAACGGGTTACGTAACGTGCTCTCCGACTACGTCCGGAACCCGGGCTGGCGGGCCTTTCTCCCCCGGCTCCTGCTGATCGGCTGGGCCGCCATCACCGCCGTCGGGGCAGTGGCCATCGTCGGAGGCGTGCGTTGACGATGGCCGGCGGATTCATCCGTACCCTCGCGGGAGACCACCCATGACCCAGACTCACCAGCACGAGGTGGTCATCGTCGGCGCGGGGGGCGCCGGATTGATGGCGGCGTTGTACGCCTCGCGCGGCGCCGATACGGCCGTGCTGAGCAAACTCTACCCGATTCGCTCCCACACCGGGACTGCCCAAGGCGGCGTATGCGCCGCCCTGGGCAGTGAAGAGGAAGACCGGCCGGAATGGCACACATTCGACACGGTCAAGGGCAGCGACTACCTGGGCGATCAGGACGCCATCGAATTCATGTGCCAGCAGGCCGTTGAAACGATCTACGACCTCGAGCACATGGGTCTTCCTTTTAACCGGACCCCGGAGGGCAAGATTGCTCAGCGCTACTTCGGCGGTCATACCAACAACGTGACCGGCCAGCCGGTTCGCCGGGCATGCTACGCCGCCGATCGGACCGGTCACATGATCCTGCAGACGCTCTACCAGCAGAGCATCAAGAACAAGGTCCACTTCTACGACGAGTACCAGGTGCTGGATGTGATCGTCGAGGGCGGGTCGGCGCGGGGGGTCGTCGCCCTCGAGCTGGCCACGGGCGAGCTGCACGTGTTCCACGCCAAGGCGGTGATCTTCGCTACCGGCGGCTGGGGGAAGGTGTGGGAGGTCACCTCCAACGCTCTCTCCTGCACCGGCGACGGGACGGCCGTGGTCATGCGGCGCGGGGTTCCCGTCGAAGACATGGAGTTCTTTCAATTTCATCCGACGGGGATCTTCCGCATGGGAATCCTGATCACCGAGGGGGTGCGTGGCGAGGGCGGGGTCTTGATCAACGACAGTGGGGAGCGTTTCATGGAGCGCTACGCCCCGCACGTGAAAGATCTGGCCTCGCGCGACGTCGTAAGCCGGGCGATGTACCTCGAGATGCGCGAGGGGCACGGCATCGGCGGGCGGCGCTATCTGTACCTGGACATGCGCCCCGAGACGGTCAATCGCTACGCCGAAGCCGACGGGCGGGTCCGGCCCGATGGAACGCCCTACCGTGTAACGGGCTCGGAGTTGCTGGCCAAGCTGCCGGACATCATCGATTTCTGCCGTACCTATATGGGTGTCGATCCGATCACCCAGCCCATGCCCATCCAGCCCACCGCCCATTACGCTATGGGAGGCATACCGACCGATATGTTCGGCAGGGTCGTGGTCGACGAGAGAAGCACGATCATGCCCGGCTTGTACGCTGCCGGTGAATGCGCCTGTGTCTCGGTTCACGGCGCCAATCGCCTGGGCACCAATTCGCTGCTGGATATCATCGTCTTCGGCAAGCACTCCGGGATGCAGGCGGCCGAGTTTGCCCGGGGAAGCAACTACGCCCCGCTGCCGAAGTATCCGGAGGAAGCAACGGTCGAAGCCCTCGAGAAGATGCGCTCGGCGGACGGCAAGGAGCGCGCCGCCGACGTGCGACGCGAAGCGCAGGAGATCATGGAGCAGGATGTGGGAGTCTTCCGCGCCGAAGCCGGCCTGCGGCAGGCAGTCGATCGAATCGGGGAGCTCAAAGAGCGCTTTGCGCACGTTCGCGTGCAGGACCCTGGGAGGATCTTCAATACCGACCTGCTCGAGGCCTGGGAACTCGGCTGTCTGCTGGACCTGGCCCAGGTCACGGCCTATTCAGCCTTGATGCGCAACGAGAGCCGCGGGGCGCACTCGCGCGAGGATTATCCGGAGCGCGACGACGACAACTGGATGAAACACACTCTGGCGACCCTCAGGCCGGACGGGATCGAGCTGCGCTACAAACCCGTCAAGGTGACGCGCTTCAGGCCGATGAAGCGCGTCTATTGAGAGATGCGAGTGACCCTGAAATGCTCGAAGCTTTCTTTCGGCCTCACCCCCTCAATCCCCCTCTCCGCTGATGGGGAGTCGGCGGCTTCGCAGGACACTTCAGCGGAGAGGGGGAAGAACACATGCGGGGGAAGGGGAAGCGGAGCTTCTCCTTCCCCCACAAACCCCCGTCCCCTCCCCTAGTGCCGGTAGGCAATGGGGGGAGGGGATAGAGGGGTGGGGGTGATGGTGCCAACCGGCGGGAATCTCTCATCGGATGCGAGAGTCAAGTGGCGACAAGGCAGGTAATTCACGAGCTTGGCGGGATGGGGTGGAAAGGGAACCTTGTGGTTCTCTGAAGGTTGTTGCACGGGATCGTCGGGAGTGAGTCTAAGGAACGCCAGGAGAGGTAGCATGCAGGTCAGGCTGCGCATTCGCCGATACAATCCGGAAATCGACCAGGCGCCTCACTACGAGGATTACGCAGTCGACGCCGAGCCGACCGATCGCGTACTCGACCTGCTCAACCAGGTCAAGTGGTACCAGGATGGAACCCTGACCTACCGGCGCTCGTGTGCCCACGGCATCTGCGGCTCGGACGCGATGCGCATCAACGGGGTGAACCGTCTGGCGTGCAAGATCCTTGTCAAGGATCTTGGTGAACGAATCACCGTCGAGCCGCTGCTGGGCCTGCGCGTGATCAAAGACATGATCGTCGACATGGAGCCCTTCTTCGAGCACTACCGCTCAGTCTTGCCTTTCCTGGTGAACGATGAGGCGCCGCCGGAGCGGGAACGTCTCCAGAGTCCCGAGCAGCGCCAACGTTTCGACGACACGACCAAATGCATCCTATGCGCGGCCTGCACCACCTCCTGCCCGTCGTATTGGGCGAACGATAGGTACGTCGGTCCGGCGGCCATCGTCCAGGCGCACCGCTTCATCTTCGACAGCCGCGATCGCGCCGGCCGGGAGCGCTTGAAGATCCTCGGCCAGCAGATGGGCGTGTGGAGCTGTCGCACGGCGTTCAATTGCACCAACGCCTGCCCGCGTGACATCAAAGTCACGCAGGCGATCGGCGAGGTGAAGCAGGCCATCGCCGCGGGAAGAGTCGATTGACCAAGAAGGAACCCCAGCCCCGCCTCGAGCAGCCGGGATCGACGCCGGCGGAGTTGGTCGCCATCTTCGGCCGTCCGCCGCGGATTCTCGTGGCGGACGACGACTGGCTCAACCGTGACCTGCTCAAGGCCTACCTCAGCTCTTCCGGTTGCGAGGTGATCACCGCCGCCGACGGCCAGCAAGGCCTGGAGGCCGCCCGGCGCACGCCTCCGGATCTGGCGCTGCTCGACGTGCAGATGCCCCGCCTGGACGGCCTGTCACTATGCCGGGCGTTCAAGACCTCCAGCGAAACGCGTTTCGTCCCAGTGATTATCGTCACCGCGCTCGACAGCGAGGAGGAGAAGCTCAAAGCCATCGAAGCCGGAGCGGACGACTTCGTCACCAAGCCCTACAATGCCATCGTCCTGCTTACGCGGGTGCGCTCGCTGTTACGCATCAAGAAGCTGCACGACGAGCTTGAGTCGCGCAACCGGCTCCTGCAGCAGGTACTCAATCGCTATGTGGCCGAGGACGTGGCCGACGTCATCCTGACCGACCCCGAGCGCTACCTGAAGCTCGGGGGCGAGATCCGGCCGGTGACGGTTCTCTTCGCCGACATCCGCGGTTTCACGCACTTCACCGAACAGCATTCCGGGCCCGAGGTGGTCGAGACCCTCAACCGGATCTTCCCGGTGCTCAGTCAGGTCGTCTTCGCCCACCGGGGGACATTCGACAAATACCTTGGGGACGGGTTGATGGCGTTCTACGGCGCGCCGGTGGCAGGCGAAGACGACGCTCAGCGGGCCGTCGACAGTGCAGTCGAAATGCAGCGCGTCTTCCATGCGCTGCGCGAAGAAGGCGGCGAAAGCATGGCGGGCCTCGGACTGGGCGTGGGTCTGCACTCGGGCGAGGCGATCGTCGGCAACATCGGCTCGGAAAAAGTCATGGACTACACCGTCGTCGGCGACACGGTCAACGTCGCCAAGCGGCTGCAAGAGATGGCGCATGGCGGGCAGATCGTATTAAGCATTAATACTTTCCGCATGGTCGAATGTCCCAAGGCCCGCAAGCTCCCCCCATTCACGCTCCCCGGTCGTGAAGAGACTGTTGTCGGGTACCTTATCAGCGACAAGCCGGCCGCAAGGCGAGGGAAGGCCAAGGTATAATCGGCGTCGAGCCCCAGTAGCTCAACATGGACAGAGCGAGGCTCTCCTAAAGCCTAGGTTGTGGGTTCAATTCCCGCCTGGGGCACACGACTGGACTTCAAGCTCCCGGAGCCTGCAAGGCTCCGGGAGCTTTGCGGGCACCAAGTCTCCGGGAGCCTTGCTGAGGTGGAGCCGCCTTGCGCGCAAACCTCTCACCCCGATATGCCGCCGGCCTCGAGGCGCTCTTCGTTACATTCCTGTGGTCGACGTCATGGGTGCTGATCAAGATCGGATTGCAGGATATCCCGGCACTCTCCTTCGCCGGTCTACGCTACGCATTGGGTTTTATTTGTCTGCTGCCGCTGCTCCTTGTCCCTGCCCGCCGGGCGAAGTTGCGCCAGCTTTCGCGGCGGACCTGGGGGCGGCTGGTATTGCTGGGAGTCCTCTATTACACACTAACCCAGGGGACTCAGTTTGTAGGACTGGCCTATCTCCCTGCGATCACCGTCAACCTGATCTTGAGCTTCACCAGCGTCCTTGTCGGGTTCCTGGGGATCAGCCTCCTGGGAGAGCGACCGTCGGCGCTGCAATGGGGGAGTGTTGGGGTCTACCTGGTCGGCGCGCTGGCGTACTTCTTTCCGCTGGAGATTCCGGGGTCGGACGTCATCGGGTATGCGGCGGTCGCACTCGGGGTCCTGGCCAACGCCGGTTCGTCGATCCTGGGGCGGCGAGTGAATCGAGAAGGTGATCTCAGTCCGGTCGAAGTGACGGTGGTGAGCATGGGAATCGGTTCGATTGGGCTCATGGCGGGCGGGCTGGTTGTAGAAGGGATTCCGTCGCTGAGTGGTAGCAGTTGGCTGATCATCGCCTACCTGGCGGTTGTCAATACCGCATTGGCGTTCACCTTGTGGAACCACAGCTTGCGGACGCTGCCGGCTCTCGAGTCGAGCATCATCAACAGCACGATGATGGTTCAGATCCCGATCCTGGCGGTGATCTTTCTTGGCGAGTCGCTCGGTCTAAGGCAAGGGTTGGGCCTGCTCCTGGCCGGTGTGGGAACGCTGGCGGTGCAGCTAGGCGGTGCGCGCCCACCGTCTCTCGAACGTCCGGTTTCTGAGCCCGTCGTCCGATCCTCCTGAGCCAGTGATTGGGGTGGGGGTGAGTAAGTCAGCCTCGCGAGGGAAGCCGGTTGTCGAATGCCGGAAAGGGCTTGACATCCTACACGGTCTATAGTACAATTGTTCTAGCTCGATGGGTGAACGAAAAACTGCACCGGCCACCCGGGCTGGAACTCAAACCTGACCCCCATCGCAAGGAGATCCCCATGTTCCACAAAGTCATCCTCGTTGGTAATCTGGGCCGCGACCCGGAGATGCGCTACACCCCCGGCGGCCAGGCGGTGACCAATTTGTCGGTCGCCACCAATCGTACCTACACCGACGGTACCGGCAACCAGGTCAAGCAAACGGTCTGGTTCCGGGTGTCGGTCTGGGGCAAGCAGGCTGAGAGCTGCAACCAGTACCTGCGCAAGGGACGTCAGGTCCTGGTTGAGGGCCGGCTGAACGGGGACGAGAACGGCAACCCGCGCATCTGGACCGGCCAGGACGGATCGCCGCGAGCCTCCTACGAGGTCACGGCAGAAACCGTGCGCTTCCTGGGCAGCCGCGGGGAAGACTCGGCCGAGAGCTTCTCCGAGGGCGCCGTGGCCGGGATGCCGGAGACGGAAGACGACATTCCCTTCTAAGCCTCGGGTCCGAAAAACCCTCAGCCGGCTCAAGCCGGCTGAGGGTTTATGATTCTCGAAGGAAGCCGCCAATGACCTCCCCTAACAAGCCGCCAGCTGGGCGGGTTCAGGTGGAGCTGCCCGCCGGCCTCGATCCGGTGTATGTCAACTTCGCCCTGATCACCCACTCGCCGTCCGAGATCATCATCGACTGTGCCCAATTGATGCCGCAGGTCATGCAAGCCAGGATCAAGACCCGGCTTGTGCTGACCCCGATGAATGCCAAGCTGCTCTCGCGCGCACTCGCGGAGCATCTCGGGCGTTACGAGACCCAGCACGGCGAGATCAAGATGCCGGACGCCTCCAGCCTGGCCGATCAACTCTTCCGCGGCTGGTCCCCCGAACCGCCGCCGTCGGAGTGAGCCAAATGGACCAATTGGACGAGATCGGCGAACGGGTCCGCCAGCAGCTGGAAGACAAGAATGCCGCACGCGATCTGGCCTTGCAGCACTCCCGGACCTTGATCCGGCACTGCGCCACTGCCATCCGGGCTGTTCACCGGGATGATCGCCCGCAGGCCGAACAAGAGCTAAACCAGGCGAAGGATCTGCGCGACCGGCTTCGGTCGGATCTCGAAGCGTACCCGGACCTGTATCACGCCGGGTACACCCAGGACGCCTTGAAAGAGTACGCTGAGGCGCGGATCGTCTACGCTCTCGTCGGCGGTGAGGCACTTCCCGCGCCGGAGGCTCTCCAGGTGGAGGTCGCGCCATACCTCGGCGGGCTAGGCGAGGCGGCCGGCGAGCTTCGACGGAGGGTCCTGGACATCCTCCGCCACGGGGAGTTGGAGGAAGCCGAGCGCCTACTGGGTGCGATGGACGATATCTACGGTCTGCTGGTCACGCTCGACTTCCCGGATGCCCTCACTGGCGGCCTGCGGCGGGTCACCGATATGGTGCGCGGTGTGACCGAACGCACTCGCGGAGATCTCACCACCAGCGTCCAGCAGCGCCAACTGCAAGAGGCGCTCCAGGGGGTCGAGAAGAAACTGGATCGGTCCTGAGGCGTGACCGACCGCGTCCTGCGCGCTTCCGAAATCGGCGAATACGTCTTCTGTCGGCGGGCCTGGTGGTTCGCCAGCCAAGGCGTGGCCTCGGCCAATATGCCTGCGCAGAGGGCCGGAATGCGCTGGCACCAGCGACATGGCCGCCAGGTCCTCCAGATGGGGTGCCTGCGACTGCTTGGGTACGCCACTCTGCTGGCCGGGATCGTAGCCGCGGCGATCTGGGTGGCCGAACTGGCGCTCCGGTGATCCGTGCCATACCTCGTCGCCTTCCTTATTCTCTTCGGGTTGATCCTCGTCTGGCTGGCGCAACGCCGCCTTAGCGCGCTTGGGTTGCCCCAAGGCCGGGTAGTCTCGCTCGACACCCTCGATCTCCGACCCACAGGCCAACCGCTTTACGATCCGGTCTTAAGCCTGACCGGACGCCCGGACTACCTCGTCGAGAGGAACGGTTCGGTCATCCCGGTTGAGGTCAAATCGGGCCGATCACCGGCCCGGCCATGGCCGGGCCAGGTACTCCAACTGGCTGCCTACTGCAGGCTGGTTCATGTCAGCACAGGCAGCCGGCCCGCGTACGGAATCCTGAAATACGCCGACCGGGCCTTCGCCGTGGACTACGATGAGAACCTCGAAAACAGCCTGATGGACGTCCTGTCTGAGATGCAGCGCTCGGGCGGGGTTGAAATGGACCGGTCACACGATTCGCCTGCGCGCTGTCGCGGATGCGGCTTCCGCGAACGCTGCGATCAGAGGCTCGACGAGCCGGCGCCGGCCGTGTGAGCTTCGTGGGCTATGGCGCCGTCGGCCTCCCCCGCGAGGCCTCCTTCGACCCCCTCCGATATAATAGGCAGCATGACCCGCCAACCTTTCCCTCCGCGCAGCCTGGCCATCGCCAGACATCCGACCATGGAAGGGGCGGAAGAGTTGGCGGTGGAATTGGGGGTGTACTTCAGCGAGCGTAACCTCACCGTCGCGCAGGCCTCGCTGTATGACGACGATCTTCGCCGGCGAGTTCAGGCCGGCGAATTCGAGATTGTGATCGCCCTCGGCGGCGACGGCACGATGCTTCGCGCCGGTCATCTGTGCGCCCCACTCGGAGTGCCGATCCTGGGGATCAACCTCGGGCGCTTGGGCTTCTTGATCGAGGTCAAGGGCGACGACTGGCGTCCGGCCATCGATCGCGTTTTGGCGGCTGACTATTGGCTCGAGCCGCGGATGATGCTCTCCGCCCAACAGCTTCGTGAGGGGGTTCCCCTCGGTGGCTGGGATGTTCTGAACGAATGCGTCGTCGGCCGGGGAGCGATCGTGCGCCCCGTTCATCTGACGGCGGAGATCGACGGGCGGCACCTCACAACCTATGTCGCCGACGCACTCATCGTCGCCACCGCAACCGGTTCGACGGCGTACGCGCTGGCGGCCGGCGGCCCGATCTTACCGCCCCAACTTCGAAACATCTTGCTGGTACCGGTCGCGCCTCACCTTTCGGTCGATCGGGCGATCGTGCTCGATGAAGGCTCGTGGGTGAGGGTCACCGTGCGGACCGACCATCAGGCGTCGCTGAGCATCGACGGTCAGGCTCCCCTGAAGCTCGAGGACGGTGATCAGGTTGACGTCCGGGCCGGGAAGCACACGACGTTGTTTGTGCGTTTGCAGGATCCAGGCTATTTCTACCGCAATCTGACCTGGGGGATCCATCGCAACCCGTCGCCCGGGCTCCGCGGATGACCGATCTTCCCTTGACCTGCGCCAATCATCCTAACCGCGCGACCACACTGCGCTGCAATCGGTGTGGGAAACCGATATGTACCAAGTGCGCCGTGCACACTCCTGTCGGGTATCGATGTCGGGAGTGCGTCCGAGGCCAGCAGACGATCTTCGAGACAGCCCGGGCGATCGACTACCCGATCGCCGGGGTAGTAGCGGCCGTGGGCGTCGGTCTGGGGACGTCGGTCCTGACCGTTTTGAGTTTCTGGGGACTGATCGTGGCGCCGGTTGCCGGCGGCGCGCTGGCCGAGATCATCCGCTGGGCAGTTCGGCGTCGGCGCGGGCGCAGATTGGCGCTCGTGGCCACCCTCGGCGGGGGGATCGGTCTGCTGCCGCACTTGCTCTTCCCCGCCTTTGTTCTGGTTACGGCCATCTCGAGCCCGCAGGGCGTTGCCGGGCTTGGCGCTGCGGCGCTCGCTGCGCTCTGGCCGGTGCTCATTGCGGGTTTGATGATCAGCACAGTCTACGCACGCTTGCGGGGCATCCGGCTCTGACGAATCTCCATGCTGCTTGAACTTCACATCCGCGATTTTGCGATCATCGACAACCTCGACCTGGAGCTGTCTCCAGGGTTCATTGCATTTACCGGGGAAACCGGCGCCGGGAAATCCATCATCATCGACGCGGTCGAGATGCTCCTGGGTGGCCGGGCAGACAGCGCGGTTGTGCGGACCGGAGCGGAAGGGGCAATCGTGGAAGGCACCTTCAAACTGGATGCGCCGACCCTGGAGCGTCTGCTTCCATTGCTGGAGCGCGAGGGCTTGCTCGACGAACCGGGTTACCTCAGCCTGGGTCGCGAGATCCGCCGCGAGGGCCGGAACACCCATCGGGTGAACGGCAGGAGCGTGAACCTGGGATTGCTGCGCGAGCTGGGCGAGGGACTGGTCGATGTCCACGGCCAGTCCGAGCACCTCAGTCTATTGCGCGTGCGCGAACACCTGAACCTGCTCGATCGGTTCGCCCAACTGGAGGGGGCGCGAACTGCTTTCTCAGAGGCCTTCACCGCGCTCAAGCGGGTCCGGGATGAATTGGAGCAGATCCGGCAGGGCGAGCGCGATGCGGTGCGGCGGGCGGAACTACTTACGTTTCAGCTCAGCGAAATTACTGCCGCGGCTCCGCGTGTCGGCGAGGAGACCGAGCTGCTCGAAGAGCGCAACCGGCTGGCCAACGCCGAGCAACTCGCTCTTCTGGCGGAAGAGGGCAGTGTGGCCCTCGATGAGGGACCGGCCGGGGTGCCTTCGGCGGCAGACCTCCTCGGTCAGGCCGCCGACGCTCTAGCCGGCTTGGCCAAGATCGATCCGAGTATGGCCGGCGCCGAGGCCGAGGCCCAGGCACTGATGGAGCAGGCCGGGGATCTGGGGAAGCGGCTGCGCGCGTACCGCGATGAGATCGAGTTCAATCCGCGGCGGTTGGAGCAAGTTGAAGAAAGGGTGGATCTCATCCGGAGCCTCAAACGCAAGTATGGCGGGAGCTTGGAAGCAGTTCTGGCGCAAGCTGAGACCGCACGTCGAGAGCTTGAGTCGATCACCCATGCCGAGGACCGGATGGCGGTGCTCCAAATTGAGGAGAGCCGCTTGCTCGAACAGCTGTCCGTGCACGGCCGAAAGTTATCTCAATCCCGCCGGCAGGCGGCTGAACAGCTGGGCAGAGGGATCGAGGACGAGCTCGGGGATCTGCATATGGAGGGTGCGCGGTTCGGAGTCGACATCCGATGGGAGGATGCCCCGGGCGGCCTGCAACTGGAAGACCGGCAGTTGGCGTTCGACGCCAGCGGTGTCGATCAAGTGGAATTCCTGGTTGCGCCTAATCCAGGGGAGGGCCTCAAACCGTTGGCCAGGATCGCCTCCGGAGGTGAGACTGCACGGCTGATGCTTGGGTTGAAGGGTGTTCTGGCCCGTGCCGACGAGACACCGACGCTGATCTTCGATGAGATCGATCAAGGGATCGGGGGACGCGTGGGGGCGATCGTCGGGAGAAAGCTGTGGGGGCTAGGGCGGGACCACCAGGTGCTGTGTGTGACTCACCTGCCGCAGCTTGCGGCCTACAGCGATCAGCATTTCCGAGTTGAGAAGCAAGTCGATGGAGGAAGGACGGTCACACGCGTCCGGCGGCTGGATGGTCAGGAAAGGGTGCCCGAGCTGGCGCAAATGCTCGGGGGGTTGACCCGGGCCAATCAAGAAAGTGCGGCCGAGCTGCTGCGCTTGGCGGAACAAGAGAAGACAACCATGTAGTCGAGCGATCCTCATCCGGTCTCGTCCCAAGACAGTAGCGCATTCGGGGTGCTGGCCTTCGCCCCCACCCCCTTGATCCCCCTCTTCGCCCTTTGCTCCCACGAAATGAGCCACTTTGCTCGGCGAAGACGGGCCGCCTGTCCCGATGCTCTTGTCGGGGCCGTTCGCCCCGCATGCATTTAGCGGGGTTCGCCCCGGTTGTTCTTACCGGGGGAAAGGGGGGTGAGGCCGGGGACTCTCTCAAATAGAGAACTTGTGAATCGAACGAGGTTGTGTTGGACGAACGTCGCCCATCACAACCTCGCAGTTCAATCGATTTGATTGCGGCGGTGTCGGCCCCTCAGGCCGAAACCTCTTCCTCGATGGTGACCTCAGCGCCGCGGCTCGAGCGGCGGAACACGACTCCCTCGTTCTTCTCGTCCACGTCCACCGTCACCACGTCGCCTTGGTCGTACTCGCCGCTCAGAAGTTTGACCGAAAGCGGACTCTCGACAAACTTCTGCAAAGTACGTCGAAGCGGGCGGGCTCCGAACGAGGGATCGAAACCTTCCTTGGCCAGCCACGTTCGCGCCGGAGCCGTCAACTCGACCGACAATCCATGCTCGGCCAGCCGCTCGCGAACCTCCTGCATCTGCAGGTCCACAATCTGCTCCATCTGCTCGGCCGACAAAGGCGAGAAGATGATGATCTCGTCGATCCGGTTGAGAAACTCAGGCCGGAAGGTGTCTTTGAGTGCCCGCTCGATCTTGGCCTCCGACTCGTCGAGTTGGTCGTCGCCGCTGCTTCGACGAAAGCCGAGGGTGCCCGAGCGGGTGACGAATTCGGTGCCCAGATTAGAGGTCATGATCAGGACCGTGTTACGAAAATCCACCACCCGACCCTGGCCATCGGTCAGGCGCCCGTCGTCCAAGATTTGCAGCAAAGCATTCCACACTTCGGGATGGGCCTTCTCAATCTCGTCGAAGAGCACGACGCGGTACGGGCGCCGACGGACGGCTTCGGTCAGCTGGCCGCCCTCCTCGTAGCCGATATACCCCGGAGGTGCGCCGAAGAGGCGAGAGACGGTGTGCTGCTCGCGGTACTCGCTCATGTCCACTCGAACTAACGCGTCTTCGTCATCGAACATGAACTCGGCCAGCGCCTTGGCCATCTCGGTCTTGCCGACTCCCGAGGAGCCGAGGAAGATGAATGACCCGATTGGGCGGCGTGGATCTTTGAGGCCGGCGCGCGCCCTTCGGATGGCATCGGCCAGCGCGTGGATGGCAGCGTCCTGGCCGACGATCCGCTCGTCGAGCCTCTCTTCCATCTGAAGGAGCTTCTCGGCCTCGGTCTCCAGGACCTGGCTCATCGGGATACCGGTCCACTGCGCCACGACCTCGGCGATGTCGTGCTCATCGACGACCTCGTCGAGCTGGTGCTCCGCCTCCCAGGTATCGCGTTTCTCGTTGAATTCAGACTCCAACCGCAAGCGAGTGGCCTTCTTCTCGGCGGCGCGCTCGTAGTCGCGCTCGATCCCCGCCTGCTCTTCTTCAGCCAGCAGATGGTCGATCTCTCCCTTCAATTCCTTGAGCTCGGTCGGGAGAGAATACAGTGCCACGCGCAGTTTCGCCGCCGCTTCGTCGATAACGTCGATGGCCTTGTCCGGGAGCGATCGGTCGGTGATATAGCGTTCGGAGAGTTTGGCCGCTGCCACCAGGGCCGCGTCGGAGAAGCGTACCTTGTGGTGCGCCTCGTATCGATCGCGTACACCTTCCAGCATACGAATCGTCTCTTCCACGTTGGGTTCGTCAACGTAGACCGGTGCGAATCGCCGCTCGAGGGCGGCGTCCTTTTCGATGTATTTGTGATACTCGTCCAGCGTCGTGGCCCCGACACACTGGAGCTCGCCGCGGGCCAGCGCCGGCTTCAGCATGTTTGAAGCGTCCATCGCCCCCTGGGCCGCTCCGGCTCCGACGACTGTGTGCAACTCGTCGATCATCAGAATGATCTCGCCCTCGGAGCGCTGGATCTCTTCGATCGCCGCCTTGAGGCGCTCTTCGAACTCGCCTCGGAAGCGCGATCCGGCGATCATCGCTCCCAGATCGAGCGACACCACCCGCTTGCCCATCAGAATCTCGGGCACATCGTTGTCGGCGATCTTCTGGGCCAGGCCCTCAACGATCGCCGTCTTCCCGACGCCGGCCTCCCCGATCAACACCGGGTTGTTCTTGGTCCGGCGCGAAAGGATCTGGATGACGCGCAAGATCTCCTCATCCCGGCCGATAACCGGGTCGAGCTTGCCCTCCTTGGCCAGGGTCGTAAGATCGCGCGAGTATTTCTCCAGCGTCCGATAGCGGGCTTCGGCTTTGCGGTCGGTCACGCGTTGGCCGCCCCGGATTTCTTTGACGGCGTCGTACACCCGCTCTTTAGTGATGCCTTCCTCGGCCAGCAGGCGGGCGATGGCTGTGTTGCGCTCGGACAGGATCGCCAGGAAGATGTGCTCGGTCGAGATGTATTCGTCGTTCAGGCGGTTGGCCTCTTCGTTGGCCATATCGACAACCCGCTTGACGCGCGGGGTGATGAAGATCTGGCCGGCGCCGCCGCCGTATATATTGGCTTTCGGGCTGTTGCGCAGTTGCTGGTCGATCCGGTCGGCCAGCCCCTCGATGTCGATATTCAGCCGCTCGAGGATCTGGGGGATCACCCCCTGCGGCTGCTCGATCAGTGCAAGCAGGATATGTTCGGTATCAATCTGGTTGTGACCGTAGCGTTGGATGATCTCCGCTGCGCGCTGAGCCGCGTCTTGGGCCCTCTCGGTAAACCGGTCAAATCGCATCATCGCTGCATTCCTCGCTTCACTTCGGCGAAGGAGCCTCGGCCACGGATTATATCACCCGGGGTTTCTCAGGCCCACCAAGCGTATATAAGAAATATGTAAGAGTTTCTCAGGGCTCGCCGTCCTTCCCGATGCAAGTTGAAGGCCATGAATCCCGACATCGGCCGGGCGCTAGCCTCACCCACGCCGTGGAATGGACGGTCTCGCCGAAGATCGGAGGGGGAGCGTGAGTTGGCGATGTGGTGAACGGGAAGTGGCGTGGGACCCGGCCTCCCTGCCTTCTTTCCCCTGGAGTTCGACCCGCACCTGTTCTCTCTCGGTAGGCAGGCGGGAGAGGTGCAGCCGGTGGGTCCCGTCCACTTGTCGAGGCATGAGCAGACTCCCCCGGCCAGAAGGGCGGAAGCGCGTAGCCCTACGGTATGGGTTGCGTAGGGACTTCGGGATGCTAGACTTCACTCGACCGCCCTCAACGGGGCGGGAAAGCGGCCCGCGCCTAGCCTGAGAGATGTCCTTCGCGCGCACTCCCCGGACAAGCGGCGGGATCGGGAGGAACGCCAGGTTGGAACAAGACCGGACCACAGTGGGGAGTTCGCCTGGCCGCCTTGCCAGGATCCTCACCGATCCGAGCTCGCTCTCGATCATCATCGACAACCTGAACGAGGTAGTGATCCTGGCTGACCCGTCGGGGATCGTCCGTGCCATGAACCAGACCGCCCTGCGCATGCTAGGTTACGCCTCTGGGGAGGTCTTGGGCCTCCCGCTGGCCCAGTTCGTCTCCCGAGCAGCATTTGCGGGCGCGGTTGGGCTCAACCGGCTACTCCAAGAGGGCAGCGCCCATGTTCACGCCGCCGCCCTGGTTGCCAGCGATGGTACCGAAGTGCCGGCCGCTCTGTATGCGGCCTCGATCTTGAACGAGTCGGGCGAACCGGGGGTCGTGATCATCGTGGCGCACGACCTGCGGCCGACAAGAGAGCTTGAGGAGCTACGGGTGATTCACGCCGTGGCGCTGGCGGCCTCGGAAGCCACGAATGAGGCGGCCCTGGTCGAGCGGGTGACAAGTATTATCGGCGACGCCCTCTACCCGGACAACTTCGGCATCCTGCTTCTCGATGATCAAACGAAGATACTTCGGCCCCATCCATCCTACCGGCGTGGGCGAGGAGAGACGGAGGAGAAGTTGATCCCGCTGGGAGAGGGCATCACCGGATCGGTCGCCGCGACTGGTCGGCCGTGGCGTCTTCCCGATGTCAATCAGGAACCGAAGTACATCGCTGCCGATGCCGACATGCGATCCGAGCTGTGCGTACCACTCCGAGCCGGCGACCGGGTGGTCGGGGTCATCAATGCCGAGAGCGCGAGCCCAGACGCCTTCAGCCAGGCAGATGAACGGCTGCTCTCTACGGTCGCCGGCCAGCTTGCGACGGCGATCGAGCGCGTGCGACTGTTCAGCGCCGAGAAGAAACAGCGCCAGTTGGCCGAGGCGCTCCAGCGGGCCGGGGTTGCCCTGAGCGAATCGCTTGATTTCGACACCGTGCTCGACCGTCTGCTGCAGCAGATCGAGCAGGTCGTTCCCTTCGACTCGGCGAATGTCATGCTGGTGGAAGACGGCCGGGTAAGAGTAACGCGCATGCGTGGCTATTCTGGTTACGGCCGGGGGGTCGAAGAACAGGTCCGACAGTACTCGCAGGAAATTGCCTCAGTGCCGGGTATGCGTTGGATGGCCGAGGCCGGGAGACCGCTGGTGATCGCCGACGCCTTGGCCGAGCAGCAGAAGGTGATCACGCCCATCGCTGGGCATGTCGGTTCCTGGGCGGGCGCGCCGATCATGGTCGACGGGAGGGCCGTCGCTTTCTTCTCCGTCGAGAAGCGGGAATTGGGGTTTTACACGCCGGACCACGCGGAGAGTCTGAGCCGTTTCGCCGGCCAGGCGGCCCTGTCATTCCAGAATGCGCGTTTGTTCGCCGAGTCCGTCCGTCAGACCCAGGAGCTGAGCGCCCTCTACGACACGTCTCTTGTCATGGGGAGCATCCTCGACGTCGAGCGTCTGCTCCGCCTGCTGCATCACCAGGTCCAGGCACTGATGGCTACCGACATATTCACGGTTGCCATGTATCACGCCTCGAGCAATGAGGTGGAGCATATCTTCCAGATACAGGATGGGAGGATCAAAGCCGAGCCGGGACCGGCGCTGCCGCTTGATAAGGCCGGGTTGCTCGGCTGGGTAATCAACACCCGACGATCTCAGTTGGTCGGCGATCTGGCGGGGGAGACCCCTCCCATGGAGATCCTGGAGGCCGAGCGACAGGTACGTTCATGGCTGGGCGTCCCCCTGGTGGTGCGGGATGAGTTGCTGGGAGCAGTGAGCGTGACTTCCCGTCGGCCACAAGCCTTCGGCGAGGCCGACCGCCGCTTCCTGGAGGCCATTGCGGGGCAGACGGCGGTGGCGCTCGAGAATGCGCGCTTGTTCACCGTCACCGAGCGCCGGGCAAAGGAGGCCGAGACTCTGCGTGAAAGCGCGGCGGTCGTGACCTCGACTCTCCAGCAAGAGGACGCCATCGATCGCATTCTCGGGCAGCTCTCTTTGGTCGTCCCCTATGACCGGGCGGCCGTGCTGCTCTTGCGCGAGGGCGCAGTGGAGATCGTCGGCGGGCGTGGATGGGAGGGCCCTTCGGAAGTGGTGGGGCTGCGCTTCCCGGTTCCCGGAGACAATCCGTACTCGGTTGTGATCCAGTCCGGGCGCCCGTATGTCTTGGGAGACGCGCCCAAGGCGCACGCCCCCTTCCAATCTCCCCCGCACAGCCAAATCAACTCCTGGCTGGGTGTGCCCCTCGTCGTCCAGGACCAGGTGATAGGGATGCTGTCGGTCGATAGCGTCCACAAGAACTACTTCACGCAAGATCATGTCCGGTTGGCGGCTGACTTCGCCAATCACGTCGCCATCGCCCTGGAAAATACGCGCCTGTTCGAGGACACTCGCCGCAGGGCGTCCGAGCTCTCGACGCTGCTCGAAATCTCGGCTCACTTGCGTGCGGCCTCAGCTCGCGAGGACATGCTACCGGCGATCGTCGAGAAAGCCGGACGAGCCGTGGGCGCGGAATACACGGCGGTGTACCTGCTCGACCCTCGGACAGGAAAGATAGCAAGGAGGGCCAGCCACCCGGCAATGCCCATCCGACCCGAAAGCCCGTGGGATGTGGACGAGCAGGTGATCCTGGGGGTCGCCGAGAAGGGGAACGTCCAACTCATCGATCGAGGGACCCCCTCCGAGGAAGACAGGCGAGGTGCGGAGTCACCGCGCAAGGCGGCCGGATGGCAGCATGCCGTCTTGCCCCTTCGCAGCCAGGATCGCATCGTCGGTGTGGTTCAGCTGGCCAAGAGTGCAGGACGGAAGTTTTCAGTCGCCGATCTGGACATGCTGACCGCGATCGGCGACATTGCCGGGAATGCTCTGGATAGAGCTAACCTGATGGAAACCCTCGAAGAGCGCGTCCGCGAGAGAACCCGCGAGCTCGCGTTGGCGAACGAGCGGCTGAAAGAGGTTGATCGTCTGAAAAGCGAGTTCGTATCAAATGTCTCTCATGAACTCCGCACCCCGATCACCAACATCATGCTGTTTCTTGAGCTGCTTGAAGCCCCGGGAAAAGAGGATAAGCGACCTAGCTACATGGGGGTGCTGACTCACGAAGCGGATCGGCTGGCGCGCTTGATCGAGGATCTGCTGACGCTCTCGCGTATGGAGCAAGAGGGCTTGCCTTTCATTCCCGAGTCCCTGGCCCTCGAGCCCATGTTGTCATCGATCGTCTCGGCCCATGATGCCCGCGCAAGTGACAAGCGAGTTTCCATCCGATTGAAGCAGAACCCCGGAATGCCCAAGGTGGTTGCCAGCCGCGAACAAATCGTCCAGGTGTTCACCAACCTGGTGGACAATGCGGTGGCCTACACCCCGGCCGACGGCCAGATCGTTCTTTCGAGCAGTATAGAGGAAAGGAATGGATCGAAGTACCTGACGGTGCGGGTTCTCAATTCCGGTCCGCCGATCCCCGAGGATGATCTCCCACACATCTTTGAGCGTTTCTACCGGGGCAAGACGGGCCGCGAGTCGGGCGAGAGAGGTACCGGCCTGGGGCTGGCCATCTGTCAAGATATCCTGGCGCGGCACAACGGCATGGTGGAGGTCGAGACGCTCGAGTCGCTGGGGACTACCTTCTCGGTCTGGCTGCCCCTCGGACCTGCCGCGGGGGGTTAGCCGCTCTCCATTTTTCTTACCCGGATACCGTTTCCCCGATCCATGATTCGCTTCGCTGGCTGCGTAGGAATCACTGCAGTTCCGGTACTTCCCAAGCTGGGCGAGGATCGAGTGGATTGCGACTGAAGGCGAACCTCACACCCCCAGCCCACCCCGCGACCTACATGCTCCACTCCCTTTCGAGGCGCCGGGCAATGGTCAGACATGCCGGGGGAGATGGCAAAGCCCGCTCTTCGTGCCGTCAGCTGGAATGATCCTGGGAATTCCTCTCTGAATGAAGATGACACGACCGGCAGACCCGGAAAGTGTGGCATGAGGGAGTGTCTTGTGTCTTCGTGGCCCATGGAAAGTTGGAAGCGGCCGAGGAGGGCGCGAGGGTCTATTTCGGTGCGGTTAGCGTTGCCTCAGTCCACCCGGACTGCGATCACCATGCCATCGCCGGCGGGGAAGATCGTGGCCAGCAAGCGGGGATCCTGCGCCACCCGTTGATTGAACTCGCGGGTGGCCATCACGGCCGAGTCCCACTCGTCCGGCTCGATGATCGCCCCGCGCCGGAATGCGTTGTGAGCCGCCAGGACACCACCGGATCTTAGATTGGCCACGGTCCACTCCAAGTATGCGGGGTAGCCTTCCTTTTCGGCGTCGATAAAGACGAAGTCGAATGGACCCTCATCGGAGAGGGCCGGGAGCAGCCCATGGGCGTCGCCGACGCGAATCTCGACCCTGCCGCCCACCCCGGCCAGCCGAAAATGCTCTCCGGCGATGGTAGCTCGCTCGGGCTCGAGTTCCAGCGTAATCAATCGGCCCCCGGACGGCAAACCGCGTGCAATCCACGTCCCGCTATACCCGCCAAGAGTGCCGATCTCCAATGCCAGTTTGGGCTGGCAGGCTGCCACCAGTACCTGCAGGAACTTCCCTTCCTCCGGCCGGACGGTGATGGCCGGCATTCCGCGTGCTTCGATCTGCCGGCGGATCTGCTGGAGAGCGACATCTTCGCCCGCGAAGGACTGGGTGATGTACATCGAGAGCTTATCGTCATAAGTCGTCACAATCATCCCATCCGTGGCTGCGGCTGTAGGTTAGGGAACAGGCTGGGGGGCGAGTTTGGCCTATTCCCGCCGAGGAGGGAGGATTATACCCTTGTCCCATCTCGCGAGCGGCCGGTACAATCCTCGAATGCCCCCGTCCCTGACTGACACTCTGCTGGATTGGTACGGCAACCACGCTCGCGACCTGCCCTGGCGGCGGACGGGCGATCCATATGCCATCTGGGTGGCCGAAGTCATGCTTCAGCAGACCCGGGTGGAGACGGTCCTCCCTTATTACCGGAAATGGATGGCGCGGTTTCCCGATCCGAAGGCGCTGGCCGAGGCATCTTCGGACGAGTTGATGTCGGCCTGGGAAGGGTTGGGCTATTACCGGCGCGCGCACAACATGCACCTGGCTGCAGAGAAGATCCTGCGCGAGCATGCGGGGCAGTTTCCGCAGAACCCGGAAGACCTGCGAAATCTGCCGGGAGTTGGCAAGTACACTGCGGCTGCCGTCGGGGCGATCGCCTTTGGGGCGGACGTAGTCGCGCTCGACGGCAATCTGCGCCGGGTGCTGGCTAGGCTGATGGACCTTGATCTCGACCCACGCAGCGTCGAGGGTGAGGCCCGACTGTTGGGCTATGCCACCAGTCTCTTGCCCGAAGGGCGCGCCTCGGCGTTCAACCAGGCCTTGATGGATCTGGGTGCGACGATCTGCCTCCCCCGCAGGCCGGCATGTGACGCGTGCCCGATCGCGGGATTCTGCCGGGCCAAGGCCGCCGGAGCGCAGATGGACCGCCCGGTCCGGGGCGCGCGCGCTGGGCTGCCGTCGGTGCGGCGTGTGTGTGGCGTCCTCCCACGCCAGCGGAGTGTTCTGATCGGACGGCGCCCTTTGGGTGGTCTGCTCGGAGGCCTCTGGGAATTCCCCGGAGGCGACACGGCCGACAACGAGGACCTCGAAGTCGCCCTTCGTCGACAGGTGTTGGGTCAACTGGGAGTGCGGGTCGAGGATGCCCTTCCGCTTGGGGTCTACCGTCATAGTTACACTCATTTTCAGGTCACAGCTCATGCCTTTATCTGCGCCTGGGACGGCAGCGAGCCCACGGCCTTCGAGCATACGGATCTGCGTTGGGCGGATGTGGACCAACTTGCGGCTAACCCGATGGGTAAGATCGATCGAACCATCGCCAGAGATCTCAAAGAACGTGCGGAGGCCGGGTAAGCCGTCGAACCTCCGGGGTACAGGTCCTACCCTGGCCCATGCTAAAATGGCGTTCCACCCGCGGGCATGACTGGATCTGAGCCAGGCATTTGGGGACGATGGCCAACCCGGCGTTCCGATCTGAACGGAGAGCCCCCCCAGAGCGTCACAACGGATGGTCTGAGAAGCAATCGTGGTTGGTAGACGTGTGCGGTATGGGGTTGTCGGGATTGCAGCCGCTGCTTTCTCGATTCTTGGGTGCACCCTCGCGAGCGTTCGTTTCCCCGAAATCCCCGGCATCGGCGGGCAGGCGCAGGCGGTGGACCTGATCGCCTATGTCGGCTCCGATGGGAACGTGTACACCGTCGATCCGGAGGACGGCAAAGTTGTCGCGCTGACGGATGACGCACAGCGAATTCCCGATGCGAACGGGGCCCTCCACTATTACAGCGATCCTGCCTGGGCGCCCGGCAAAACGGGACTGGCCTTCCTGGAGGCCGCGGCCGACATCGAGAGCGGCAGTCGCTTCTCCGTGTGGGTCCGCGGCGAGGAAGATTCGGCCAGCCGGGTCGTTTTCTCGAGCCCGAACAGAGTGCCGATTTACCTCTACTGGTCTCCGGATGGGAAGCAGTTGAGTTTTCTCACATCCGACACGCGCGGCGGGCCCCTCGCCCTGCACATCGTGCCCATCGACAGCGGCGAGGAGAAGGTGATCGACACCGGGCAGCCCTATTACTGGTCGTGGTCGCCGACTAGCCTGGACATGGTGGTCCACGTCGGGGGCTCATCCGTCGACCAGCCCGGCGTCGCCCGTCTCTCGCTTTTGTCGCTGGCACCGGAAGTCACCGAGACTGCCTGGGACCTGGCCCCGTTGTCATTTCAGGCGCCGGAGTACTCACCCGATGGCGGCTCCATCTTGTTATCCGCAGTCTCTGAGTCGCAGGGATCGGGCCTGCTCCTCGTCGGCTCTGACGGTAAGGTCCAGAGTGTCCTGTCGGATGACAAAGCCCCGATCGCCTTCGCCTGGAATCCACCCGGCGAGGTTATCGCCAGCATGACGTTCGATCCGGCGTCGCCGTCCGGATTGGGTCGTTTGAGCTTTCTTCATCTCACGGATTCGGGCGAGGTCAAACGCGTCGATACGGATGCCGAGCGCGTGGTGGCGTTCTTCTGGTCGCCGGATGGGGAGGAGCTTGCCTACTTCGTTCCGGTTGCTCCCGGTTCGAATGGCGGCGGGTCCAATGTCGCCCTTCAAGGCCCCCAAGTCAATCTACGATTGCGGATCGCCGATCCGAGGGACGGCACCAGCCGGGACGTAACGACGTTCAGGCCGACCTCGGATTTCCTGCGCATCCTGCCGTTCTTCGATCAATACCTTCGCTCGACGACGATCTGGTCCCCCGACAGCCGTCAACTTGTCCTCTCCGGCTACGATGCGGCCGGACAAGAGACGATCTTCGTGGTCTCGTCGGATGGAAGCGGCGATCCTCGTCCCCTTGTAAGTGGAATACTGGCCTTCTGGTCGTGGTAACGACTCGATCTGAGTTGAAGCGTCCTCGTTGGTCGCTAGAGAGGAGGCGTCCGGAGGTTCTGTGGTCCCCGCGGAACGAGGTCTTCGGGCCTCTCCCCATTCGGATTGCCCGTCGGCCTACCTTTGGCTGTGACCTTCGTGGCCATCGGGGTCGTGCTGCCGCCGAGGTGTTTGTCTGGGCCGTTGTCGAACGACTTCTTGCAGCCCGGTGAACAGAAAGTGTAAGTCTTCCCCATGTACTCAGACTTCAGCCGGGAACTCGCCTCACCGACCAGCTTTCCACAAACAGGGTCCTTTGTCATGGATCAGTTCCTTTCGCCCCTCACCCAAGGATCGGGCGGCTCCGGTTGGGCACTAACTGAGGGTTTCACGTCCTCGGTGACCGGCCGATTGTCGGCTGGGACGTCGACCGCGCCGGCCTTGCTCTCCTCCAACCGTCCGCAGGGCCTGAGGCCAGTGAGACCTCCTACACTGGCCCGAGCGGCCTGCTCGCAACTTGGCGCATAGGACCCAGGCGCCATCACCCCATGGGAATCTCTCACTCCTCACGCGAACACTCCCGGGGCAGATTGGTCCCAATCGGCCCAGGCGCATTGACTTGTAGGTACGCAGATGCTTGTTCAGGCCAGCCCTGAAAATCCTGGGCAATGCGCCATTTGGCCCTGTGTCAGCGAAGGCAATTCCGCTATGGTGCTAGCGAACCGTGCCCCGCGTGTGTGACCGATGGCCGACATCGATCCCGGTTGTCGGGTTCTGCCGCTGGCACTGGGGACAATTCCCTGGAGTCCACAATCCTCAGGGCTGTAACCGCAAGTCTCACCAGGGACCGAATAACTGCCTGCTTCACCGGGAGGGTTTGTGAGAGTCTCAGTCGTGGTCAAGGCGGGTCGTGGGCTGGCCCTTCTCTGGATCGCCGGTTTTTCATTCACCTCGTCTGTGGCTGCTCAAGCCGGTGAGGCTGGCGGCGAAGACACGATCCACATCTTCTTCAGTGCAGGCTGTTCGGACTGCTGGCCGTATGTAGAGACTGTCCTCTCTCCAGAACTGAGAGCGGCCGGGGTGGAGTCGAGGATTGAGATCCACGATTACACGATCAGTTCGGAGCGGAAACGCCTTCTCGACATGGCCGACGGGATCGGCCTCCCCAGGTCGATCGCCGATTCGCTCTATGCATTTGTGCCCCATGCGGGAGGCATACTGGTGATCCTGGGTCACGTACCGGCGGACCTGATCCGGCAGGCGTTCGAAGACCCCGACCTGCCGACCCGCCTCGTTCTCTGGCAGCCGGCTATGCATGGCGATCCGACCCAGTACCGGCTCTGGGCCTGGCGCGGCGAGGTCACGACCTTCCCTATTGATCGCCCACTGAAGGAAGCCCTGCCCCTGGCGTTGGGGGCGGAGGGGGCCGTGCCGGTGGGGCTGGCCAACCTGCAGGAACTTCTACCGGCGGTGGTGGTGACGGGCCTGTTGGACTCGGTGAACCCGTGCGCCTTCGCCGTCATATTGCTGCTGATTGCCTTCCTATTCACGTTGCGAGAATCACGCGTACGCGTGCTGCAGCTGGGTGCAGTTTACGTGGGGATGATCTTCCTGGTGTACTTCGCCATTGGGCTGGGGATCCTGCGCGCCATTAGCTTCTCGAGCGATCCGCATTTCGTCGCCCGCACAGGCAGCTGGCTCTTGATCGGGCTGGGTGCGATCAATTTGATTGAGTACTTCTGGCCTAGCTTTCCATTAAAGCTCCATATGCCGGCCTTCGCCGGAGCAAAGACCAACGAGTGGTTGAAGCGGGCTAGTCTCCCGGCTACGGTCGGTGTCGGGTTCCTCGTGGGTTTGTGCACATTCCCATGCTCGGGTGGCATCTATGTGTCGATCATTACCCTGCTGAACGCCAAGACCACGCTGGCATGGGGGATCGGTTACCTGGCGCTTTACAACGTCATCTTCGTCCTGCCCCTGATCCTGATCCTGGCAGTGGTCGGCAATCGAGAAGCGGCAAGGCGATGGACTCTTTGGGAGCGGCGGCATTCGCTCCGGATCCGGCTTCTATATGGCTTGATCATGATCGGCTTGGGCGCGATCATGCTTGTGTGGCTGATCGGCTAGGCCGGCCAGCCCGGCCTGTCTTGTGAGTTACACTGGTCTTTACTCGGCGTCTGCGCCACATCGCCCGCCCCCGGCGATGTGAGCCAATCCAATACTCACCTCCCAAACGCGGGCCTTCTGGAGGTGGCTATCGTTGACTCCCCTCAATAGCGGCTAGCCAGGCCTTTCACCAAACCGGGCGCGAGGACCAGCCAAGCGGCAGTCAACTTCCAGGGCTCGGCTCGGTCAGGCGAACTCTCACCCTGGTCCCGTGGCCAGGCTCAGAATTCAACTCGAGCTCAGCGCCGACGATCTCGGCGCGTTCGTGTATTCCGAGCAACCCGTAGTGGCCTTCGGCGGTCAGATCCCCGGGATGCTCGGGCGGTACGAAGCCGAGGCCGTCGTCGGCAATTTCGAGCTCGATATTGTCACCCCCAAAGCGCACAGCAACGGACGCCCGCTTGGCACTCGCATGCCTGGCCACATTAGACAGGCTCTCTTGAACGATCCGATACAAAGCCAGTTCGGTTTCGGGGTTGAAACGGCGAGGTAGGCCGTCGAGGTGAAACGAGACAGGTATCCCCAGATCCTCAGACATCTCACGGGCGAGCGTTTCCAAGGCTGGCACCAATCCCAGGTCCTCGAGGTACACGGGCCGAAGCCCGCGGGACACCCGTCGAAGTTCTTGGACCGTCCGTTGAGCGGCCTGGTGCAGACCGCTCAAGCGTGGGTCGTCCACAACCCCCTGGCCCTGACGATCGAGGCTCAACATCTGGATCTGCTGATCGAGAGCGATCAGGTCTTGGATGGCGCTGTCGTGCAACTCGCGCGCCAGCCGTAACCGTTCTTCTTCCTGAGCGCGCGTGATGGAGTTGATGTAACCCCGCAGGGCCTCCTGAGACGAGCGGATCTTCCCGGCCATCGTGTCAAGGGTCGACTGGAGATGGCGGACCTCAGCGATGCCCCCGACCTCTGCTCCACCGGCGCTGAAATCGCCGGCGGCCAACTTGTCCGCCTCGGCCTCAAGCCGGCGCAAGGGTTCGATCACCTGGCGGGCGCCGAACCACAAGGCCACGAGTGTCAAGAGCAGCGCCGGCACCAGGACCAGAGGCCCCAGCAAGGACAGGTTCAGCATGGGGCTGCTCACGATTTCCCACGGCTCCTCGATGACCAAGGCCCAGCCTGTTGGCTGCACCGGGCTGTACGAGACCACGTGCTCGCCATCGGTCCCCGGGACGAATGATGATCCCTGCTCGCCGAGCAGGGCGGGTCGGACACCGGTGTGACCGAGCAGGTCGTTCTGCTCGGGAGGGGGTCCCAGGCTTGCCAGCAGGCGCCCGGCGTCATCGGTGAGGAACGCCGAGGCACCGGCTTCACTCGATCCAAGCCCCAGCATGGCGGAACGCATCAATGAGGAGACCGTGAATGCCCCTACGAGCGCGTTTCCCTCGTCGGACGCTGCGGCAACGAGTACGGTCACTTGGCCTGCCTCGTCGAAGGGGATCGAGTAGACAGCCTGGGGGCCGTCCAGAGAAGTCACGGTTGAGATGATCGGTCTGGTGGTCCACCCGACTCCGCCAGGGTTGCTGGCCAGGACACGTCCGTTGTGGTCGGTCACGGCCATTCCCCGATCGAAGTCCGCAAGCAAGTCGCTTTCCTCCTGCAACAGCGCTTCGGGGGGGAGGTCCTCACTCAGGCGCGAGGCCATGCTTCTGATCGAGGACTGCCTGTGGTGAAGCTGCTCTGAGATGGCCGAGGCGGCTGAGCGGGCCGCCCATTCATCTCGTTCGGCGACAAGACGCCGCATCGCCTGTTGATGAACCCGGACACTCGCCAATGCGAGCAGGACGAGGATGACACCGAAGGGAAAGACCAACACGAGCAGCAGCTGCAGGCGCAGGCCGTCGAGGCGGATTCTCATCCTTCGAGTTGGCCCAGGTCGGAGGGGAGCCAGCCAAGAGCGACCGCCCGCATGACAGCCTCGGTCCGGCTAGTAGCCTGTAGCTTGTCGAAGACCTTTGCCAGATGGCCCTGCACGGTTCGGTCACTGATATGCAGTTGCACGCCAATGGCCTTGTTGGTGAAGCCCTTCGCTGCCAGGGCCAGGACTTCGAGCTCCCGATCTGTGAGCTTCTCGACCGGGGCCGCGAGTTGAGTTCCGCTCACGCGCGCCATGATCTTCCGGGCAATTGCAGGGTCGAGCGCCGATTTCCCCTCGTAGACTGCCCGCACGGCGCGAATGATGTCAGCGGCGTCTGCAGTCTTGAGCACGTAGCCGTTAGCCCCGGCTTGAAGGACCGCCATGATGTAGGGATCGTCATCATATGCGCTAAGGATAAGGACCCCCGTCGTCCGCGAATTCGCCCGGACCCAGCGGGTCACCTCGATCCCGCTCATACCAGGCATCTGGATATCGATCACAGCCACATCCGGTTTGTCTTCCTGGATGGACAGCACGGCTTGCTTGCCGTCATCGACCTCGGCCACGATCACGATATCGCCGGCTCTCTCCATGAATTGGCGGAAGCCGGCGCGGACGACCGCATGATCGTCGGCGAGGAGGACACGGATGAGCGGGCGCTCCGTCACGGGAGTCTCTCCCCGGCGGGGCGGCCGAGCTCGGCGACTGGCACAACCTCTGCAAAGGCCGCATCGAGCTGAGGAAATACGGCCCAGACCAGCGCGGCCCCGAAGATCGTCCCGGTAATGAGACGCATCCAGCTATTGAACGAACCGAGGGCATCGCCCGCGTAGAAGCTTGCCGGGAGGCTGCCGGCCGTAAGGCGGGCCAGCCACAGATTGTCATAGCGAAAGCCCTGACCAATCCCGCCGAGGTCGCTCAGCATGTGCGAACCGCCGTCTAACAGCATGGGAAGTGCTAGCAGGAGGAAGGCCCAGATAGGCAAGGGACGGAGTCTGCGCCGGACCGGGAGCCAAAGGGCAGTTGCGATCGGGATGCTCGTATAAAGTGAGACCATCCTGTCTGACCAGGCCACCTTGTACCCCGTTGAAGGCGTCCCGATGAACTGGCGCAGCACGCCAGGATCGAGCGTGTCCCTCCAGGCTATGTTGATCTGGGCCAGGGACAGCATCGGTTGCGGGCCGAAGACGAAGAACGATCGTTGCGGAAGCTGGTGGCACTGAAGAGAATAGAAGGCATACAGAGCCCGCGCCGGGCCGACCCATCCTAGATGCATCAGGACGGGAGCCAACCAGGGCAGAGAGACCCAGATACCGCTCATGAGCAGGAACCACATGTACCACCGGCGGCGGAATGCAAAGGACGCACGTTGGTGCCATGGAGCCTCAACTCTGAGATGGGCTATTGTCACTTGACGCCTCGCCAGATCGAAGTAGCCAAAGGGGGGACAGGCATTTGCGCCATTCTAGAGCATCTGTCTCGGGTTTGGGAGGGCAAGCATGCCTGTTCCACCCGAATGGGCTCCGCCACGTTGGGCGCCCTCGAAGAAGTTCATCAAGGTCCGACCCTGGATCGCCACAACGGGCTATTTGGCGCTGTCGATTGCACCTGCTCCCTGGTACCGTTGTTTCGCCCCTGGGTGGGGATCACCCCTAGTAGGGCAGCCGGAAGAAAGCCCTGGTCTGCAGGGAGGCCCGTGCAGCCTACTCAATACAGGCTTATCGGCCCATGTCAGGGTTGGCCTAAGCGAGGAGGTCGGGTGAAATGGCAGAGGGAGTGGCGACAAGGGCATCGGTGAAGACAAAGAAGCGTCAACGGGTGATGCGAAAGCGCTCAACTCTCATCCTTATCCTGGCCGTAGGCGGCCTTCTGGCCCTCGCCGGCGGGTGGCTGTTGTGGAGCGGTCAGAGGATGCGTGAGGCCACCATTGACTTCACCCCCGAAGATGTCGCTCATGACGTTCCGATAACAGCGGTCCACGAAATGGGGTCTGGGCAGCCGATCCCCTTCTTGCCCGGGGGCGGGCCACAGCCTGCGGTTGCGGTCAGCGAGCAATACCATGATTTCGGCAGCCTTGGACCGAGCGAGGTCGTGACACGTGAGTTCGTCATCGCCAACACTGGCGAGGCGCCTCTGACGATAAGCCGGGCTTATACGACCTGCGGATGTACCACTGCCGATTTCACATCTGCGGTGATCCCGCCTGGGAAGGTCTCGATCATGACCCTTCGCTTTGATGCGGGGTTCCACGACGTACGCGGCGAAACAGTCCGTCGGGGTGTCATCATCGAGAATAACGATCCGGACCGCTCGACGGTGGAAATATGGGTGGAAGCGAGAATCCGAACCACTCCCTAGACGTGGCGACACCCGACGGGGCGGATGTGAGAGTCGAATCTATCCGACGGGGGGGGTCTACCTGGTCGCGGATGACGATTTACATCTCGCTCTTTGCCGTCCTGGGGCTCCTCGGCTGGGGACTCGCAAGGGCACAGGCCGGTCCACGCAGTGAGGGGCGCGCCCCGGAATTCACCCTGACCACCTTCGAGGGCGAGATCATCACCCTCGGAGGTTTGCAGGGCAAAGTCGTCGTTGTAAACTTCTGGGCCTCCTGGTGCCCGCCGTGCCGGGAGGAAGCCAGTTACTTGGAAGCGACGTGGCGGGATTACCAGGATCGTGGGGTGATGTTCCTAGGCGTGGATTACGTGGACACAGAGTCTGAGGCGCTGGCCTACATCAGCGAGTTCCAGATCACTTACCCCAATGGGCCCGACACCGGTACGCGGATCTCACAGGCGTTCCGGATTCAGGGAGTACCCGAAACATTCTTCATCGGCAAGGATGGGAGGTTGCGCGGGGTCAAGGTTGGCCCCCTGGCTCCCCCCGAACTCGAGGAACGGTTGGATCCCCTTCTCGCGGAGGATTGATGCGGATGGGGACACGAGAGCATCGGTGAAGAGGCTGGTACCGGTCGTGCTGTGGTCGATGATGATCGTCAGTGCCTGC
>MGOM01000139.1:40765-41255 GCA_001797105.1 Chloroflexi bacterium RBG_19FT_COMBO_62_14
GTCGAGGCGGTGACGACCTCCTGTGGCTGCACGACTGCTTCGATTGAGCCGGGGGTGATTCCTCCCGGGGGGACGGGAGATCTCATCATTCACTATGACTCGGGTGCCCACGGGTCCGATTTCTTAGGCCAGGTTGCACGCCAGGTCTTTGTCGACACAAACGACCCGGATGAGCCTGAGGTGGAGATCATTTTCACCGCAGTGGTTGTCGCGCCATAGGATCGGATCTCCCGGCAGGGATGAACTGGTCGCCGGGGCGCGATGTCGACCCGAAGAGTCGGCCAGGGCAGAAGGGCCTGAATTGCAACGGTTGACGAAGGGAGAACGGCCGCCTGAATGAGGTGGAATCACAGACCTTGGAGGTGGAAGTGTGACAAGCAAGTGGCTGGTAGGTACATTGGTTGCGGCGCTCGTGGGTGCCGGGTTGTTCGGTGTTGGTTTGTGGGTTGGAAGGGCTGGGCTCTTCGATCGGACAGCCGCCAACTACGGC
>MGOM01000139.1:41268-45475 GCA_001797105.1 Chloroflexi bacterium RBG_19FT_COMBO_62_14
AGGGCGGGGGGATGATGGGTGGGTACGGGATGATGGGGGAGTATGGCGCGCCTGGTGGAGCCGGCATGATGGGCGGTCAGCCGGGTGGGGCGCTAAACACAGGGGACCCGCTGTCGATCGATGAAGCCTCGCAGGCCGTCGATGCCTACCTCAGTCGATGGGGGTACTCCGACCTCGAAGTCGGCGAGGTGATGATCTTCACCAACCAGGCCTATGCCGAGGTCGAGGACCCGGCCTCCGGCCGAGGAGCCTTCGAGGTACTGGTCGATCCGGTCACGAAAGCGGTCTTCCTCGAGTATGGCCCGGCGATGATGTGGAACACGGAATACGGCATGATGGGCGGGCGCTCCACGGGGGTTTACGGTGGAATGATGGGCGGCATGATGGGGGACCGCGGGTACGCACAGCCGGGCCCGTCCTTCGAAGCCAGTGTTACGCCGCAGGAGGCCGCGGAAATCGCGCAGGAATACCTGGACGCGTATCTTCCGGGTTATCGTGCCGATGAAACCGTGGATGAGTTCCCCGGATACTTCACTCTCCATACGCTTCAGGCGGGAGAAGTGACGGGGATGCTCAGTGTCAACGCTTATACGGGTCAGGTGTGGTACCACACCTGGCACGGAACATTCCTCGAGATGAGCGAGCCGGAGAGCTGACGGCTGAGGTGCTGGGAGGCGGTCGGATCATCCTCATCGCCAAGGATGATCCCGCCTTCTGAGAATTATTCCCGCTCTCCACACAAGCCAGAAGACAGCCCCTCGTCGCGGTTGAGATATGATCCCGGCCCAGATCAAGCATCGACTGGCGCGATGCCGCGTTCGAGACGAGCCGACCTCAGCGCGGCCGAGGTCGAGGATCTGCCGGTGTTCGTATCCGCGGCCGGGATCCTAATGGCCTAAGTCGGGAGGTCCCGGACCTGGGGCCTCCCGGCCTTTGCTCAATGGCTCCATGACTGGTCTCACCTGAAACCGCGTCGGTAGCAGGGGGCTCGGACGGTGCGCGCCGCCCTGGAACACTCCGTCCCGTGGGCTCTATCCCGCCAGGGGACGTGCGTCCGCGAGATTTGGAGGAATGACGGAGCTCGGATCCTCATACGTGTAAGAGGAACTTTCGATATCCTGCCAGCGTCTTGTCTTCCTGGATGAGAGACATCCATGTTCGGAGTCAGGCGAATGGAAAAAGTCTACGTGATCAAACCGGTATGGCTGTTTCTGGGCCTGTCAGGCCTTCTGATCCTCAGTCTGGTCGTTGCGACGGCGGGGATGGCATCCCTCGGCCTCTTCGGGCCGATCTTCTCGTCGGCGCCCACGCCGTTTTCCAACCCGACTCCGGCACCGTCGACAACGGATGCCGGCCGCATGAGCTCGATCGGGGATCGCTGGCTGGCAAGACCGTGTCGTTTGCCGTGACCGTACGGGCGTCGGCAGCCTCCAGCCAAGACATCGCGGTCTGGGTGGCGCCCGCAGTCTGGCGCTAGACAATGCTCAGGGAGACATGGTGTGCAGGCACACGAATCGGAGCGGATCGTGAGCTCTGATGTTTGATCATCTTCATCAAAGGAGTGATTTGTCGTATGAATCGAAAGGTTTTCGTCTTGATGATATTAGGTGTGGTTCTCCTGACCGCCTGCGTGGCCGCCGAGGAAGCGACGGCAATCCCTGTCGCTTCGCCGTCGCCGGTCGTCTTGCCGACACAGACGGCAGTTCCGCCGACGCCGATTCCGACGGACCTGCCGACACTAACAACACAACCGTTGTCGTTCGTCGCGGCTACCTACCGCGATGAGGCTGCCGGGTTCGAGTTGGACTATCCAGCCGAGTGGGGGAAGCCGTTCTCGATGGGTGGAGGCGATCGCGGGTCGATCATGCAATTCAGGGTTTCTGAGGAAGCGCAGTTGGATGTGGTCGTGCTGCTCTGGGATCCGAAAGGCGACCTGGGTGCCTTTCTTGCCAACCACCATGTCGCGTGGGACACCTCGGGGATCAACGTTATCTCCGAGGAAGCGACCACGCTCGCCGACGGCAGATCCGCAGCACGCATCGTCGTCCAGGGCAGCGACGGCGCGCGAGGCTTCTTTTTCTTCACGACGCTCGGGGACCGATACCTTCAATTGAGCGGGGGCGGTGATCTGGAGCTGTTGGCCGAGATCTCGCGCACAGTTCGCCCACTCGGATAGGGATCCGGGCTCCGGCATCGAGGAGCCGGTCCCCCTCCATCACCAACCGATCAAGACAACCTGCCGGAGCCTCACGCGGTCTCCGGCAGGTTGCGACTCGGGGTGCTGGTGAGACTCCGAACCCTCTATGGCTGGATAACTGTCGGGGGAACACTGCAGTTCTTCGTCTGAGGGGGCCCGAGGCGGATTGTCAGGATGCTAGGCGCGGTGGCGAGCTAGAAAGAGGCTTAAGCCGTTCGCTGTCTCCGCTCATGCAGGCGGCGTTGTTTGGCGCGGTTGCCGCAGTCGTTCATGTCGCACCAGCGTCGACTGTGGTTCTTGCTCGTGTCCAGGAACAGCCAGCCGCAGCCACGGTCGTCGGCGCATTGGCCGACCCAGCGGCGATCCTCGGAGAGCAGTAACTCCACGGCCGAAAGGGCGATCGGCCACAGGAAGGAATCCAAGGCATCATCGTCGACGCGCCACTCCCAGGCGAACTCCTCGCGTGTCTGCACCAGCCGGACACCCCCTGTCAATCGGCTGATCGCGCCGTTCAGCTCGTCCAGGTCGGTCCTTTGCGCCGGCGTATCGTTCATCAAGGCCAAGAAGATCCGGTAGATCGCCTCCCTTAGGGAAATTGCCCGCGTCAGCGCCAGGTCGGCATCGGCCGTATGTTCCTTCGCCCGGCTGAGAAAATGGCGGGCCGACCGGTCGGAAGCCACCCCAGCGGCCCGCGCCCAGGCCACCAGGTCGGCGTACGATCGGATAGTCTCGTCCGGCCGCTCGCTGGCATGCCAACGCATCGTATTGGTGAATTCAAGACAAATGGGCGTGGGCCGCTGATCCCGGCCGGGTGAATCAGGGGTAAGCATGGTTGGTTGACACCATAACCCTCAAAAGGATCTTGACAGGTTAATCCTTCCGCCCTAGAATGTGACCACCAATCTCATTATAGCAGGTTATTCGCGGCGGGTTCGGGGAGGGCGAAGCCATGATGCAGGGACGTCTCACCGGGGTATGGCGTCAGGGCGACTTCCTCAAACTCTGGGCTGGCGAGACGATCTCCCTCCTCGGCTCCCAGGTCACACTGCTGGCGATACCGCTTCTGGCGGCGATCACGCTCGAAGCGACCCCGATTCAGATGGGGACCCTGGGCACGTTGCAGTACATCCCATGGCTCTTGGTTGGGCTTCCGGCCGGAGCATGGGTGGATCGCCTACGCCGCCGGCCGATCATGATCGCCGCCGACCTGGGACGGGCGCTGCTCCTGGCTCTGATCCCGATCGCCGCTCTCACCCACACCCTGCGCATTGAACACTTGTATACCGTCGGTTTCCTGGTAGGTATCCTGAACGTCTTGTTCGAGGTTGCCTATTCAGCATACCTACCCACGCTTGTCGCGCGAGATCATCTAGTGGAAGGCAATAGCAAACTGCAAGCCAGCGCCTCAGTTGCCGAGATCGCCGGGCCGGGGCTTGGCGGTGGCCTCGTCCAACTCGTGAGTGCACCGCTGGCGATCGCCGTCGACGCATTCTCCTTCCTGGGCTCGGCCCTGTCTCTAGCGTGGATTCGGACACCCGAACCCGGTCCGCCTCCGGCCCGGGACTCGAGGAGCCTATTGCCTGAGATCCGAGAGGGGTTGCGGCTTGTTTTCGGCAATCCGATCTTGCGCGCCTTCACATTCACGAGCGCGACCGCCAACTTCTTCATCGATGTCCATCTGGCCGTGTTCGTCCTTTTCGCCACGCGTGACCTGCGCCTCACCCCAGTCATCCTCGGGGGTATGTACGCCATTGCCAGCCTCGGCGGCTTTTTAGGATCGGTCATGGCAACCCGCCTGGTAGGCTGGTTCGGATTGGGCCGGGCGATCATCGCCGGCCACCTTCAGGTGATCCTGGCGCTGCTGATCATCCCCCTCTCAGGCCGCCAAGTTGAGGTCGCGCTCCCGCTCATCGTTTTCGCCCAAGCGATGTGGGGGTTCGGCGCGGTCGTATACGTCGTCAATTCGGTGAGTGTCCGGCAGGCGATCACGCCCAACCAGTACCAGGGGCG
>MGOM01000140.1:0-2458 GCA_001797105.1 Chloroflexi bacterium RBG_19FT_COMBO_62_14
AGACGCTCGGCTGTTTTGAGGGCGAGACCGAAATCTACTACTGCACCGTCTCCACCGGCGTGAAGTTTGACCCTCAAGGTCAACCACTCGAGCGCTCTTCCACACCTCTTGGAGTACATCCAATCTGGAGGAAGTTGGTTTCCGTCCATATGAGTGGCGGCACAACCGGAGGTGGGTGGGATCTCGCTGGGGTGGGATGGACCACGCTGTTTGTTGGTAATGGGGTCGCAGTGCACTCCACCTTCTGGCACAACAACTTCGGTGTGCCGATGTCGCGCGGTTGCGTCAATGCCCGGCCCCGAGATGCGAAATGGGTATTCCGATGGACAAACCCGATTGTGTCCTACTTACCTGGCGATGTCACGGTCTCGATGCCCGGAGGCACTCCTGTAGAGGTCGTGGAAACCTAGCGATCGGTTTCTGGCTACGGTGATGGGCCATTTGGCGCTAGCGATCAGCCTTTCCCGCTGGTACCGTTGACTCATAGCGCGAGCCGAGCATCGCCCCTATCCAGCTCACCATCAGCCGCGCCTACACAACGTGCGGTTGCACGAAGGCCGAATTCACGTCGTCCATCATCCCCGCCGGGAAAGTGGCCATCGTGACCCTCGTCTTTGACGCCGGTTTCCACGATGTTCGTGGTCAGACGGTCCGGCGGGGTCTGATCATCGAGAACAACGACCCAGATTGGCCGACGGTCGAGATCTGGGCCCAGGCCAGTGTGCGATCGAGTCCTTAGATGGCTATGCTGAACGCCACCTCTTCGCAGGAAGACCAACCGCAGCGCCCGCATCCAGCCTGGGGGCGGGTGGCGGCCTATGGTTTCGTGTTGGCCCTGCTCGGCCTGCTTGGATGGGGGCTCGTCAAGGTTCAGGCCGGACCACGGGCAGCTGGGCCGGCTCCGGATTTCACCTTGACGACCTTTGGGGGGGAGCAGGTCACCCTCAGCGACTTGCGAGGACGAGTCGTGGCGATCAACTTCTGGGCCTCCTGGTGCCCACCCTGCCGGGAAGAGGCAGCCTACCTTGAGTCGACTTGGCGTGACTACAAGGACCGGGGGGTGGTGTTCATCGGTGTGGATTATGTGGACACAGAGCGTGAGGCCCTGGCCTATATAGCCGAGTTTGACATCACCTACCCGAACGGGCCCGATGAAGGCACTCGGATCTCTCAGGCGTATCGTATTCAGGGCGTCCCCGAGACGTTCTTCGTCGCCAAGGACGGGACGCTCCGAGGGGTCAAGATCGGCCCGCTAGCAGCGCCCGAGTTGGAGCAGCGGCTGGAGGCCCTTCTGGCTGAAGCTTACCCATAGAGAGGTCAGAACGCTCGACTTGAGGATGGCTGGACCGGATCCAGTTCAAACCAGGACCGGCCGTGCGTGCTACGAACGGATCGCGCCGCTGTACGATAGAGAGTTCATGGTCTGCCGAGGTGGCGGGTGCATCTGCTCTGCCTGTCCGTGGCGGTGGCGGGCTGCCGACCGGTGGTGACGGACGGATCACACACGGTTTCAATTGCCAGGGTGGAACGCCATGGAAATGCGGCGGGTTACATGCCAGAGTTGCGGAGCGAGTATCGAATGGGATGGCCGGTTCGGGAGAGCGGTGACCTGCTCGTACTGCGGCAGCACCTTTCTGCCGGCGGCATCTCCGATACAGGATGCCTGGTTGATGACCGATCGCGTGGCGCGCGCCCGTTACGAATATGAAGGGACCCTGGAGAAGCTTGAGCAAGACGTCCGCTTTGAGGTCATGCGCGGTGAGGACTGGAGTGAGCTGGATCTGGCTTATCTGCGGGAGATCGCCCGTCTGGAGGCGGAAGGCAAGGTCCGCAAGCTGGCTTCCTTCTGGGCGATCAGTCCGCATCCGCCCATCTACCGCGCTATGACAGAGGGGTCGCTGCAGTTGGGCGCCCGATCGATGGTTTTCCACAAGGGCGATGAGATTGTCTGGGCCTGTCCGATGACCCGTGACCGCTTTGAGCTTGACCTGCCGGTGCTGATCGGCGACTTTCAAGATGAGCGGACCCAACGCCTGTGCGGGGTGATGTCCAACGCCATGCAGGCACGGATGGCTTGAGGCGGCCGAGCTTGGGTTCATGGTGCAGGCGCCGCCGATGAGAGGAGTAGTCAATGAATATCGTGAAAGCTTTGTACGGAACGCCTCAGTATGTGTCTCGCACCGATACGACAGCGGACAGCCCGGAGCCTGCCCCCGGCGATATCTGGGCGCTGACCGATCCTGACGCCCGGGATCTCTACGCCGAACAAGGCAGACTGCGAGAGCTCGAGCACGACCTCCAGTTCGAGGTCATGCGCGGCGGGCCATGGCAAGTTGATGAACTGGAGTACAAGTCGGAGATCCGGCGCCTGCTTCGAGAGGCGAAGCTTGTCGACAAAGGCACCTTCTGGTATGCCAGCCCTTTCTCGACGGTGTATCGGGCTGTTCAGTCTGGATCG
>MGOM01000140.1:2489-4048 GCA_001797105.1 Chloroflexi bacterium RBG_19FT_COMBO_62_14
GCAATGGCGACGAGATCGTCTTCCAGTGCCGGATGACGCGCGACATGAATCCCAAGCTAAAGGGTCCGGTGTTCATCGGTCGGCTGGAGCCTACAAGGAAGGCTTCATTGTGCGGCGAGATGTCCGGCGCGATGAAGGGGATGCGAGGGAAGGTGTAAGGTGGGTGCCAGAAACGGGGCCTGGTCGGCGCGATAGGTCACGGTCACGAGCGCGTGTGCCATCCGGGGGCAATCAACCGACGGCGTGCTTCGTCAAGTGCTGAGTGTACACCTGGGGAAAACCGAGCAGCTGTTTCGACCGTAAGAGTGACGGCTAAGTCGTGAGGATGGTCTGAGGTTTATGGGTGAGCAGTCCCTGGCCGCTAAGGTAGCCTAGGTAAGCCGGAACGAGTGGCAGGATGCACGGGCTGAGGAACGAGAGCATCCCGGCGGCCATGGCGGCCAAGTAAGTGGGGGCCGAGGCGCCGCCGAGGGGCAGGTCGAGGTATAGACCGTTTCGCTGCGCCCAGATGGCGATCAGGGTGATCCGATCCGTGAGCATCATGACGCCGATGAGGAGCAAGAAGATCCCGCTCACCAGCTGGAAAACACGGATGTGCTTCTTGAGTCTGTCCACGAGAGTGAGGGCTCGCTCGAGCACTACGGCGAGAGCCAGGAAGGGCAGCCCGAGGCCAAAGGCGTAGCCCGACGCCAGGATCATCGCCTGGTTCGATGTCGCCTGACTGAAGCCAAGAGTGAGAATTGCCCCCAGGGTGGTGCCGACACAGGGGGTCCACCCGGCGGCGAAAAGAACCCCAAAGAGCCCCGAGCGCAAGAGGTGGTTGGAGGGCTGGGCGAAGCGGGTGGGGCGAGTGTCCATCCCCAACCAAGCAATACGCAAGAGGCCGAGGGTGTACAGACCGAAAACGATGACAAGCAGGCCCCCGATCCTGCCCAGCGTCACCTTGTAGCTGCCGAAGAGTTCGCCGAGCAGGGTTGCTGCACCACCCCAGCCTACGACGAAGACCAGAGAAAACCCGAAAACGAATAACAGAGCATGCAGCAGGGTGTTCCTGCGCTTCGTTGTGTTGTTGTCTGCATGTTGATCGATGATCCTCACTCGGCTGCCTCTAACAGGGATTCCACCTTCTCATTGAGTTCTTCAAGAGGGATGGCACCGATGATGATTTCACGGATTGTACCCTGCTTGTCGACGAAGACGCTGGTTGGAATGCCGATGACCCGGTACAGCCCGTAGGAAACCTGGGTCCTGGCGTCGAGCAGGAGCGGGAAAGGCAGCCCGAGCTCGAGGCGGACGGACCATGGGCTCAATCCAAGTCCCAAAGGGAGAATGGACCAAGATCATCGGCGTTTCCTCCCTCGGTCCGTGTGCTGTGCCTTGAAGGTGGATGGACTTGGGGCCAAAAAGCGAAAGGACCCGTCAAGAAGGGATCCCCGGCCTGCCAGTGTCCGGCCCCTGACGGGTCCTTGACGGTGAGCTGCGCCTTCAATGAAGACTAGCCTGCGGTATGCGTCGGCTCTGCATGACTCAGGCGCCGGCGTTTCCCGGTCTCGTCGGAT
>MGOM01000140.1:4083-5500 GCA_001797105.1 Chloroflexi bacterium RBG_19FT_COMBO_62_14
CCTCCGGCCTGGGCCACCGCCATCGTCAGAGCATGCTCAGTCACCATCTTGGGATTGTAAAAAACATGGGCCGAACCGGTGAGGTGATTCACCTCCGCCCTGACCACCCCCCTGCGCGCCAGGAGACTATTCCTCACTCGAGCCGCGCAGTTCGGACAGCCCATCCCCCAGACCAGCAGCCACGCGTCCACGATGTGGGATCGCTCCTCGTCAGAGGCTTCCTTTACCGCAGGCTCGACGCTGCAACTATGCGACTCATCCATTGACTCACTCCAATAGGGTAACCACACCCCCCTACCAAATCAATGGCCGAGGCCACATCTGGCGAAGACAGCCATTCGTGCCAAAGCCGCCCCCTTACTTTTCTCCAGATGCGAACAAGCCTCGGCGAGGCTCTGAGTTGCCGGGCTATCGCCCGGACAAGCGCCGACTCAGTGGTGGGCGTGTCCCTCGTGGCCCCCATGCTTCATGGCCTCACCCATATACTTGTGAGGGTCTGCGTCGAAGGACTTCCTGCAGCCTGGACTGCAGAAGTAATAGGTCTTGCCCATATGCTCCGACTTCAACTGGGCCGTTCTCTCGTCCACATCCATGCCGCATACTGGATCCTTCACCACGGTTATTCTCCTTTCTCGTGATAGGTCTAGCCAGGTCTAGCGTAGAGGACGACGTAAGCGAACAACCCGGCCAGGGCTAACAGAAACAAGAGGAGGACTGCCCCAATCGGGTTGCCGGCCATCATCATCATGCCTCCCATCATTGCTGCCCCTCCACCGCTGAAGAGCAGAACGACCAGCAATACGAGGAGGAGTGCACCCACGATGACCAGCAGAATCGTTCCCGCGTCCATGATCTCCACCTCCCTGGGCAAGTGAATGCGAGCCTTCACAGGCTAGGCTGCTCCCGGGCCTCGCCCCGCGCAAACTCTTCAGAGACACTGTATCCCTCCGGTTCCCCGCTACCCAGGGCGGTCTGGCTCGCCGGGTGATAGGCCATTCGGCGGGGCCTGCGAGGCCGCCTCGGATCCGTCGTCAATGGCTTCCCCGGCTCGCCGCATGATGACCTGAGCAGGACTCGTGGCCCAGAGGTCATTCTCCGGCCTTGGTCGATGAGTTCGGACTGACATACCAGCCCTGGCTATCATCGGATCCGCGAGCGGATCTGGTGTTCCCTGTATGGATTGGCAGAGCCCATTGGGGAGGGCCACGCGGAGGCAGGCCACATTTCAGGTGACGGATGTAACCTTCTCGGTGTGACGGGCCATTTGGCGCTCCTTGCGCCACAAGGATTCCGATAGGCTCAAGGCAGCACGTTTGCCGCCAAGGGAGGGGTTGATGGGCATTTCGATGGCCAGACGCTACTTGCCGCCGGCTACTGCCGGCGTGTTTGGTGCCCTACCCCTGACCGGACTGTACTT
>MGOM01000140.1:5552-15069 GCA_001797105.1 Chloroflexi bacterium RBG_19FT_COMBO_62_14
GAAGACAGGCTGATCGTCACACCCCTTGTCCTGGGCCTCGGGGTGCAAGTGGCGCTGCACACCGTGCTGAAGATGCGCCTCTTTGTTCCGGTTGTCGCCGTGGCAGCGATCCTGTTGACCTGGGTGATCGGATGAGGATGGACGCTCTGTGTTGCACGACCGGATGGAGTTGAGCGGTTCTCCAGGGTAGCTCCGTGACGGTGGGCAGTCCGAAGGGCGGGTGGCAAGGGTGACCGCCGGCAAGGTGGGGAGGCGTCTAGGTCCCCTGGTGTTGATGATCCTGGGGATGCTGATCCTTCTGGGGGCCTTCTTCTCTTATCGCTACAGCGAGGCAATCTCTGAGCCAGCGGCCGCGCCGATTCCAGACTCACTTGCCGGCCTTCCGCTCACTTCCTCCCAGTACGGCGCGGAGGCTGTGGCCGAGGTAAGTCAACTGCACGGCAAGTCCTTCCCATTGACCTCCGGGGGCATGGGGATCTACGGCGCGCAGGGGCAGATCACTTTGTGGGTGACCGGTGCCCCGGCGAGCTTCCTGGCAAGGAGGTTGCTGGAGGAGATGCGCGACAAGATTGCCGAGGGGAACACGCCTTTTGTCCCGATCGGGCAATCAAGTCTTCTCGGGCGGACCATCTACCAACTGGCCGGGATGGGAAAGCGACATTACACCTTCCAATCCCGTGCATTGGTCATCTGGTTGGCAGCAGATCCGTCTGTAGCTGACCAGGCGCTTCGTGAAGCGCTGGATTTCTACCCATGACCCGCAAACATACGCTCCTTATGATCCTGTGCTGCTTGGGGCCGATCGGTGCCCTGGTGGCGATTTCGTCCTTCGTATCCCAGCGAGCACACGAGGTCCGTATGAGTCCAATTCAGAGAATGAGCCCGCAGCCTGGAAGGATCGACGATGCTTGCTGACCTGGGCTTGATCACGCTTACCCTGGCCTTCATCCTGGCGATCTACGCTAGCGTTGCTGCTGCCTATGGCGGTTGGAGAGCTCGTTCTCCGTTTGTTGAGAGCGCCCGCAACGCCGTCCTTGTGACTTACCTCTTGCTCACCGGATCCGTGCTAATCCTGATCTATGCACTGGTGACGATGGATTTCTCCTTGGCCTACGTGGTCGACGTGACCAGTCGGGCTATGTCCACTTTTCTTCGCGTGACGGCGCTGTGGGGCGGCCAGGCGGGCTCGGTGCTGTTCTGGGGCTGGTTGATGGCCGGCTTTGTGGCCTTGGTGAGTCTGCGCAAGTGGGATCGGGATCGTGAGCTGATGCCGTATGTGATCGCGGTTGCGATGGGGACCACGGCCTTCTTCATCGGGTTGTCACTCTTCATCACCAATCCGTTTGCTCACTTGTGGCATCTTGAGGGCGCAAACGAGTTCACGACTGCAGTCTTCCGCCCTCAAAATGCGATGGCGTATATTCCGCAAGATGGACAGGGGCTCAACCCTCTGCTGCGACACTTTGGGATGATCGGGCATCCGCCGACGACGTACATTGGGTTCACTGGCTTCGTGATCCCATATGCCTTCGCCATGGCGGCGCTGATCACGGGTGAATCCCGCCGGGACGAGTGGATCCACACCACCCGCCGCTGGACGCTGGTGGCCTGGGTGTTCCTGAGCATAGGCCTGGTTCTGGGTGGCCGCTGGGCGTATGACGTGCTGGGCTGGGGAGGGTTCTGGGGATGGGACCCAGTTGAGAACGCCATGCTCATGCCCTGGCTGACAGGCACCGCCTTTCTGCATTCGGTGATGATTCAAGAGAAGCGCGGCATGCTGAAAGTGTGGAACATGGTCCTGATCATCCTGACCTATGCTCTGGTCATCTTCGGGACCTTCATCACCCGGACGGGGATCGTCAGTTCTGTCCACGCCTTCGCCAAGTCCGGTATGGGGCCGGCTTTCTTTGTGTTTATCGGGCTGACTTTCCTCGGGTCCATGGGCCTGCTGTTCCGCCGCCTCGACACACTCAAGGCTGAGCATGACCTGGAGGGATTGATTTCCCGCGAGTCCGCATTCCTGCTCCAGAACCTGCTATTCCTGGGGATTGCGTTCGCCGTTTTCTGGGGCACGATCTTTCCGATGATCTCCGAGCTCGTGACCGGCACTCGGATCACCGTCGGTCCTCCGTTCTTCAAACAGGTCACCGGCCCACTGTTCGCGGCGCTGATCATCTTGCAGGGCCTGGCGCCGTACTTCGCCTGGCGGAAACAAAGCTTGGCCAAGTTGGGTCGAACCCTGCTTGTGCCGTTCCTCGCCTCCCTCATCCTCAGCGCCGTCTGGGGTTATTTCCACCGGGAGCATCCTGCGTCTTTCGTTGGACTGTGGCTCGTCACCTTTGTTGCGCTTACTGTCATGCTCGAATTCTGGATCGGTGTGCGAGCCAGAATGCGCACGCGAAGTGAACAGCCGGGTGAGGCGCTGTGGCGGCTTTTCGGCCGGGATCGGCGCCGCTACGGTGGCTATCTCGTACACATGGGCGTGCTCATGATCGCGCTTGGGTTCATTGGAGACGCGTATTTCAAGGAGGAGACTCAGGGCACCCTGGCCATCGGAGAGCAACTTGCCGTGGGGAACTATGCCCTGAGGTTTGACGGTCTGACTCAGGACGAAGGCTCGGATGGGCAGGAGGTGTTTGAGGCATCCATTTCCATCTTCAAGGACGGGGCACTGCTCAAAGAGCTGAAGCCGCGCCGGGATTTCTTCCTGGTGCAGCAACAGCCGGTGACCGTTCCCGGGGTGTACTCAACCTTGGGAGGGGACCTCTACGTCCTGCTTGTCGGATGGGAGGAGATCGGGCTCAGCGCTTCGACCTTCAAGGTCTACCTCAACCCACTCGTCAACTGGACATGGCTGGGAGGGATGGTCCTGGTCCTTGGAACACTGATCGCTGCCTGGCCAACCGGGGCACTCGGTGAGCGGTCCTCGTACGTTCTCAAGCCTCACAGCCGACAAGCCGATGGTCTGTCGAGCGTTGAAGGCTAGGTTGTTGGGGTGTGGATGCGAGCCAACCACGCCACGACCACCGCTTGATTGCCGCTTGACTTGGCTCCAGTGGGGGAGAAGGAGGCTGATCCTTGAACTCGAAAGTAATTCTGGCCGCGTTGACGATCCTTGTCAGTTTCCTGGGAGCAGCTGCCGTTCAGGCCCAGGAAGGAGGCGACCCTTACCCGACGGATAACGACGTCAACCGGATCGCCAAGAACCTGTATTGTCCGGTGTGCCCCAACACGCCGCTGGACGTGTGCGAGACGAAAGCCTGTCAGGATTGGCGGGCGCAGATCAAAGATCAACTCGCGGCCGGTTGGACCGAAGATCAGGTCGTCGATTACTTTGTCGCCCAGTATGGCGAGCGGGTGCTGGCCGAGCCGCAGCGAAAGGGGTTTACCGCCCTCGTCTGGTTGTTACCAGCCATGGCCGTCGCCCTTGGCCTCGTCGTCGTCTGGCAAGTCCTCGCAAGATGGAGGAAGGCGGGGGCAACCGAGCCGTCTAGCCAGGCTGAGGAGATCGATCTTCCATCTGAGACGATAAAGAGGATCGAAGATGAGCTCCGGCAACTCCATTGACGTGCGGTTGGCTGAACCACCGCCACCAGCCGTGATGCCGGAATCCCGGTTGCCGTCCCTGAAGCCTGTGTGGGTAGTGAGGTAGCCGATGGACGCTGGTTCCCTTCTTGTCGGATTGTCCTTGGCCCTGATTGCTGCAGTAGCGGTCGCCGACCCGTTTCAGCGGGTGAACAGGAATGCCAGAGCCAAGAGGCAGGCGTCACGGGTTTCACCTGAGACCCGACGAGAGCAGGTCTTGTTGGCCCTGCGCGACCTGGATTTCGATTTCCACACCAGCAAGGTCGAAGAAGAAGACTACTTGTCGCTGCGACGCCATCTGATGGCTGAAGCGGCGCGGCTCTCCGATACGATGGACAGCGCCCGGGCCGACCTCGAGGCTAAGATCGAACCGCGGGGACTTGCCCGCCGGGCACAAGGAATTCAGGTTGTTCTGTGTCAGGCCTGCGGCAATGGGGTCCAGGCGGGGGACCGGTTCTGCGCCCGTTGTGGTAACCGGCTTGATCTGCAGTGTTCTGTCTGTGGCCTGTCCCGTCATGAGGTAGACAACTTCTGCGCTGGCTGTGGGAGCCCCACACACCTTGGGGAAGAGGGATGACATGAAAGAACCCCGAGCAGAGCTGATCCTTGCCGCCCTTCGAGATCAGCGTCTTTGAAAGCACCAGCGACCTGGATGTCGTGAGTGTCGACTCCCAGCACCTGTTCTTCACGCTCGCCCAAGGCGGGCTGGCGGTGGCTGAGGAAGCCATAGAGGCTACCGAGCCAGAATGGACAGGCTGACGTCGCCACAGCCCTCCGAGGAGGCGCGCCGAGGCTTACTGTGCGTGAGGCGAACAGCCGGAACCCCGGAAAGGCTCGGCTCGCTTCTGGCTACGTGTTGACAGCTGGTACAGTCACTAGCTTGGCCAGGGCAGCCTTTACCAGCCTCACGGTTTCTTCATCTTGAGCGACCCCAGCCACCTCGACCAAAGCCATGTGCGTTTCCTTGTCATGCCCATGGAGCTCAATCGCCACGGGGTCTGAGCCCTCTGGATGCGCCAATAGGACAATGTACTGGCAGGTGCATCTGGCCGTACCGTGGTAAGGGCATGCGCACTCATCCGGGTCCGCCAGCGACTCATGGGCAGACTGCAGGTCGAAGGAGCGACTGACTTGCAGGCCGGCGGCCATAAGCTCCTGGATGACCCGGCGGACGGCCGCGTCAGAGTTCAAGGCGAGGGGTGCGATGATGCTCATCGTACGATCCTGGCACCAGTGTATCGGCCTTGGCCCTACTCTTTGAGCGTGCTCTGGCCTGATGGTGATTAGGCAGTTTGGCGGGTTACTTGGCCGGTCTTGGGCTCGACCAATCTGCCCGACGCCTTATCCGATGCAGGGAACTTGGCTGTTGGCGACGCATTCATCGGGGAGGTATGATCGCCGGGCACCGTGTTCCCCAAGAACGAGCGTCCATCCCCTGCCCGAACCCGGGCTCAAGCCGACGACGGGCTCAGCATCTGCGCCAACGACGAAAAGACGGGCTCAATTCAGCGCGTAGATCGGCGTGCCGGAGGCCTATTCTTCCGGCAGTTGAGCAAGGCCGGGCGGTAGCCAACCAAGAGAAACTGCCCGCATGACCGCCTCGGTGCGACTACTGGCTTGGAGCCTGCTGAAGGTCTTGGCCAGGTGGCCCTGCACGGTCCTGTCACTTATCCCCAACTGAACGCCGATGGCCTTGTTCGTGTATCCCTTCGCGGCCAGAGACAGAACCTCGAGCTCCCGATCCGTCAGAAGCTCTGTAGGTGGGCTGGTTCGCTGGCCCGTCACATGAGCCATCACTTTTCGGGTTATCGCCGGATCAAGCGCGGAGTTGCCCTTGTACACCGCTCGCACTGCGCGGATGATGTCACTTGCGTCGGCTGTCTTGAGCACATACCCGTTGGCCCCAGCCTGGAGGACTGCCAGGACGTAGGGATCGTCGTCGTATGCAGTCAGGATGAGCACGCCGGTTCGCCGCGCCTTTGCGCGAACCCAGCGCGTGACTTCAATGCCGCTCATTCCCGGCATCTGGATATCGAGCACAGCCACATTTGGATTGTGCTCCTGGATAGCCTGGACGGCCTGGATCCCGTCGTCCGCCTCAGCAACCACCTCAATGTCACCGGCGGCTTCCATGAACTGACGGAAACCCGCCCGCACCACTGCGTGGTCGTCGGCGAGGATAACGCGGATGGACTGCGCTTCGCTCACAGCCCTACACCGGCGCGTTCGAACTTCGCCTTGATCTGGCGGGCAGCGTCACTAAAGCTGGCATGAAGGTAGGGCATCGCGCTCCACGCCAGACCCACCCCGAACAAGGGGCCTGTGATCAGACGTATCCAGGAGTTGAAGGAACCCAGGGCGTCCCCAGCGTAATACGTGGGTGGGAACCGGTAGCCGGTCAGGGCTGCCAGCCACTGATTCGTATCCCGGAAACCTTGCCCGATCCCGGCCAAGTCGCTCAAGAAGTGTGTCCCTCCGTCGACAACAATCGGTAGCGCCAAGATAGGAAGCCACCAAAGAGGCAAAGGGCGCAGGCGGCGCCGAAGCGGCCACCACAGCAGGGCTCCCAGGGGAACGCTCGTATACAGCGAGACCATCCGATCGGACCAGGCCACTTTGTATCCCATATCCGGGGAGCCGACAAACTGGCGGAGGACGACCGGGTCGAGTGTAGTCATCCAGGCGGTCTGGATCTCGGCAAGGGAGTACATGGGCTTCGGGCCAAAGAGGAAGAAGGAACGCTGTGGGAGTTGATGACATTGTAGCGAGTAAATGAAGTAGATCGCCCTTGCCGGGCCGATCCACCCGAGCTGCATGAACACGGGCGCCAGCCATGGGAGCCCAACCCAGAGACCTGTTGCCAGAAGTAACCATAGGAACCAGGCACGACTCACAAGGTACGCCGCTCGATTGAGCTGGATGGCGGTCGAACCTTGTTGCCTGGTCCGTGCCGAAGGTAATGCGTCCATCCGCAAGCCTCCATTGCCCGATAAGCCATCCTAAGCCACTTGGCTGGCTCCTGCCAGAGCGAAACGGCGGAAGCTCATGTAAGCGGTAGTGCGTGTGCGATGACGTTGGCCTCCGGGTCGGCGCCTGGTTAAGGTCGGGGTGCGGGAGCACACCACGGGCTTCTGGGCACATAGCAGTTGCCAAGCGAATAGCAAAGGCGACTATCTCGAATCAACAAGCCTGCCCACGGTTGCCCGCGAGCCCGGCATCGTCCTGAGGGATTCAACGTCCCGCGCATTTGTGAAGGGCCTGCCGAAGTCCGTCAACAAGAATCCAGCGCCGACCAGGCAAGGGTCGGGACCATCAGGCAGGCTGTTAGGCTCGCCGGTACTAGGCCATTTCGCTCATCACTGACCAAGGCCGGGCGACTACAATCCTCGGGTGAGGTCCTGAGAATGGATCATCCCAATGCGATTCCCCGGCGACACAGGAACGATTCGGCCATCCTTCTTAATCGGGCCGTCTTCCGGCTGAGCCGTAACTGGTTTCCCTGGTTCCTCGTGATCAGCGGGATCTATGTCGGGCTTCCCTGGCTTGCCCCAGTCGCGATGCGAATGGGCTGGGAGGGCATCGGGCGGGCCATCTACTTCATGTACTCCTTCCTTTGCCATCAGCTCCCGCAGCGGTCTTTCTTCCTCTTCGGACCTTCTCCCAGCTATCCTCTTGCGACCATCCAGCAAGTATGGGGGAAGACTGTGGACCCGGTCGTCTTGCGCCAATTCATCGGGGCTTCGGAGCTCGGCTACAAGGTTGCCTGGTCGGATCGAATGGTTTCCCTCTACACCAGCATCCCGATCGCTGCCGCAGCCTGGTGGCCGTTCCGTCGGCGCCTTCGTTCACTTCCCCTATGGGCGTTCGCGTTCCTCGCCCTGCCGATTGCGGTCGACGGCACGTCCCACGTCATCAGCGACTTGGCCGGGATCGGGCAAGGTTTCCGGGATACGAATCAGTGGCTGGCAGCCTTGACCGGCTACCGGTTCCCACCCACGTATTACGCTGGGGACGCCCTGGGTTCCTTCAACTCCTGGATGCGATTGATCACCGGTGCGCTCTTCGGCATGGGCGTCGTCTGGCTAGCTTTTCCCGCCATCCTTGACTTTTTCCAGGACGCGGCGGAGGTGATCGAGGCCAAATTCAAGCGGGCAGGCGTGCCGTTATGACTTCCCCCATCATCCAAGTCATTCTGGGGGAGGACCATGCGGTTGTGAGCGCCGTCTCTCTGGGATGGTTCGCTTCGGACCTCGGCCAGCTACAGTAGGGAATGGGCCCGCACCCCGACAGGCCTCCGCTGACGTCTTCAAGATTCCGATCGGGCGCTTGGGTAGGTGCCTGATGCGCGATTGGAGAAGACTCCGACCTTCGTCACCGCATTGGCTCTACGTGGTCCAAGTCGTGACCTTCATCGGGTCGTTGGGTGTCGGAGGGTACTTGGGCTGGCGGTTGTTCCTCGCAGAGCCAGACGACGCTTCGCCCGGATCACAGTCGAGCGTCCGGGGAGCGAATGCACCGACGGAAACCGCAAGTACGGAACTGGCAGTGCAAACCACCGGCATACCGGCGGTCGGCCTCGGCGGGCTCGTACGCGTGGGGCAGACGGCACCCGACTTCAGCCTGGAGGACCTAAACGGCCAGAGACATTCCTTGCAGCAGCACGCTGGACAGGTCGTGCTGCTCAATTTCTGGGCAACGTGGTGCCCGCCTTGCCGCGAAGAAATGCCAGCGTTGCAAGAGGCGGCGAATCGGTACGGGCAAGAGCGGTTCGTAATCCTTGGGGTCAATCTGACCGAGACCGAAGACGGCATTGATTCGGTGCGTGCGTTTCGAGATGAGCTTAAGCTCTCCTTTCCCATCCTGCTCGATGGAGACAGCAAGGTCTCGGAAGACCTCTATCATATCCTGGGCCTTCCCACGTCGATCCTTGTCGCCCGCGACGGCACGGTCCGTGATGTCGTGATAGGCCCGCTTTCCGTCGCGGACCTCGAGCGCCGACTTCAGTCTCTGCTCTCTGAAGGATCGTGATGGATGGTGAGATGTCGGTTTCCTGAGCGGGGAAGGCCTCCGACGCGCCGAGCAGTAGGCTGACTCGCTCGACACCTCAACCATGAATGAGCGGGATTTTCCGAAATCCTGGTGCGGTCGCTGGGACGTAAGGATTCGTGCCAGTATCGCCCGGCCGTCGCCCGGGGAGGAGTCACTTTGACATGCCGAGCCGATCTGAGGGGTTTCGGAAGCTGGCGCGTCCCTCTGTACTGATTCTGCTTGGGGCGCTCGCGTTTGGCGGCTATGTGGCCTGGCTGACCCTGGACACGGTACGCCAGGCGCCTGCCCGCGAGGCTAGCGCGGAGCTGCCCGGCTTTGGTTTGGTGAGGCTGCGGTTTACGACGGATCCGTTCCCGGCGCTGCCGACAGGGACGGTCCGCCTGACGTTCACGCCCTCCGATCCACGGAATACGCCGTTAGTATTGGATCGACTATCGTTCACGTTCGGCCGGCGGGGTTCAGATGAGCCCGACGGTGCCGGCGAAGCGCAGCCAACCCTCGATGGGACTGGGACGTACACATCCGGGGTTCAGTTCGCCACGGCCGGGGAGTGGTGGATCCGCGTCCACCTCGAGCGAGCCGGACAACAAGCTCAGTTTGCGTTCACTGTGCTGGTTGAGCCGGCCCAGTAATCGGCTCCGGCGCAGCGGGCAGGCGCCTGAGTTAACCCCTGGCAGGGACGAGGCCGGAGGCTGCCCATGTTGCTTCGATGTCAGAGGCAACCTTGAGGCGGGCAAAGGCGGCCTGGCCGGGTTCGAATCCGCGATGATAGTCGAAATTGACCCGCAGCTCGCCGATCGCCCCCTATAGGTCTCCAAATACCCCGCAGGCCAGACCCCGCCAGGAGCGACTCTCTTCGAGATTGCGCCCGCTACATCTCGCC
>MGOM01000141.1:0-256 GCA_001797105.1 Chloroflexi bacterium RBG_19FT_COMBO_62_14
CTTGATGCAGCTCGTCGAGGGTGTAAGCGAAGCCACGGATACCGAGAATCTGAACGGAATCGAGAAGCCGTTTCAGATGATCCATCAGGCGGAAGACCGCCGGACCCTGACTGGATTCGTAGCAGCGGATGCCCTCGAATACCGCCATGCCGTAGTGTAGCGCAGGCGTCATGAAATGCACCGTCGCCTTTTCGTAGGGGACCAGCTCGCCATCCATCCAGATGTACTTCGATTGTGGTGCCATGTGTCTTCCTCC
>MGOM01000141.1:315-901 GCA_001797105.1 Chloroflexi bacterium RBG_19FT_COMBO_62_14
CGAGTCTATGAGCGTTCTGCTCTACGCCCCCACCCCCGGTAAGAACATCCGGGGCGAACGGCCCCTCTGTCCCCCGGTAAGATCGTCCGGGGCGGACCCCGCAAACAGCATGCGGGGCAGGCGGCCCCCCCTCCCCCGCCGGAGAAGCAATGCCCTTCGCCTCACCATCTTCGGTGGGGGAGGGGGAAGAGCAAGTCTTTTTGAATGATGGGGCCGGCTTCGCCGCCCCCATCATTCAAAAAGACCATGTGAATGCTGAGGCGGATGTTGCACTCGTGTGTGCTTTCCCCTCCCCCTAAGCAGGGGGAGGGGGTAGGGGGTGAGGGTGCGCCCGCCACCTCGCATCATGCCCTCTCTCCCACTCGCCGCAGCTCAGCTCGGATCGCCTCGCCCATCTCGGCCGTCGAGAGCGAACCGCCCAGGTCCGCCGTCCGCGCGCCGTTCGACAAGGCGGCTTCGACGGCATCTTCAATCGACCGAGCGTCGGCTTCGAGACCGAGCGAGTGGCGCAGCAAGAGCGCCGCGCTCAGAATCGCCCCGATCGGATCTGCTAATCCCCGCCCGGCAATGTCCGGCGCCGAACCGT
>MGOM01000141.1:985-1177 GCA_001797105.1 Chloroflexi bacterium RBG_19FT_COMBO_62_14
CGCCGAACATGTTCTCCGTCACGAGCACATCGAAGCTCGCCGGAGCCGTCATCAGACGGGCGGCGGCCGAGTCGACGAGCTGATGCTCGAGGGTGACCTCCGAGAAATCAGCGCCGACCTCTTCCGCCACCTGCCGCCAGAGACGCGACGACTCGAGCACATTCGCCTTGTCGACCGACGTCACTTTCTTCC
>MGOM01000141.1:1236-5031 GCA_001797105.1 Chloroflexi bacterium RBG_19FT_COMBO_62_14
TAGGCCAGCGTATCGACGGCCCGTCTTCGGCCGTCCGTCGTCCGTGTGTATCGGGGCTCGCCATAGTACAGCCCACCGGTCAGCTCGCGCACGATCAGCAGATCGACGCCTTCGATGATCTCTGCCCGAAGGGGCGAGGCTGTCGCGCCAGGCAACGGCCGGATCGGGCGCAGGTTGGCGTACAACCCCAGCTCCCGGCGCAATCCAAGCAGGCCTTGCTCAGGGCGGACCGCCGCCCGAGGATCGCTCCACTTGGGTCCACCGACGGCTCCCAGCAGGACCGCCTCCGCCGATCGACACGCGTCAAGTGTCTTCTGGGGGAGCGGATCGCCGGCCTGGTCGATCGCCGCGCCGCCGATCAGATGCGTTTCGAAAGAGAAAGAATGGCCGGACTCCAGGCTGATCGCCTCGAGGACCTGGCGCGCCTCCTCGACCACTTCCGGGCCGATTCCGTCACCGGGCAGGAGGACGATCGTGGCCTTCATTTCAGACGACTCTGCCTTTCGACTCGCCGGGCCCAATCCATTCACGCATGAGACCCGGCCTCTTCTTTCGCCTCGTGCAAGCCGTACTCGACGCTGTCCACCAGGGCTTGCCAGGAGGCTTCGATGATATTGGCCGAGGCGCCGACGGTGCTCCACTGATGGTGAGCGTTGCGAGTGTCGATCAACACCCGGGTTGTGGCTGCCGTCCCGTTCTGGCCGTCGAGGATGCGGACCTTGTAGTCGGACAGGTGAAAACCGTTCAACTCGGGATAGACCGGGGTCAGCGCTTTGCGCAACGCGGCATCCAGCGCGTTCACCGGTCCGTTTCCCTCGGCCGCCGTATGCGCGATCTCGCCGTTAATGCTGATCTTGACGTTGGCCTCGGCGAAGGTCCCGCGACCTTGCCGGTTCTCGACCATCACCACGTAGTCCACGAGCTCGAAGGGAGGCCGATACTCGCTTTCCAGGCGCCGCATCATCATCACGACCGAGGCGTCCGATGCTTCGAAGGAAAAGCCGCGGGCTTCAAGATCCTTGATTCGCTGGAGCGCCGCCGAGACCTCCTCTTTGCCGACATCGCCCAGACCGAGCTCCTCGGCCTTGCTCAACAGGCTGCCGCGCCCGGATAGCTCGCTCACTACGACACGCAACTCGTTCCCGACGAGCTCGGGATCGATGTGCTGGTACGAGCGCGGGTTGCGGCGGACGGCGGCGACGTGGATGCCCCCCTTGTGGGCGAAGGCGCTCCGCCCGACGTAGGCCATGTGCTCATCCGGAGCGAGATTGGCGACCTCGGCGACGAAGTGCGACAGGTCATAAAGTTCCTTGAGCTTCCCCTCGGGGAGACAGCGCAATCCAAGCTTAAGTTCCAGATCGGGGATGATGGCCGAGAGATTGGCGTTGCCGCATCGTTCACCGTAACCGTTGATCGTTCCCTGCACGTGCACCGCCCCGGCGCGAACGGCGGCCAGGCTATTGGCGACGGCGCACTCGCCGTCATTGTGGGTGTGGATCCCTAATGGGTGTTTGATCCGCTGTCCGACCTGCCGGACGATGTCTTCGACCACCCAAGGGAGGGAGCCTCCGTTCGTGTCGCACAGCACCACGATCTCAGCCCCGCCGCGGACGGCCGCTCGCAGGGTCTCCAAGGCGTACTCGGCGTCATCCTTGTAGCCATCGAAGAAGTGCTCTGCGTCGTACACCACGCGCCGCCCCCTGGCCCGCAGATATCCCACGCTTTCTTCGATCATGCGCAAGTTCTCGTCCCGCGTGGTCCGGAGCACTTCGGATACGTGCATCGACCAGGACTTCCCGACAACGGTGCAAACCGGGGTCTCAGCCTCGAGCAGCGCCGCCAGGTTCGGATCGTTCTCGACCGGAGACGAAGCGTGGCGGGTGGAGCCGAAGGCGGCGATATCCGCATTCTTCCATTGCATCGTCTTGGCCCGCTGGAAGAACTCGGCATCCTTGGGATTGGATCCCGGCCATCCGCCTTCGATCATGCCCACGCCCAACTCGTCAAGACGGACGGCGATGCGCAGCTTGTCGTCACTCGAGAGCGAAATCCCCTCGCGCTGGGTGCCGTCTCGGAGCGTCGTGTCGTAGACCGTGATGCGTCCCGGATCCGTTCTCTCAGTCAACGCCATGGGCAGCCTCATACTCAGCAATGCGATCGACGTGCTTGAGCAGATAACCGAGCTGGTCGACGCCGTCGAGCAGACAGCGGCGGGCAAAGGGGTCGATTTCGAATTGAACCGGTGGAAGGTCAGCGAATGAGAGCGTTTGTTCGGTCAAGTCGATGGTGAACGAGGTGTACGGGTCACGCTCGATGCGATCGAACAAGTCCTGAATGCTCTCCTCGGGGACCGCAACGGGAAGCAGACCGTTCTTCAGGGCATTGTTGCGAAAGATGTCGGCGAAAGACTCGGCAATGACCGCCTGGAACCCGGCCCCGGTCAACGCCCAGACGGCGTGCTCCCTCGATGATCCGCAGCCGAAATTGTTCCCAGCCAGGAGGATGTGCGCCCCGGCGGACGTCGGTCGATTGAGCGGGAAGGTCGGATCGGGGGAGCCGCCCGGAAGCCTGCGCCAGTCGGCGAAGAGGTTCTCACCCATGGCAGATCGATCCACGGCTTTCAGGAAGCGCGCCGGGATGATCTGATCGGTATCGATATCTTGCGCCGGGAGAGCGACAGCGTGAGAAGTCAGGCGATCGAATCTGGGCATCTGCTTCAGCTCACGGATAACAATGTACGGGCATCGGTCACTCTTCCGCGCACGGCGGAGGCCGCCGCCGTCAGAGGTGAAGCCAGGAACGTCCGCCCAAGCGGACCCTGCCGCCCTTCGAAGTTGCGGTTGCTCGTGCTCACGGCGTACTCGCCCGGTTGAAGCTGATCGCCGTTCATGGCGATGCACATCGAGCACCCGGCCAGGCGCCATTCGCCCCCGGCCTCGATGATGACCCGATCCAGGCCCTCGAGCTCTGCCTGCCGCCGGACCGCCTCCGACCCTGGGACCACGAGCAGCCTCACTCCGGGAAAGACCTTCCGATCCTTGAGCAGGGAGGCCGCCAAGCGGATGTCGGAAATCCGCCCGTTGGTGCACGAACCGATGAAGATGACGTCGACCTTGTGATCGAGCACCGGCTGGCCGGGTCGAAGATCCATGTACTTGAGGGCCTTCTCCAGCGCGCTGCGACGACCGGGATCGGACTGCGCCGCCGGATCGGGGACTGGGGCCGAGATCGGGTGAGCCATTCCGGGATTAGTCCCGTAGGTGATCATGGGCTGGAGGGCCGAGATATCGAGCGACGTTCTGCGATCGAATTCGGCGCCCTCGTCTGTCGCCAGCCGCGACCAGCGATCGACGGCACGATCCCAGGCCTCGGCCCGAGGGGAGAACTCCCGGCCGGAGAGGTACTCGAACGTCGTGTTGTCAGGTGCGATCATCCCCGCTCGGGCCCCGGCTTCGATCGACATGTTGCAGATCGTCATCCGGCCTTCCATGTCGAGGGCCTTGATCGCGCTGCCGGAGTACTCGAGGACGTGACCGACGGCTCCGTTCACCCCGATCTTGGCGATCAACGCCAGGATGATGTCCTTCGCCGTGATGCCCGCCGGCAGGCTTCCTTCCAGGCGGACCTCGTATGTAAGCGGCTTGGCTTGCAAGAGACACTGAGTCGCCAGGACGTGTTCAACTTCGCTCGTCCCGATGCCGAAGGCCAGCGCGCCGAAGGCCCCGTGGGTCGACGTGTGACTGTCGCCGCAGACGATCGTCATTCCGGGTTGAGTCAACCCCAGCTCGGGCCCGA
>MGOM01000141.1:5063-5294 GCA_001797105.1 Chloroflexi bacterium RBG_19FT_COMBO_62_14
AACTTGAGCAGTCGAATTGCGAAGTCGGCGCAATTCTCTTCGAGCTTCTCCAGTTGAGTCTGGGCCTGAAGATCGAAGACCCCCTGGCCTCTCGGCAGGGTGGAGGTCGAATGGTCCATTGTCGCCAGGGTTCGGTCCGGCCGCCGCACCGGAAAGGCGCGAGCGCGCAGCCCGGTGAAAGCCTGCGGCGAAGTGACCTCGTGGACCAGGTGCAGGTCGGCGTACAGGACG
>MGOM01000141.1:5321-5673 GCA_001797105.1 Chloroflexi bacterium RBG_19FT_COMBO_62_14
ACATGAGCGTCCCAGACTTTGTCGAAGAGAGTCCGAGGAGTCGGATTCATCCCTTCCCCGCCGGTTGGGCATCCGCCACCAGACTCAGCTCGGCGCTCTCGCCGACCATTCCTTCAGCGGTCAGCATCTTGTTCAATGCGGCGATATAGGCTTTGACGCTGGCGACGATGATGTCGGTGTCGGCGCCATAGCCGCCGTAGGTCCTCTGCTGCCCCTCGCCGCGCTGGGCATGGGTAGAGGTAGCCCCGTCCGTCGACTGGATGCGGACGCTGACTTCGCCTTGGGCGTCGATGCCTTCGGTGACGGCGTGGACCGAGAACTCGAGGAGCTTGTTGGGTGAGTTCACAATCTG
>MGOM01000141.1:5817-5952 GCA_001797105.1 Chloroflexi bacterium RBG_19FT_COMBO_62_14
GAACTCTTTCAGTTGGTAAAGCTCGTCGGTGATCAACGCCTCCAGGTCGGCGTCCGTCACCAGCTTCTTCTTGTCTGCCAGAGCCTTGAATCGGTCGAAGGCCCGGTCGAGCTCGGCCCCGTCAAGCGGATAACC
>MGOM01000141.1:5988-6274 GCA_001797105.1 Chloroflexi bacterium RBG_19FT_COMBO_62_14
TGAGTGCTTTCCCAGGACAAGCCGGCTCGAAGTCAGTCCGACGGTCTCCGGGCGCATGATCTCGTAGGTTGTGTGGTGCTTGAGCATGCCGTCCTGATGAATGCCGGCTTCGTGGGCGAAGGCATTCGCCCCGACGATGGCTTTATTGGGGGCGACGGCGATCCCGGTGTACGTGCTGACAAGGCGGCTGACACGCGTGATCTGCGTTGTGTCGATCGAAGTCGAGAGACCGAGTGTCGATTTTCGGGTGTGCAGGGCCATGACGACTTCTTCGAGTGAGGTGTTG
>MGOM01000141.1:6489-6813 GCA_001797105.1 Chloroflexi bacterium RBG_19FT_COMBO_62_14
TCGCTTCTTCAAGGACAACGTAGAGGAACTCCGGGTCGCTCCGCCCGGCATCCTCCGGGCTGAACTCGACGTCGGCGCACAAGCTCCTGGCGTAGCCGACCATCGATACCACGCGTTCGACGACCTCTTCGGGATCCATATGGAGCTTGAGCGACATGTGGATGGGTGAGGTGGCCAGGAAGGTGTGGATCCTGGGACGCGCAGCGTGTTGAACCGCGGTCCAGACCTTGTCGATGTCGTCGCGTGTGGCGCGCGCCAGGCCGCAGATGATCGGCGGCTGGCCGTTCGGTCCGGGGGTGTTGCCGACCTCCGTGGCGATCTGGC
>MGOM01000141.1:6856-7097 GCA_001797105.1 Chloroflexi bacterium RBG_19FT_COMBO_62_14
CCGAGCCGCCCCAAGGCGCGCGCCACTTCGAGCTTCTCCGAGGAGCTCATGGATGCGCCGGGTGATTGCTCGCCGTCGCGCAGGGTGGTGTCGAAGATGCGCACGATGTCATGGTCGGGTAGCACGCCGTCAGTCACGGTTGACTCTCCTGCGTTTCGTGTTTCGCGTACCATCACCCCCACCCCCTTTGTCCCCCTCCCCCGGCAATCCCGCCGGGGGAGGGGGAGTTTGGCTTTCTGTG
>MGOM01000141.1:7124-7371 GCA_001797105.1 Chloroflexi bacterium RBG_19FT_COMBO_62_14
CATCCACAGAAAGCCATGACTCCGGGATGCTCCTCCCCAAGCTCGAGGTCAGGCATCTTTAATGAAGCGTGCAAGCGCAGCTTGCACACTCTATCAAAAAGGCTCATTAGTCTCCCGGCCGCACGGTGACCGGGTCGAGGAACGGCATCATCTGGCGCAGCTCGGCCCCGACCTTCTCGACGAGTTGATCCTGCTCCCGGGCGCGCACGGCGTTAAACCACGGCCGCCCGGCGGCGTTCTCGGCAAT
>MGOM01000141.1:7484-9961 GCA_001797105.1 Chloroflexi bacterium RBG_19FT_COMBO_62_14
GTTCAGTCCACCGCGGTAGATCAGGTCGACGATCAACTTGAGTTCGTGAACGCACTCGAAATAGGCGATCTCGGGCTGATAGCCGGCCTTAACCAGTGTCTCAAATCCGGCTTTGACCAGTGCGCTGACACCACCGCACAAGACGGCCTGCTCCCCGAAGAGGTCGGTCTCGGTTTCCTCGGCAAAGGTCGTCTCGATAACGCCGGCCCGGGTCGCCCCGAGCGCCTTGGCATAGGACAGAGCCGTAGCGCGGGCGGCTCCGCTGGAATCCTGATGGATCGCCAGAAGTGCCGGAGTGCCCTCGCCGTCCACGAAGGTCTCCCGAACGCGATGACCGGGCGCCTTGGGGGCAATCATGACGACGTCGACGCCCGGCGGGGGCTCAATGGTCTTGAAGCGGATATTGAAACCGTGTCCGAAAAGCAACGTGTCCCCCGGACCGAGATGGCCGGCGACCTGACCGGTGAAGATTGCCGGCTGCTCGGTGTCGGGCGCCAACATCACGACGACGTCTCCCCACTCCGCCGCCTCTTCGACGCCGGTTACGGTTAGCCCGGCTGCCTCGGCTTTCGGACGACTCTTCGACCCGGGGCGTAAACCGACTCGCACATCCACTCCGCTGTCATGCAGATTCAGCGCGTGGGCGTGACCCTGGGATCCATAGCCCAAGACGGCCACTTTCTTCGAGCGGATCAGGCTCAGGTCTGCGTCGCCGTCGTAGTAGATCTTGGCCATCGGGTTCTTCTCCTGGCAGAATGATGTGAGGCGGCCGGATTACACGGCCGAGTCCTCCGGGATGCGGGCGTGGACGAATTCGGGACTATAGGTCGTCGGCTGGACCCCGCGCCGCATGGCGACGCGGCCCGTCCGGGCGACCTCGATAATCCCAAACGGAGTCAGAACATCCAACAAGCCCTCGATCTTTTCCTCTGTGCCCGTAATTTCCACGATCAGGGCGTCCGGGGCGACGTCGACGACCCGGGCCCGGAACACATCGCAGATCTGCAGCGCTTGTGTCCGGGCCTCGCCGTCGGCGCGGACCTTGATCAAGGCCAGATCGCGCATGACGGACGGGGTGGCCGTCACTTCCTCGACACTCAGCACGTTGACGAGCTTGTAGAGCTCGGCTTCCACCCGGCGGGCGGGATATTCGTCGACCTTGGTGACGATCGTCATCCGCGAGACACCCGCCTGCTCGGTATGCCCGACCGTGAGCGACTCGATGTTGAACCCCCTCCGGCGGAAGAGAGACGCCACCCGATTCAGAACTCCCGGCTTGTCTTCAACAAAGGCCACATAGGTGTGCTCAGCTTGCACGTCCGAAAACGTGCGATTTCCATTCAACATGTCAAGCTACCTCCTGATCAGACGTCCTCGGCCGTTTCGACGATCGGACTCGGCCGGCGGATCATGGCGTGCAGGTCGGCGCCTGCCGGAACCATGGGGTACACGGAATCTTCCTGTTCCACCCGGAAATCGATCACCACCGTTCTCGGGGACGAGCGGGCGAATTCAACCGCCTCGGCGACTTGTTCTCTCTGGTCGACGTGCATGCCGGTCAGCCCGTGGGCCTCGGCCAGCTTGACGAAATCGGGGCTGACCAGGGGCGTGGCAGCGTAGCGCCTTTCATAGAAGAACTCCTGCCACTGGCGGACCATCCCCAGGAAACCGTTGTTGATGATGGCGATGTTGAGTTTCAAGTCTTCTTGCACGCAAGTTGAGAGTTCGGCTTGTGTCATTTGGAAACCGCCGTCGCCGACGATGGCCCAGATCTCCTCGTCGGGTTTAGCGAAGCGCGCCCCGATCGCCGCCGGCAGAGCGAAGCCCATCGTGCCCAGCCCGCCGGAGGTGATCAGCTTGCGCGGACGCTCGTGGCGGTAGTACTGGGCTTCCCACATCTGATGTTGACCGACGTCGGTCACAACCAGGGCCTCACCTCCGGTGTAGCGCCACAGATCGTGAATGACATGGGCAGCATACAGATGACCGCTGTCGGGCAGATTCTGGATATCGCGCACGGCGGAGTCGCCCTTCAGATCGTTGATGTGCTCGAGCCAGGCAGCATGTTCCAGTGGGGGAGTGCCGGCAAGAAATGTCCGGAGGGTTTCACGCAGATCGCCGACGATTCCCACGTCGACACGTACGTTCTTGTTGATCTCCGACGGATCGATCTCGACGTGGATCTTGCGGGCGTTCACGGCATAGGTCTTGAGGTTTCCGGTTACACGATCGTCGAAGCGCATGCCGAGGGCCAGTAAGAGATCGGCCTCCTGGATCGCCGTGTTGACCCAGGCTTCGCCGTGCATCCCCATCATCCCCAGGTTGAGCGGATGACTGGCGGGGATGCCGCCGATCCCGAGCAGGGTGACGGCGACCGGGATATGGGCCTTCTCGACGAAGTCCAGCAGCTCCTGGGATGCACCCGACATGAGAACGCCGTGACCGGCCAGGATCAGCGGGCGCTCGGATTTGGCGAT
>MGOM01000141.1:10080-10318 GCA_001797105.1 Chloroflexi bacterium RBG_19FT_COMBO_62_14
TGATGTCCACCAGAACCGGCCCGGGGCGCCCGGAGGCGGCGATGTAGAACGCTTCCCTCAAGGTGGGGGCGATGTCTTCGGTGTGGGTGACGAGGTAGTTATGTTTCGTGATAGGGAGAGTGACGCCGGTTACATCGGTTTCCTGGAAGGCATCGCTGCCGATGAAGGGCGCGTTGACCTGCCCGGTGATGCACACGATGGGAGAAGAGTCCATCATGGCCGTGGCGATGCCGGTGAC
>MGOM01000141.1:10375-10604 GCA_001797105.1 Chloroflexi bacterium RBG_19FT_COMBO_62_14
GCGAGCGAAGCCGTCGGCCATGTGGGCCGCGCCTTGCTCGTGGCGCACGAGGACGTGCCGCACGCCGTAGTCGAGCATGGCGTTGTACACCGGGAGGATGGCCCCACCCGGGTAGCCGAAAACCACTTCGACACCTTCCTGAGTGAGGACTTCCCACACGATTTGTGCACCTGTACGCTGCATCTCGGCCTCCTTGATCCCTACCTTCGCTCGCGCTCATCCGACGAGA
>MGOM01000141.1:10651-11714 GCA_001797105.1 Chloroflexi bacterium RBG_19FT_COMBO_62_14
AATACCATCCGACCCCCACCCCCGGTAAGAGCATCCGGGGCGAACCCCGACAAGAGAATCGGGACAGGCGGCCCCTGGGTCCCCCTGTTTTTCCATGACACCTCTCCGGCGTGAGAATCCATTCTCGCTTCCTAACCCCGCAGCACGGCGCCGGTCGAGGCGCTGGTGACACTGGCGGCGTAGCGACGCAGCCAGCGGCTGTTGACGTACGACTCGAACGGAGGCAACGCCGCGGTGCGGGAGGCGATCTCGTCGTCGCCCAGTCGGACGTCGAGCGTGCGGCGATCGAGGTCAAGCTCGATCATGTCGCCTTGCCGTAATGCCGCGATCGGGCCGCGGGCGGCCGCCTCCGGGCTGACATGGCCGATGCACGCACCGCGTGTGCCGCCGGAAAATCGACCATCAGTGACGAGGGCGACCTTGTCGCCCAGGCCCATCCCGACGATGGCACTGGTCGGTGACAGCATCTCCTGCATTCCCGGCCCCCCCGCCGGCCCTTCATAACGAATGACGACGACGTCGCCGGGCTGGACCTCGTGATTGAGGATCCCCCGCATGGCGTCATCGTGGCTCTCGTAGATCCGGGCGGGCCCCGCAAACCGGCGCATCGCCGGCTCGACCGCGGCCGTCTTGACAACGGCACCATCGGGGGCGAGATTGCCGAACAGGATCGCCAGGCCTCCGTGCTTCGAGTAAGGATCCTGGCGCGAGCGAATCACACGATCGTCGCGGATCTCGGCCTCGGCGATGTCCTGGCCGAACGTGCGGCCGGTCACCGTCGGGCGTTCGAGGTGGAGTGTGTTCCCGTCTCGGCTGAGCTCCCGCAAGATAGCCGGAACGCCCCCGGCGCGGTGAACGTCTTCCATGTGCCAATGCGACGCCGGGCTGACCTTGCAGATATTCGGGACACGATCGGCGATCTGGTTGATCCGCTCGATGGGGTAGTCCAGGTCGGCCTCGTGAGCGATGGCCAGTGTGTGCAGGACCGTGTTCGTGCTGCCACCCATCGCCATGTCGAGGGCCAATGCATCATCAATGGCCTCGACGGTCACGATTTTTCGGG
>MGOM01000141.1:11770-14082 GCA_001797105.1 Chloroflexi bacterium RBG_19FT_COMBO_62_14
TCGTCGCGTTCCGGCGTCAACGCCAGGGCCGATCCATTAAATGGAAGCGCCAGGCCGAGCGCCTCTGTCAGACAATTCATGCTGTTGGCGGTGAACATCCCGCTGCACGATCCGCACGAGGGGCAGGCGTAATCCTCGAGCATCTTGAGCCCGGCCGCGTCCAGCCGTCCGGCGCTGAATGCGCCCACACCTTCAAAGACGCTGATCAGATCGACGACCCGGCCGTCGGGGGTCTTCCCGGCGGCCATCGCCCCCCCGCTGACGAATATCGTCGGGATGTCCAGTCGCAAAGCGGCCATCAACATCCCGGGAACAATCTTGTCGCAGTTGGGGATGCAGATCATCCCGTCGAATGCGTGGGCCGAGATCATGGTCTCGACGCAGTCGGCGATGAGCTCGCGGCTGGGGAGGGAGAAGCGCATCCCGGCATGCCCCATGGCGATGCCGTCATCAACCCCGATGGTGTTGAATTCGAAGGGAACCCCCCCGGCGGCCCGCACAGCGTCTTTGACCGTTCGGCCGAAGCCCTGGAGGTGGGCGTGCCCGGGGACGATGTCGACGTACGAATTGACGACGGCCACGAAGGGCTTATCCATGTCCTCATCGCGGACACCCGTCGCCTTGAGAAGCGCCCGGTGTGGGGCGCGCTCTACGCCGCGCTTGATCCGATCTGATCGCATCGGCTAGTCGTTGTAACAGCGCATCAGGGCTTCGTCCGCCATTCGACTTGAATCGTCGGCGTGTGGGACTCGGCTCGGGTTCCCGTCCTGATGGGCGCCTGGGCTGGTCTCGGTCTCAAAGGCCCTGGTTACCGCTGCTTTCGGGGTGCGTCCGTGTTTCCCGTTGGATTCTCCTGAGTGCTGGCGATCGTGGGTCATCGTCCGTATCCTCCTGTGAATACTGGCCAATCGGTGGATCGACTCCCGGGTAGGGGGATCCACTGGCTTACGGTGTCCCTTAGCCACTCCCGGCTGTCACGGTCAAGTCGGAGCGCTCCGCGCAGGCAAACTCCACCAGCCGGCGGCTCGAACGCCCGGCCTCCACCGACGAAGCCAGCCCCGGGTCCGTCTCCCAGACCGGGCACCACCTGTTCGCCCAGGCTCCGTCGCTCCGGCTCATCTCGACCTCATAGCCTCTCAAGGTCCCTTTTTCGGATTGATCCATCGCGGCTCTCCTTCATAATCGTGCCCGTGAACAGAAGAGGCCGCCTCGATCGGTTGAGGCGGCCTCTGTTTCTCACTTTCCGGGTCCATCTAGTATCTGTCTTGCGATGGCACCCGTACAGAAACCGGCTCAACCGTTGTCGGGGCTCCCAGAATACCCAGGAGCACAAGGACAATGACAAGGAGGGAAATCAGGCCGGTGATCATGTCTGCAATCCTTCGGGCGAGAAGGTCTCGCCTGTGACGAAAAGACCTCCCGATTGGGAGGTCTGTGTGTCTTGCAGGAGGTCGCTCTTTACCGCTACACGGAACCAACCCAATCCAGGCACTCGTCCTCAATAATAAGGACGAGCGAACTCCGCAAACTAATGACGAGGACCAGGCTGTTCGATTTCACTCTTGGTTTCCGTAAATGCCCACGATTCGAGTGCTTACTTAGGTGAAACATTAGCACGGATTTCACGAAAGTCAACAACCTGCTCGAATTCTTTAAGGTTCACTAGGGCACGCCTCAGCGCCGGATTGCACGATCCGATATGTCGGGCGGCCACACCTCGGGGCAGCCTGCACGCCGGGCACTTGTTCGTTCCGTCACAGGCGCAGCACCTGGATTTCCTCCACCTTGTCTAGAGCGTGGACAGGGCCCTTTCAAGATCTGCGATCAGATCCTGAGTGTCCTCGACACCCACGGAGAGCCGAACCAGGTTGTCCTTGATCCCGATGGCGAGGCGCTCTTCCGACGAGAGCTCGTAATAGGACATCAGGGCCGGCTGTTCGATCAGCGTCTCGACGCCTCCGAAGCTGGAGGCGATCAACGGGATCGATACGGCATCGATGAACGCACTTGTGGCGCCGAGGTCACCGTCGATCTCGAGACTGATCACGCCACCAAAGCCTTTCATCAGTCGACGAGCGACGGCGTGATCCGGGTGAGAAGGGAGTCCCGGATACCATACCCGTCGCACCCGCGGGTTCGTTTCAAGGAACTCGGCGATGGCCTGGGCGCTGGCGTTCTGCTGCCGCACCCGGAGTGGGAGGGTCTTCATCCCGCGTTGGAGCAGGTAGGCGCTGTGAGGGTCGATCACCGCCCCTAGGACCCACAGGTTCTGGCGAACGAGTGCCGTCAGCGACGCCGAACCGATCAAAGCA
>MGOM01000141.1:14090-14838 GCA_001797105.1 Chloroflexi bacterium RBG_19FT_COMBO_62_14
CAGGTCATTATGCCCGCCGAGGTACTTGGTGCCGGAGTGCAAGACCAGGTCGATCCCGAAGGCCAGCGGCTGCATGTTCACCGGCGTGGCGAACGTGCTGTCGATGAGCGTCTTGACCTTGTAGCGAGAGGCAATGTCAACCAGACCCTCCAGATCCAGGACGCGCAGATAAGGATTCGTCGGGGACTCGGAGACGATCAGGCCTGTCGCCGGAGTGATCGCCGCCTCGAGCGCCTCAAGATCTCCGGCCGCCACCACGCTGCATCCGATCCCCAGCCGCTGGAGGAACCCGAGGCAAAACTGGCGTGTGCGCCGATAGATGTCATCGGTGATGACCAGGCGCCGGCCGGGGGCGAGGAGCGACAGGATCGTCGTCGTCACCGCCGCCATGCCTGAGCTGAAGAGCACGGCCGCCTCACCGCCTTCGACGGCGGCCACGTGCTCTTCTACCGCCGTGACGGTCGGGTTCCCGTAGCGTCCGTATTCGGTTCTGGTCCCCGCCAGCCCCCACATTCGGGCTTCCATGAACGCCCGCAGATCGGCCGTGTTCTCGAAGGTGAAGGTCGAACTCTGAAGGATCGGCAGCGTGAGCGAATGATCGGCGCGCGGCCTGGGCTCGCCCCCGTGCACGGCCATCGTGGAGGGGCCCATGTCGAGCGTGGTCCCGAATTCGAGATCGCTTGCCTTGCTGTTCGGCTCCATTTCACACCTCCACCAATTGAGCTACCTTGCCTCGTGCCCCGTATCT
>MGOM01000141.1:14858-15529 GCA_001797105.1 Chloroflexi bacterium RBG_19FT_COMBO_62_14
ACCGGAGGCTGGGCCTCCGGCGCACTCGTCGGCCGATTCAAGCCTCGGCCGTCTCATCGCTGAATGGGGAATTCAGATTGCGCCGCGTCTGGGTTCTGAGTGAAGGTTAAGCCTTCCATGTCGGCGCCGAGGATCAGCGACCTGGCCTCGAGGCCCACGGCCTTGAACGCCTCGACCATCGCCTCGGCGATGGCCGCGTGACCGTCGGCGGCGAACGCCACCAGGCTTGGGCCCGCGCCCGAGAGAACGACCGCCGCGGCTCCGGCCTGTTTTCCGGCATCTACGACCCGGTCGAAGCCCGGGATGAACGACTTGCGATGGGGTGGATGCAGGTGATCCTGGCTAACCTGGGCAAGCAAGTCATAGTCTTCATGACGAAGGGCTTCGACGGTCAGAGCGGCCAGGCCGATATTGCTGGCTGCGGCTTTCAGTGAAACGGTCTTCGGCAGCGCGCGCCGCATGGTTTGTGTCGGAAGCTTGAGATCCGGCAAGGCCAGAGCAACCATCAATTCAGGAATGGGAACGCGGCGTGAGATCGGACGGCCGCCGGCGATGGTCACCAGCACCAGACCGCCGAAGAGGGCCGCAGCCGCATTGTCGGGGTGACCTTCCAGTTCAAAGGCGGGGCCGAGGAGGTCTTCCTTGGAGATTTCGCCGTTGGCGAGCACATC
>MGOM01000141.1:15590-21934 GCA_001797105.1 Chloroflexi bacterium RBG_19FT_COMBO_62_14
ATCCCGTTCACCATGCGAATTCGCATGCCGGGCAGGGCGGAGTTCCTCGTCTCACAACGGGCTCGAGCCGCCCGGATCACGAGGTTGTTTGCGTCGGACGGCAACACCCCGAGACCCTCGCCCTCGATCTCGATCTCCAGTCCTGAGGCGGGGGACTCAACGACGACCGTGTTGTAGAGTGCCAGGGCCAGCCCCAGGCTGTCGAAACCGGGGCCGAGGTTGGCGGAGGAGGCGGGGACGCGTAATACGAATCCGGTCATCGATCGACCAGGTCCCGCAAAGAATCCATCTCGACCGGGATCACGCGCGGCTTGGCGGCGCGGGTTGTCACGATGTCCGGATCCTTGAGCCCGTGCCCGGTGCAGACACACACGATCGTCGAACCTGCGAGACTCAGCCTGCCGGCGGCGACCTCGCGTTGGAGACCGGCGAGGCCTGCGGCCGAGGCCGGCTCGACCCAAAGTCCTTCGCCGGCCAAGGCTTGCTGGGCCTGCAGGATCGCTTCATCCGGAACGGCAATGATCCGGCCGCTCGACTCTCGAGCTGCCTGCAGTGCTTGCTCACCTCGCGCCGGTCGACCGATACGGATGGCCGTGGCGACCGTCTCGGGCTTGTCGACCGGATGACCCAAGACGAGCGGCGCCGCCCCTTCAGCCTGAACACCGAGGATCCGCGGCAATCCCGATCCGAGCCGGCTGTGATACTCGGTGAAGCCCATCCAATAGGCCGTGATGTTTCCGGCATTCCCGACAGGCAATGCCAGCCAGTCCGGGGCGCGCCCGAGGGCGTCGCAGATCTCAAACGCGGCGGTCTTCTGTCCCTCCAGGCGAAAGGGATTGACCGAGTTTACGAGTGCGATGGCCCGCTCGGCGGCCAGCGTGCTGACCATCTCCAACGCCTGGTCAAAGGAACCCTCGACCTGGATGACTTCAGCGGCATGGGCAATCGCTCCGCCCAGCTTCCCGGCGGCGACTTTGCCTCGAGGTACGAGGACGATGCATCTCAATCCGGCGCGGGCGGCGTAGGCGGCGGCGCTGGCCGCCGTGTTCCCCGTGCTGGCGCAGATCACCGCCTTCGCCCCGTCGTGGACCGCCTGACTGATGGCGGCCGTCATGCCTCGATCCTTGAACGACCCGCTTGGATTGAGTGCTTCATATTTGACGTAAAAAGCAGAAGCCCCCAACTCGGCCGCCTGTCTCGGCAACGGGATCAGAGGTGTATTCCCCTCAAGCAGGGTGACCGGCTCGACCCCCTCGGCCAGCCTCATCCATGGGCGATAGTGTTCGATGACCCCCGGCCAGGCGTTCATTGTGAGGAGCCGCGCCCCCCGAGCGGGGGGCCGGGCATTTCCCATCGGGGGCGAGAGTCGCGGGACCGAGAGATGTGCGATACGTGGCGAGCCGAGCCATGCGACTCGAGCCCGATGGAATCACGACCGATCACGATGACCGAGTATGCCCTTCCAGGCCCTCGAGCCTGCTTGGATCGATGAGAGGCCATGGCTGGCAGTCGGTCTCTTGATTGCCGTGTCGACTTCCAACCGAAGTCCATTGATTGATGTCCTCCCCCCATGGGAACGCAAACAAAAAGGCCGCTCCCATCGGGGTGGAAGCGGCCTGCTGAGGCTATTCCTTCCGCCGGCTCGCTAGATCGCTCCGTCGCGCGCCAACCCCGAATAAGACCGGTTGTCTCCGGTCATGACCATCGAGTTGCTGCGCTCCAGCGTCCGTCCGAGGTGCATCGACTACGTCCGTATTCCTTCTCGAGATACAAGACTTTATCAGAAAGCGGCAGTGCTTGTCAATCCAGAATCCCAGGTCCGGACGCGGACCCCTGGCCACCTCTGTCGAATACTGCGCGAACGTCCCCGCCGGTTTCCGTTGTTGCTGGCCCATTACCCTCGAGCGTTCTCGGCTAATCTGGCCTTCAAGCTGGGTCAGAACGATTTCGTCGCCGAAAGAGCCTCGCAGGGCCTCCTTCCTACCTAGGAGAGAATGTAACCTGACCGGACGCGTCTGGATCTGACATCTCCGGTGACATTCCACGGATTTCCACCGTGACGGATTTGGAGTTCTCCGCCCATGCGACTGGGGCCGCGTGGAGGGGTTGACGCGCAGGGTAAGTGAGTTATAATATGCGCGAATTCTAACATTAGAATGGACAGAGCATGCCTGACCGAAAACTCTATGAATTACACGCCAGCATTTGTCAGTCTCTGAGCCATCCAAAGCGGCTGGAAGTCATCGATCGGCTTCGGGCTGGGGCGATGTCCGTGACCGACCTGGCTGATTCTCTGGAGATCAGCCAACCCAACCTGTCTCAGCACCTGACGTTGATGAGACAGAAGGGGATCGTCACCACACATCGCGAAGGACTCAACATCTACTACCGGCTTGCCAACCCGAAGATCGTCAAAGCATGCGATTTGATGAGAGAAGTCCTACTTGAACACCTGGAAGCCAGTGCCGCGCTGGCTCGTGGATGAAGGGAGGCGTGGAGGCGCTGCATGGACGAACCCAAGAGCAAGCAGGTTCTCTTGATCATCAACGATGCCCCCTATGGGAATGAGCGGCCGTACAACGCGCTTCGCCTGGCGCTCAACCTGGTGAAGAGGCCATCGGCGAGAGTTCGAGTGTTCCTCATGGCGGATGCCGTCACCGGCGCCCTCGCCGGGCAGAAGACACCGACCGGCTACTACAACATCGAGCGGATGATGAGCTCCATTGCCCGCCGAGGCGAAGTGGCGACCTGAGGGTCTTGCCAGGAGGCTCGCGGGATCGAGCCCGAGCGGCTTGTCGACGGTGTGAGGGTCGGAAACATCGACCTGCTGGGTGATTGGACCCTTGAGGCAGACCACGTCTTAGTCTTCTGACGACCTAGGACCTCTTGTGGAAGAAAGCTCATGTTGCGCGCATCCGTGGACTGGGGTAGGTGCCGATCGTGCGAACCGTGTGATGCCCGGCTCGCCTGCAAGAGGCGGGCCGTCGTGAAAGCGGACCCGGACGAGCCGGCCTGGGTGGCGCACGATCGCTGTAGCGGTTGCGGCGACTGCCTGGCGGCGTGCTCGCATGCGGCCATCGACCGGTTGACAAGTTCAGGGAAGCCCTTCCTGCAAGTGCAGAACGCTCAGTTATGAGGGTGAGTCAGAATGATGGTCCAGCGCCCGTTCCTGGTGCGTCGGGCGACACTGCAGGTCGAAGAGAATCGAAACCCGCCGGCAGAAGGCACAAGGTATCGGCCCGGCGGTCTACAAGTGGAAAGGACGAGGGACTATGTGTTGCATGATGATGCACGCGATGGATCACTCGAATCACGTCGAGGCGATGCCGGCGAGTGGATTGCATGGGCAATTACCGCTCGACATTCTCAGGCGGCGCTTCGCGCTTGGCGAGATTTCACGTGAGGAGCTGGAAGAGATGAAACAGGTCCTCGGGTTGACCTCCGAGGAGGCTGAGTCCGGTGTTGGTAGACATTCACCTCATCCGAGTGGAGGCGGTATGCCATGAACAGAAGTGCTTGGAGCCCGTGGCTCGTGCTTGTGTTGGTGCTCGTCCTTCTTGTGGGGGCCGGCGTGGTCGTCTCCTGGGGATGGGGCGGAGGCTACGGCTGGGGGATGATGGGGCCGGGCATGATGGGGGGTTGGTTGGGCATGCCACTCCTGGGCCCGATCTTCATGCTGGTGACGGCAGGATTGGTCATAGGCGGCCTCGTTTGGTTCGTGCAAGTCATGGCGCGCGGCGCATCCGGCACAGGAGGCGGAAGGCCTGGAGTTGAAACGCCCCTCGAGATCGCCAAGCGCCGCTTCGCCAGCGGCGAGATCACGAAGGACCAGTTCGAGGACATCAGGCGGACCCTTGAGTCCGGGTGACATTGGCCTAATGCCGGATCATCGAAACCCTCGGTCCGACCCGTGAGGTGAGCACTAGCCTGACATCACCTAGCGCAGCTGAACCACTGACTCCAGTGCTCCAGGTTTTCGATGAGCACTAGCGATCGGGATCCGGCCCCTTTGCGTTTCTCCGTCCGATGCCTGACGGCCGCTTCTCCCACCATCCGGGATCCTTGTCACTGCTGTCACCACCCAGCGAGCCCGAACGGGACTGAAAGCGTCAGCGCCCGTTCGATCAGGCGGCCGACCGCGCCTCCAGCAGTTCAATCAGGGGATCGATGAGCAAGAGCGCGGCCCGGCTGCTCAAATCGTCTGCCGAAGTGAGGCTTGCCTGGGTGCTATCGGTCTCTGCCGCGCCCGAGCTGACCTCGACCGCGATCGCCCCCGACATCGGGTCCGACCCCATTCCGCCGCCAGGGACACCCACGCCGATAGCTCCAGCAGGGCCTCCGCCGTCCGGGGGCGCCCCGCCGGCCGGGCCGACCTGCGCCCCGGACAAGCCGTCCACCGCTATCGAGTCGGTGGAGTCCGCGGTCCTGACCGTGTAGCGCGCACTCAGTTCTGACATGTCTTCCGAGGTCAGTTGCATGCCGGCGATCGCTTCGAGTTGCTCGGAGGACATGCTGTCCTCGATCTGTGCCAAGACAGCATCGATCTCGGCCTGGGCGGAGGTCTCACTGCTGTTCAAGCTGCGGAAGGCCATCCACAAAAGGTGAAGCTCGGAGGCCTGCTCGGCAGTGACCGCCAGGTCTGTCTCCTCCAGAAGCAGCGTGCCGGCGACCAGCTGAGACTCTCCCGACAACGCCCCCGGGTACGCTTCCGAGAGTGCTGATGTGGAACTACTGACCTGCGCCAGACCGCTGCAGGACGACAACAACACTGCCGAATACACTCCGATGACCAACCTGTGAAGTCTGTTCCATCTCGATCTCCGCCGTCTGTGAAGTGAGGATTCTTCGGGCTTCGGCCGAGATCGCTGGGTGATCTTGTTCATCGCTCTTGGCTCCTCATGATCGGAACGAGGTGATCGGGAGCAGGGGTGAGAAACACAAATCACTGTGCTCTCGGTCCAGCCTCACATCCACTTCTTCTCTTGCACACGATCACAGATTCCGATTGAAGCGCCGTCAAGGAGCTGTGTGGACATTGTGTAGGCCGGAGAACGGAGACATCTCCATGAGATGACGTTCCTTCGGCGGGTGCAGTCACGGACGACTTCGGGAACAACGACTTTGTGACCTCATTGGCATTGGACGATCGGCAGCTTCCGCTCGGATGACAGCTGCCGATAGCAGATGAAAGCCGCGGTTCTACAGGCCTCCTCCTGCCTCAGCTCACGCGGGTGAGTCCTCCAGGTCGGGTGGTGAACACCCTGGCGGCCAAGGGAGGGGCGCCGAGAACGAATCGGATTGAGCGAGGGGTCCTGTGTCAGGGTCGGTTCAGCTTCCGTCGGGAACCTGGTTCAGACTAGTAGGTTTCGGTGATTTTCGTGATGGAGCGCGGGGCATCCACGTCGTAGCCTCGGGCAAGCGCCAGATGGAAGGCAAGGAGCTGCCCCGGGACGATCAGTGGGATGGGTGTCAACCACTCCGGAACATGACGCGGCACAACCAGGGCGCGGCCGTGGACCGAAGCCGGCTGCGGATCATCGCTGATCCAGGTGATGTCCGCCTGCCGTTCTTTCACGGCTTCCAGGAGGGCGAGCATATCGGGGAGCAGGGGGCCGGTGGCGGCAATCCCGATCACCGGGAAGCCCGGTTGGACCAGGGCCAACGGCCCATGGCGGAAATCGGCGCTGCTGTAGGCCTCGGTGCTGGTGTACGTCAATTCCTTAATCTTCAGGGCCAACTCAAACGCGGTCGAGTAATTGAACCCGCGGCCGATGACCACAGCCGCCCGCGTCTCGCGCAGTTGTGCCGCGGCTTCGGCGGAAGCTTCCTCGAGCTGCAGGGCTTCCGACACGGCCTGGGGAAGGCGGCCCAGCGCCTCTGCCATCTCCCGCTCATCGGACAGGATGGCGCTGAGAAGGGCGATGGCGGCCAGTTCGGCCGTATAGGTCTTGGTCGCGGCCACGGCCCGCTCTTCGCCCGCGCACAAATCCAGAACGACATCCGCCTGGGCGGCCAGCTCGGATCCCGTTTCGTTGGTCATGACGGCCGTCAGAGCCCCCTGTCGCCTTGCCTCCGCCAGGACGGCGATAATGTCCGGGCTGCGTCCGCTCTGGCTGATGCCGAGCACCAGGGCCTTCGCCAGTCGGGGTGGTCGACGGTAGAGGGTAAACAGGCTCGGCGTAGCCAGCGCGACAACCAGCCCGTTCATCCCACCGAGAAGATACTGGGCGTACCTCCCAGCGTTGTCGCTCGTCCCACGCGCGGCGATGACCACCTGCGAGATCTGCCGCCGCGCGAGGTGCTGGACGAGATCCGTGGCTGCCGGCCGCTGGCTCGACAATAGC
>MGOM01000141.1:22018-22144 GCA_001797105.1 Chloroflexi bacterium RBG_19FT_COMBO_62_14
GGCCCCATCCGTCGCCGCCGGTCAGCAGACCCGGGCAGCGGCTTGCCCCAGCACTCCCAGTCCGACAATTAGACTTCCCTACCGCGAGTCGGGCGGTCGAGCCGCGCTGGGTTTCGTCGCGCGCCC
>MGOM01000141.1:22154-36587 GCA_001797105.1 Chloroflexi bacterium RBG_19FT_COMBO_62_14
CTTCCATTCCTTCGATCAGTTTGAATTGCGTCCGACTGCGATCAAGGTTGTGGTCGGGTCTCGTGGTCCTGAAGTAGGTGTCCCCTCGGAGATAGTCCTCCAGGAAACGCATCCCGCATTCGAGGGTCATCAGGATGGCTGCTAACGGAAGACGCTCGATTTCCTCCCGGTCAAGGAAGCTTCTGGTCGCATCCAGGTAACCCCGCGTGTAGGCGGCAAATACCTCGAGGTCGAACTCCACATGTGACAGGTCGGGCTCATCCTCGGCACCGGTGTTGGCCATGGAGCGGATCGAATCCCCGAAGTCATACAGCGACAGGCCCGGCATCACCGTATCCAGATCGATGACACACACACCTTCTCCATTGCGGTCATCGATCATCACGTTATTGAACTTCGTGTCATTGTGGGTGATCCGTCTCCGCAGTCTTCCCTCTTTCAACAGATCAACGAGAACAGTGACCAGTTGGCCTCGCTTCGTGACAAACTCGATTTCTGGGATAGCCGTGCCGGCCCGATTCGCCACGTCGGTGTCAACCGCATTCAGGAAATCCTCGAACCGTTTCCCGGTGTGATGGAAATCCGGGATCGTCTCAACGAGCGCTTCAGAAGGGAAGTCGCTGAGCAGGTTCTGAAAGTTGCCGTAAGCCCGGCCGGCGGCATAAACATGGCCCATCCGCTCGACCGACTCGTACGTCCTGGCTCCCTCGATGAAGACGTACACTCGCCAAAACTCGCCGGCCTCGGTCTGCAGGAAGGAGCGGCCGTCGCGCGTGGGAACCAGGTTCAGGGTCTCACGGAAGACGTCGCCACCACCTGCCCTGATCTTGCTGCTCAAATGACCCGTGACGGCAACGATATTCGACATCAGGCCTTCAATGTTCTTGAAGACGTGGTGGTTGATCCGCTGCAGGATGAATCGCGTTGAGCCGTTGCCTTGTCGGAATGTGGCTGCAAAGGTGTCGTTGATGTGCCCCATGCCATAGGGCCCCCCCGACACGTATTCGCCGCTGATCGCGAATTGGCGCCCGATTGCCCGTAGATCTGCGTCCATTGCCTATCCCCAGAGCCGCCGCGGATACTCCCCCTTGTCGACGAGAGCCTTGATGTGGCCCTTCACCTCAGTTATGTCTTGCCTGTAGGTGACACCAAACCACTGCCCGGCACTGGGCAGCACTTTGACTTTGGCTCGCCCTTGCGCCAGCAGCTGGTGAACCACATCAGGCAGGCGATACTCGCCCTCGATAAGCTGGGTCCCCCCCTTCTGCAGAAAGGCTTTGAAGCCAAGGTCCAGTTCCACGAAGAACGATGGGGTGAAACCCCACATGTTCATCGAAGCCAACCTGCCGGAAGGAATGGGGACCCATTCTTCCCTGTCATCCAGGTAACCAACCTGTCGGCCGCGCCTCTCGATCCGGGTCTGTTCCTGCACCCCTCTCAGGTACCCATCTGAACCCACGGTGCACACACCCCGAGAGACTTGTCCGTGTTTGGTGAGGGTATTCTCAAGCGGAAAACCAACCATGCAAACGTCGAGTTCGCCCTCGTGGTCACGTGCCTCTTTAAGGTAGGCGCCCAGCCGGGTGAAGGCTTCGCCACCATAGAAGTCGTCGGCGTTGATGACGCCAAATGGCGTGCGGACGTGATCTTGGCTCACCAGGACGGCGTGGGCAGTTCCCCAGGGTTTTTGTCGGGCGGACGGAGCGGACAGGTTCGATGGCGTTGGTTCGAGCGCTTGGATCACGCAATCGACTTCGCACGCCAGACCGATGGTCGCCTCGACCCGCTTGCGGAACTCTCCCTCGATCTCTCGGCTGAGGACAAACACCACCTTCTGAAACCCTGCCGCCAGAGCGTCGAAGACCGAGTAATCGAGGATGGTCTCGCCGGAAAGGCCTACGGCCTCAACCTGCTTAGGGCTGCCGAACCGACGCCCGATGCCGGCAGCCATGACAACCAGAGTAGGCCCCTGGACAGGAGCCGTTGGGCCTCGTTCTTCCGTGGCTACCAAGTCCTCGTCACCTGTTGCAGCCCGCGAGGATGCTCTTCGTCCAATCCCATTGCCCGAGCCAGCCGGTGGCTAGACAACCGCGCCGCCGATCCTTCGGCTGTCCTCCATGTTCTCCCGAAGAAAGCGTGACAGCAGCGTGGTATTCTCCAATATCTCCGACTTCAGGGTCACGAAGCGATCCCCTGCAAGCGGTCGAGACGATGGGCGAGCTCGTCGGAGAAACGGTCGATGTGGCCTTTGACGAAGTCCGATACACCCAGGCCGGGGTCCTCGATCAAAGGCGTGAGATCCATGGCGAAGACCATGCCGGTCGTCACGTCGACATCATGCGAAGCGTAGTAGGTCGCATTCGCCCTCCGCCGGCCCATGGTGGCAAGGTCATAGCGCTTGCCGCCGGCGATCTGCGAGTCGAATAGACCCAGGAGCGCGTTCTGCAGGTTTTCATGGGACGACACATCCAGTGCCACCTTCTCGGAATCGCTGAGCCAATCCAGATCGCGCCATACCTCACAGCCGTACACCTTCTTCGGGCGGTCTACCTCTGGAAGCTTGCGGAGCGCCTCAATCACCTTCAGGGTCACTCCGACATGCGTGTCATGTTTGTCCGCCAGGTTGTGGGTGTAGATATCCCGTGCCCGGGTGGCCCTGAAGAGCTGAAGGAGATCTTCGACGATTGCGACATTTCCCCCGTCCTTCACGGCAGCGCTGGGGTAGTCCAGAAAAACTTGCGCCCCGTACTCTCCGACGAGCGCTGCCTTCTTCTGCTCTCTTCGCCGGACCGAGCGCATTTGCTCGTCGGAGAATTCGCCGTACACCCCATCCCTGGGCGAACCGCCTCCATCCGTGACAACAACACCTGTGAACCAGTGGTCCTTCTGGTGGAAGCAACTCAAGATGCCATGAATTGCCATGATCTCAAGATCGTCCGGATGAGCCCCGATCCCGAGATGCGTCGTTCGGGCCAACGCGGCTTCCACGGGAAGCTCATCCGGAACGAACACTTCGGCAGTGTCGACGCCAAGTCGCATGGCCTCAACTCCTCTATCGGATGGCCGGGAGGCTGGCCGCGGCGATGGACTGACCCACTCTCCGGCTCTTTTCATCCGGCAGTTGGACGGCAATCCGCCCGGCGAGCTCCGGGAATTCCTCGCCCAACACATGCCGGGCACCGTCCACGATCAGCGAACCGCCCCTTCCGGAGGTACAACGACCCAGGATGAGCACGTGCATCAAATCATAGAAGTCGGCGTAATGGGCGATGGCATAGCCCAGATACACTCCGATACTCTGCCAGATCTGCTCGGCGCCGGGATGTCCTCCCTCCAACAGATCCTGCACATGCTCTAGCTGGAGCGCTTTGTCCAGGTCTGGTGGGACGCGTATCCCGGCGCGTGGCGCCAGGCGGAAGACACATTGCTGGGAGAAATACAGCGCTCCGACGCCCCGATCGCCCGACCACTCATCCGCCGGCGCGGTTTTCGAGTAATCAACCGGAGCAAATGCGAGCTCATTGAGCCAGCCGGTGATGTTACCATCTCGATTGACATAGCCACCAGCCTCGCTGGAACCCATGGCAATGCCCAGGACTGGGTTGTCCTCCAGGGACATGGACCCGGCCAGGGCTGTGACGTCGCCGTCGTTTACAATCTCAAGCGGCACCCCCAACTCGTCCCGCATTCTCAGAAAGAGCGTCCGCACCTCTGCGTACCGCTCATTTGGGACTCCTCGAAACAGCGACGCAATCCGCACGCGGTTGTCGATATAGATCCCCGCCGCGCTTCCACCAATAGCATCCACCCGCGGCAGTTTCCCTGAAGCTGCCCGCAGGGCGGTCATGATCTCCCGATAGTGATAATCCGGATCGGTCTGTGCCCGGGGGTCCCAGACCACTTCTTCGGTGTACACCACTTCACCCTCGATGACCGCGGACACCTTTCGATCCGAAGCTCCCAGGTCGAAGCCGATGCGGCAACCGTCAAGGTGCCGGCCAAGAGGCTTCGGGCTCTCCTTCTCTGGCGGGACCGCGGCGGCCGGACATGGGATGACAGTGAAGCCTCTCTCGTACACGTCCTCACCCATGAAGTGATGATCGAATGCCCGCGGCCCCTCCGGCGAGTAGCAGTACTGGAGATACTCACCGATGACGGCCGGTCCACCGATGTAGGCTTTCCAGCCACCCTTCTGCCAGAGAAGGAATTTGAGCATTCGTTCGGCAAATTCGAGGTTCGCTTCAGCGCCAGCATGCGTCTCCGGCAGGACTCGCGTCTCGAACCGGGAGGTATGTCCGCCTTCGCGCTCCAGGCCTAACACCAGGGGAACGCCGCCCCCGGCGGCGTCCACTTCATCCTGGAAGGAGCGGTTCGCCAGCGCCGCAGGGCGGAAGTCATCATCCAGCGGTGGTCGAATCCGTGGAGGAACGAGCCTGAATGCATCTCTCATCACGATGACGCGTTGTGGTTGTGCACCGCATCGGCCTGCAAGCTGGTGTTGGCGCATGTGCTGCAGGGCCCGGCGCCCACTCGCCTCCTGAGCTTTCGTTCAGACGTGTGTTGGCCCCTGACGCGGCTACCAAACTCCCTATCGCGCTATCGGATCCGGAAGTCCAACTCCGCCGGAACGGGGTACTGCTTCCGCGCGACCCCCCTCAAGTCCACGTCCGGTTCAGACCGCGAATCCTCCTGAACTCGATGTTCGTGATAGGCGGTCCACAGCTCCGAGAGGGAGGATTCCCCTTCCCTGAGATCTTCCGGGACAATTCTCTCATCCAAGAATGCCGCGACTATAGCCAGCTTTCCGGCGCGCAAGGCAGCCTGGGCCTGCAGGAGCCGGATGCGGCCGTGGCCGCGAAGGGACGTCGGCAGGGAGTCGACCAGGTCCAGCCACCGTTGGTGCTGACCCGCTTCGATCAGCAGCCTTCCACACTCCACCAACAACTCGAATTGCGCTGGAGCACCCTTGCACGCGGCCAGCATCAGGTAAGCCGCTCCATGAAGATCGCCCTGCATCCACTTCAAAGCCCCAAGACAGCGGCATGCCCAAGGGGACCAGCCAAGACCCAGCGAACGCTCCCAGCACGTTTGTGCACCCACATCGTCGCCTGCAGAAAGCTTCATGACACCCAGATGGAACCAGACGTCCCATTGCCGCGCGCCGCCCTGGTGTGAAAAGCCCTCCAGCAACTCAAGCCAATCCTTTCCGACGAGAAAGCCCGCGGGTGGTATGTCTGTCGATGTGGACGGGAAGGTCCCGTCTTCCAGAAGCGCGACCCACGGACGCTGGGGGTCGTCTAATGACTGGTCGTCGAACACAATTCCCTCGGAGCCGAACACCCGGTCGCCGTTCTTTTCGCGCCGTCGGCGCTCCAACGCACCCCAGCCCGATCCTCGGTGGAGGATGGTCTCCGGCAGGCTGTCGGCGAGCGCGCCGATTTCCTGATAGGCGACCTCCAGCCGTGAGGCCGGTATAAGCCGATCGATCTGATCGGTCAGGTGGGCGCACGCTTCCTGCCAGTTCGTTCCATGGGCGACCGACTGGGTGGTCTGCACTCGCCCGTATGCTTCCATCCACGACCATTGATCGCCAGCGTCCATGGACAGGTGTTCAAGTTGAGTACAGGTCAGGCCCGCTTGGATTTCAACATACGCGCCCGATTCAGATGTCAGGAGCTCTTGCCAGTTCCTGCCTCCCTGGGATGTCCCCCATACCCAGAGCTTTCGACCCCGTAACCCGTCCGTGGAGACATGGGCCAAGCCATCGCCTTGGGCCGATATCGCCGCGATCCATGGTCTGCGACCCTCCGCCACGTCGAAGAACAGGTCGGCCGCGTGCGACCAGTTGGCCGGATAGGTGAGATCGAGGCCGTCGGCACACGGAACTGCGCTCTGGTACAGCCCCTGACCTTCACGCCCAAGCACGTACATCCTGTCAGCAGGGGCGAGAACCCGCATGCCCGGCGCCATGGGCACCGCCACATTGGACCACCAGCTCATGGGCACCGGTCTGCGCCCGGGATTGAGGACCCGAGGCCGTAAGAGAAGCACCGGCGAGTCATCCGGCAGGCAGGCATCGATTTGGACGATGACCTGGCGGAGCCGTTCCCATTCGTACAGTCGCAAGATGGGCGTGCCGTGCGCATCCTGCAGGCGGGCGGCGAACACAGGCGAGCACGTGAGAGGGGAGTGTCCGATGGTCCCCACGTTCCCCTCCCCCCCGCCACAGAACCAGGCGTTTCGAAGTGCAAGGTTAGCGAAAGTGATCCGGGGGGCGTTTGCGAGGAGTTCCGTCTGTGAGGGCTTGTGGTAAAGCGACCACAGTCTTCCACCGTAGTCGAGCAGGAACTCGGCCCTCAGAATCTGATTCTCAAGCACGGCGACGGGGTGTTCCTCCGAACGATACCTGCGCCTGTACGTGTCCTGCATGGCATACGGCAGAATGTTGGGGGCGTGGCCCCGGGACATGTTCTCCAACACCGTGATGCGAAGATCCTTGGCAGAAACGGAGATGTGCGGGATCGGCCGAGATCGGATGGGCGGCAGCGGACTTTCGGCACCCAGCTCAGCTGTCGGGATGGGGAAGGATCGAACGGTCAGGTCGCTCATCTCTGTCTCGGAGCTCTGTCACGCCCTTGGTCGCGCCGAGAGAGGCCGATTAGGATGGCACAGACGGGAGCGCCGACGGTGCTTGTCCGAGGGTCCCTGTTCAGACAATGGCCCAGAAGGCTTGGAAGACGCGTGCTTCCACCGTTCCCGGTCCGGGCATCCGGCCTATAGGACTCCCAGTTCGTGTTGGAGGACCATTGCGGAGGCACCAAGGATGACCATGTCAGAGCTTGTCTCTACGATCCCCAGCTCTGTCGCCCTCGCCAAGGCAGGAAGCGTGCGCTTCACCAGCTCCTCTTGCATGGCGTCCAGCAAGAACTGCCCAAGCAGGTCACCGCTCCCGCCAATCATGATCTTGCAGCTCCCCAGGACGCCAACGAGATAGGAGGCCGCGATTCCCAGCGCCCGGCCGGCTTCGCGGACGACTCTCCTTACATCTTCGTTTCCGGCCTCAAAACCCGCCAAGATCGCCTCCAGGGTGAGTCGCCGGGAATCCTGGGCGAATTGACGGAGCGACGATTCAGGATTCGCGTCGAGGATGGCCTGGGCGCGAGCCACGATTGCTCGAGTGCTCGCAATGGTTTCCAGGCAGCCATGGTTGCCGCAAGCGCATAGAGGTCCGCCCTCCACGACCACCACATGGCCGATCTCGCCGGCACCTACCGGGTCTCCGTGCATCAGCTCGCCGTGCAAGACGATTCCCGCACCCACTCCCCAGCCCACATTGATGACGACGAGAGGCATCGGGTTTTCTCGATGGTTCTGATAGGTGTAGGCCGCAAGGGCAGCCAGCTGGCAGTCGTTCGCCATATAGACGGGTAGGCCATAGCGATCCTCGAGGAGGGAGCGGAATGGAATGTACCTCCAGTTCAGATTCACAGACTGCCGAAGGATGCCGTTACTTGAGTCTACGAGCCCTGGAGCACCGATGCCGATCCCCAGGAGAGGTTTGCTCGCGGCCGGGATCAAAGCCTCAACCAGTTCATAAACAAGGCCGAGCGCCGCCTCACCATCTCTTTCCCCCAAGGGAAGCTCAATCCGATGGCTGATCTGACCCCGAAGATTGGCGAGGGCTCCGCGGAAATCCCTACGCGAGAGATCGACCCCGATCAATTGGCGGGCGCCGTCTACCAACCGAAGCAGCATGGCACGTCGTCCGCCGGAGGAGGGGGCGAAACCGATCTCTTCCACCAGACCGCTTTCGATCAATTCGTAGACCACTTCGGAAATCGTCGGAGGCGTGAGTTCTGTAGCTCGGGCAACGTCGGCGCGGCTGATCGGGCCATTGGAGTGAATGGTCCTCATCACGAGTTGGGTGTTGTGGGCGCGGGTCATTTGCTGCGTGGCTTTCAACATGCGGGCTCTTCCAACTCCCCCGAAAACGGGAATCCAGATAGTTAAGGAGTTTTCCTAAGCGTAGTGTACGGTAAAACGGCAGCTTGTCAAGTCAGCCGCGATCCTCCCATGTTCTGCCTCGACCGGGCCGAGGATCATCCAGGAATCCGGCCTCAGGTTGACAATCAGTCGGGATTGTTCTATCATAGTGTCAGTTCGTAAACTAAACTAAGTTACTCCACTTACAGTCAATGGAAGGACCGGAGCGCGGAGCGACGAGGCCTGCCTCCGAAGTGTGATGGCCATACTCCCGGCAAGAGGATCCCTTGTCGGAGAGCCTGTCGTGCTCATCATCCATTGGCTGCAGACTCGTCAAGTCCTTGTCTTGAGATGTGTGCTCCCTCAACGGACTCAGCAACTGACGCCCCACAGATGGCCTGCAAAGGAGGGAGGTGAATCCTCGAGATTGATTCCTCAGCCTGACCCAGAGATCGATCCAGCCTTGCGCTACTATCAGGGTAACGGAGAGAAAAGAGATGAGAACCAAGAGACTACCGGGTCTGCTCTTCCTGCTGCTCGCGGCCATCACCGTGACCGCGCTCGTGGTGGGCTGTGGGGCTCCTTCTGTCGGCGCTCCGACGGCTGAGCCAGCCCAACCTGCCGAGCCGACAAAGGAAGCCGAACCGGCGGGTCAGGAACCAGCCGCTCCCACCGCCCTCGACTTCGTCGTCTGGTCCTACGGGATCGAAACCATCCAGGACAATATCAAGAACTTCCAGGCAGCAAACCCTCTGTGCCAGATCAATCTGAAGGATTACTCCTGGCTGGACTATCATGACACGATGGTAGGGCGGTTTGCGGCTGGGGATCCGCCGCCGCTGCTGTACGGATCGGACCACTGGCTCCAAGAGTGGGCGGCCGCCAACTGGCTTGCCCCCGTCGACGCCTCGTTCCCTCAGGTAACCGAATACAGTGGCGAGCTTGCGCCATACGCTCTCCAGGGCATGACCTACAACGGGCATGTTTACGGTCTGTCCTACTACGCCGACACCATCGACTTCGTCTACAACGCAGAACAGCTCACGCAAGCAGGCTTTGATTCGCCGCCAGAGACCTGGCAAGATGTCTGGGACATGTCCATAGCCCTCAAGGAACAGGGCATCACCGAATATCCGATGATCCTGGCCTTCTCACAGCAGGAAGGCGCCTCCATCGAAGCCTTGATCTCCATGATCTATGCCCGCCATCAGGGCGAAGGGGCGCTATTTGATGCCGCCAATGAGCCGACATTCGCCCAGGAAGGCAGCGCTGCATTCGAAGCGATTCAGTGGTTGAAGGAAGCTTATGATGCAGGCATCCTCGATCCAGCCAGCCTGCAGACCGCTGAAATCGACCAGGTCAAGAGCATGCAGGCCGGTGCTCACACCTTCACCATCTTCCCTCAGTACAACATGGCCGAACTGAACAGGCCTGAGAGTGGAGAGTTCGCCGGCAAGTTCAAGATCGCCCTCATGCCTGGCGACAGCCACTCGACGGTTGGCTACGTCCGGTTCTATGCGATGACGCCTCAGGCCGCCGCCATGGGCGATGCGGCGCTCGAATGCGCCTGGAGCTTCCTCGAGTACTTCGGCGGCAAGACTGACGGCAGCTACACGGTCGTCAAGCGCTGGGCGGTCGAGAACGGCCTCGGCTTTGCGCAGCTTCCGTTGTTCGACGATCCCGCAGTAGAGGAGGCCTTCGGAAAATGGGGCGATGTCGCGGTCATCAGCCAGCAGGCTGAGCTCGCCCGCTCCAAGGAGGGCCTGACACCGTGGTTCGGAGCTTGGGACGTCTTCACGCGGGCGGAGGTCCACAAAGCGATACTCGGCCAGCAGACCACGATGGATTCGCTCAACAACATGGTCGTGAAATGGAATGAACTAGCCCAGCAGTAGATGCGGTGCCGGTCGGATGGAGGGCGGCCTCGAGTTCCAGGAGGTTGCCCTCCGTCTTTCGTTCCTCAGCGCGAAGGGAGGTGGGGAGAGATGGCTCAACACCCTGGGGCGGCCCGGCGGCATCACAGCCTCCGGCTTGGCCGTAAGGCTTATCCCTACCTCTCGATCCTCCCCGTTCTCATAGTCGTTGCTCTGTTTGCCATTTACCCGATCATCCACGCCGTTCGGATGAGTTTCTACAAGTACCTTCTCACTCGACCCAACGACCATCCGTTCGTCGGGCTGGGGAATTTCATCGAGGTCATCACCAGCTACTACTTCAAGAACTCGATCCAGGTCACTGCCATCTACACGGTCGCCGCTGTGGTCGGAGTGGTTATCTACGGACTTGGGGTGGCGCTGTTACTCAACACTTCTATCAAGCTCGCAGGTCCGTTGAAGATCGTCATCCTTCTTCCGTGGGCCCTGCCGGCCGTGGTCAGCGGCTTGCTCTGGAAATGGATTCTCAATGCCGATTTCGGGATCCTGAACGGGTTGCTCTACGCCCTGGGGCTCATTGACAGTTACATCCCCTTCCTGGCCGACCCTACGCTTGCCAAGCTCAGCCTGATCATGGCCTTCATATGGAAAGAGGGGCCCCTGGTAGCTATTTTTTTCCTGGCGGGCCTCCAGTTGATCCCCGATGAGTACTACGAGGCGGCCAAGATCGACGGCGGTAGCGCATGGACAATTTTCCGCCATGTCAAAGTCCCATTGCTCCGGGCGGTCTTTCTCATCGTGATCGTCTATGAAACCATGACGGCAATTCTCACCTTCGACACCATCTATGTGCTGACGGGTGGTGGCCCGGCCGATTCCACGGCCCTGATCAGCTGGTTCGCTTACGCCGAGATCTTCAAGGGCCTCAATCTGGGGCACGGCATCGCGCTCGCCATCATCATCGCTGCCGTCACTCTGGTTCTCATCCTGGTCTACCTTCGGGCGCTGAAACCCGAAGAGGCCACCTCGTAGACCTAGAGAGAGTTGCGACTCCAATGAACCAACGAATCGGGCGGAGGATCGAGTCGGTTAGCCTCAATCTGCTGGCGCTGATCCTCATCATCTTTATCGTCGGCCCGCTCGTCTGGGTCGCGGTCGCCAGCATCCAGGGAGAGAACGAGCTCCTGCGCCATCCCCCCCGCATCATTCCCCACGACCCGACCCTAGACAACTACGACTACGTCTTCACCGGGAAGATACCGACGGCGTACGAGGTCAAAGGCCAACTGCGCAGTAGGATCTCTCAAGAGGCGCGCCTGATACCCGCCGCCCTCAAGAACAGCTTCATCGTGGCCACTTCGGTGATGATCGTCAACCTCGTCATCGGCTCGATCGCCGCCTACACGTTCGCATGGCAGCGCTTCCGCGGCAGGACCTTCCTGCTGAATTTCATCCTTGGCAGCCGCCTGTTACCCGTAATGGCTGTAGCTATTCCCTACTACGTCATCATCCAGACCCTGGGGCTTTTGGACACGTACATTTCGCTCATCTTGATCTACTTGGCACTTACACTGCCGTTCTCTATCTGGTTCCTCTCATCCTATTTCAGTGGTATACCCAAGGACTTTGAAGACGCCGCCCATATCGATGGCTGCAATACGTTCCAGGCCCTGACGCGGGTGGTCATTCCGATCGCCCTGCCAGGGCTCGTGGCCGCGGCGGCCTTTGCTTTCATGGCCTCATATAACGAGTTCCTTTTCGCTCGCTTCTTGACGCAATCCATCGACTCGCAGACGGGGCCCGTCATCATCTCGTCGATTGCCGGCAATCCTGATGCAAGCTACTCCTTGATCTCCGTCGCCATCACCCTTGGTCTTATTCCGCCCTTGATCTTGGCAATCGTCCTCCGGCGATGGCTTACCGAAGGCCTGTCGACTTCCATTACCCTTCGTTAAAGGCCGGATCAGGCCTGTTTGAACCACCCAGGAATTCAACGATGGTGACCAGCCATGATGCTGCGACGAAAGTTCAAGTCCGCCGCGGGGAACTGACTCTTCCGACGTACAGGCTTTTGGGCGAAAACAGGAATCCCGTCTTTCACTCTCGGTACGGTGTCGCTCATATCTATCCTTACACCCTCCAGGATGAAATCGCATCAGAACCGTCTGAAACGACCTATCGGACTCTCGAACTGGAGAACCGCTATCTCCGGCTGACCGTTCTGCCCGAGCTGGGTGGTCGTGTCTACTCGGTCTATGACAAGATCTCTGGCCGTGACGTCTTCTACAGGAACTCCGTCATCCGGTTCGCTCCGCTTGCCATCCGAGGCGCATTCTTCTCGGGGGGCGTCGAGTTCAGCTTCCCCGTTGCGCACGCGCCCACGACCGCCACGCCGGTCAACTGGATGCTCCGCGAGAACGAAGATGGCAGTGCGACCGCCTCCGTGGGCGCCCTGGAGCACATCTCCGGCATGCGGTGGACGGTATCGCTCACCCTGTTCCCGGACCGATGTGCGGTCGCACAGGATGTCCGCCTGTTCAACCCCTCGCCGATTCCAGGTCGTTACCACTACTGGACGAATGCCTCACTTCACGCCGACGATCTGACTGAGTTCATCTACCCGTTACGGCGCGTGCGCTCCTACGAATTCGCCGGAACCGCGTCCTGGCCGGTTGCCCGCCTTGACTTGATCGCGGGCCAAGCGGGTCTACCGGGGATGGAAGGCGTGCCGATGTGGCCCGCCGAACGCATGCACACTCCCGTCAACTTCCGATGGGAGAAGGACATGCTTGCCCAGGTCTCCATTTTCGGAAGAGATGTGGCCAGCAACTTCTTTGGTGCATGGCAGCACTCCGAGAACGCCGGCTACGCCCATTACGCCGATAAGCGCGATGTCGCGGGCATGAAGCTATGGTCCTGGGGAAGATCAGAGGTCGGAGTCGTAAATCAGACTGCGCTTACCGATGACGGCTCACTCTACGCCGAGACCCAATGTGGTGCTATGGAAACGCAGCTCGATTTCGATTTCCTGCCGCCGGGTGTCGCGAAGACCTGGCGCGAATGGTGGCTTCCCCTGCGCGGGCTCGGCGGTCTCACCTGCGCAAGTCCGGAGGGCGGCGCCCGGCTAGCGATAGCCAAGGCTGATGACGGCTATCTGAACCTGCTGATCGCGGTCTGTCCCGTGCGCCGGCTAGAAGAAGCCCGTCTCACCGTGGAACTGCAAGGAATGGAACTGGTCGACGAGAACATATCCTGCTCGCCGGAAGCCGCCTGGCTGCAATCGGTCAAGATCCAGCCTCAGGCCCTGGCGGACCATTCCATAACATTGAGAGTGTCCGACCGCGCAGGCAAGCCGGTCCTTGAGTACATCCACAGCAGGGAGGCGCACCCGATCGATCTCGCGCCTCAAACCGTGAGCAGCTCCGGCGAGCCCCCCGACGCCTCCTACCGGCGTGGGCTGGAGCATGAGAATCTCGATGATCGCCTGGGGGCGCGGGAATGCTATCGTCAGGCACTCAGCCTCTCACACGAGCATGCCCCGGCCCACTTCCGGCTCGGGTTGCTGCTGCTCCGCGCCGCGGACTTCGGAGGCTCGCGAAACCACTTCGAACATGCAGCCCGGTTGGGCCTGGCAGGCGCACGCTACTATCTGGGCCTCCTTTCCATGTACGCGGGGGACCCGCAGTCAGCTGGCTCCCACTTTGCGTCCGTTCCTATGGCTGACTCTCTGTGGGGTGCAGTCCAGCGAGGGCTGGGATGTCTGGCTATGCAGGCAGGCAGATGGAATGAGGCAGCGTCGTTCTTCCGTGAGGCCGGTTCAGAAGAGCCCCAATCACTGCATTCTTCCCTGCTGTCGGCGATGGCATTCAGACGAGCCGGATCGGCAGAAGCCGCCCGGGAAGCATTGCAGAGGGTTCTCTCAGATGACCCGCTCAACCTTCCTGCCCTCCGTGAGGCAGGCCTGTTGCAGCCAGTGGCGGGCGGGCCTGAGGCGGAGACACTCGCCCGATTCTTGGCCGACGACCGACAATGCCATCTGGACCTGGCCTGCTTCTACTTGGACTCCGGCTTGCCTGAGGAGGCGCTGGTGGTTCTGCGCGAGGCAAGTCAGGTCTGGCACGATCCCATGTGCTGCTACCTGGCGGCGTTCATCTCGGCAACCCTCGGGGACGATCATGCGGCACGCAGTTGGACGAGCATGGCCGAACAGTCCGGTCCCGAATTTGTGTTTCCCAGCCGGTTGTGGGAGATCATCGCGCTCGTCAACCACATCGATGCAGGACACCCACATTCGAAGGCCAAGTACTACTTGGGGACGTTCTACTTTGCACACGAACGCTTTGAGGAAGCGAGGGACCTGTGGGAGGACGCCAGGAAAGAGCTCGGGGGGTTCGATGTCATCTTGCGCAACCTCGCGCAGTACGAGTTGCAGATGAAAGGAAGCCCGCGGCTGGCGATCGAACTTTGTGAGGAGGCCTTGGCCCTCAACCCCCGGAACCAGGATCTGTACCTCGATCTCGACGGGCTCTATCGCCAGCAGAATCTCCCCAAGAAGCGAATAGAGCTCCTGGCTGCA
>MGOM01000141.1:36603-42120 GCA_001797105.1 Chloroflexi bacterium RBG_19FT_COMBO_62_14
CGATCCGTGAGGATGTGCGCAAGCGGGTGCTCTCGATGATGGTCGAGCTCGGGATGCATGAAGAGGCCCTGCGGGTTCTGGCGACGGAGAAGTTCGTTCCTCTCGAGATGGACCAGAGCTTTCACCGAGTGTACGTCAAGGCGCTCATGAGCCGGGCCGAAGCCCATCTGGAGGCGGATCGTCTCGAGGATGCCGCTCGCGACTATGCGTTGGCGTTGGACTTTCCGGAGAACCATGGGGTCGGTAGACCGACCACCAGCAGCAGCGCAGAGGTTCTCTACCGTGTCGGTTGCGTATATGAGAAGCTCGGCCGGTTCGGCGAGGCCATCGGCGCCTGGCAGGCGGCCGGGAGCGAACATCATCCATCCGGAGATGACCTCTATCGATACGTCCAACACTCCCTCGACAAGCTCGGCCGCTATAGCGAACTCGGGTTCGAAGTCTGAGTGGTGGGTCTAAGGGACCAAATGGCATTCCCGGCCAGTTCAAATCTCCCGGCGCTCAGCCCCTCTCCTACTTGCCGACGAAAGGAGCACGGAAGATGAAAGTACTGTATGCAGGCGATGCGGCAGCGAAGATCGGTCCGATTTTTGTGGCTTCCCCATTCAATGTCGAGGTGAAGGGCTTCTCAACGCATGTCTGGGGACAACCCCTGATCGACGCACTGACCGAAGGCGGGATCGAAGTCGTGCACATGAGCCCAGATGTGGCGATCTCCCACTTTCCCCGGACGGTGGAAGGGCTGTCAGAGTACGATGTCATAATCCTCAGTGACATCGAGTGTGAAGTACTGGCTCTTTATCCTTTTTGGATTCCCGGGACAGAGCTCCCGCGCACGAATCGTCTCAAGGCTATCCGCGAGTACACCCGGAACGGGGGCGGCTTGCTCATGGTGGGTGGATGGACCTCCTTCAGCGGGCGATTCGGCCACGGCGGGTACTACGATACGCCGGTTGAAGAAGCACTCCCGGTATCCTGCCTCAAAGGACTGGATGACCGCGTGGAGACTCCGGAAGGCGTGCACGTCAACATCCAGGAAGACAGCCACCCTATCCTGGATGGTATCCCCTGGCAGGATTGCCCCGTGTTCGAAGGGTTCAACCGGATTCTTCCCAAGTCGGGCTCCAAAGTGCTGGCCACCATTGGCGAAGGCGAGGACGAAAACCCCCTGGTCGTGGTCTGGGAGTTTGGCAACGGACGCGCGATGGCCTTCTCCACGGACTGCTCACCACACTGGGCAGCCTTCTTTCAACCCTGGCAGTACTACGGCCAGTTCTGGCGCCAGTCTGTGCGGTGGCTGGCAAAGGAATCTTGAGTGGACCAGGTCACATTCGGCGTTGTCGGCTCCGGCTTCATGGGCACTGTCCTCGCGCAGGTCGCGTCCGAGCTCCCTTACGCACGCTGTGTGGGCGTGGCGGACATTGACCCCCTGCGCGCAAGAACCCTGGCGGACTCGGCAGGCTGCGAGGCCTATGAGGATTTCAGGCAGATGCTGTCGCAGCAAAGACCGAAGGCTGTGATCATTGCCACACCTGAAGATCTACATCTTGGGCCTGCGATTGCGGCTGCTGAGCAAGGGTGCGACATCTTCCTGGAGAAGCCGTTGGCCACTTCACTCCAGGATGCCGACGAAATCGTTGATGCCTGCGGCAGGTACGGCGTGAAGCTCATGGTGGGCCATTTGTTGCGGTTCGAAGTCAACTACGCCATGATCGAAAGCGCCATTCGGGAAGGCTCCATCGGCCGCTTTCTCTCGGCGTATGCGCGCCGGATCACGCCGATTTCTGAATCGCGCCGTCTGAGGGGCCGGGTTAGTCCGATCACGTACATCGCAGTCCACGACATCGACCAGATGCTCTGGTATCACCCGCACGCTGTTCGCTCGGTATACGCTCGTGCCATCCGAGGCAGAGTCTGGGAGGAGCTTCACACCTACGATAGTGCCTGGCTCACGATCGAGTTCGCCGATGGGGCCCTCGGGGTGCATGAGGTCGGCTGGTGCCTGCCGGAAGGATGGGCGGGGTGGAGCAAGCCGGCCAGTTGGGGCGGATTCGGGGACGTCTGCATGAATGTCATTGGCACTGATGGAGTGATCAACCTCAACTTCACGCCTATGAATCTCTATGCTTGCACCCGCGACGGGTGGAAGCTCCCGGACACGCGGCACTGGCCGAAGATGGAAGGCAAGTATGTTGGGGCCGTGAAACAAGAGGTGGAGCACTTCTTCGACTGCATTCTGCACGACCGAGAGCCTCGCGTCACCGGCGCTGATGGGCGGCGTTCCGTCGAGGTCATGCTCGCGGCCGAAATCTCCATTGCGGAAGACCGGATCGTTGAGCTCCCGTTGACCCAGGGATCTGTCGCCGGGCCGGCCAGGCATATGTAGCTGACTCTAGCAGCCCGTCAGCGCATGCCGGACTGCAAACATCATCCGGAAATGTCCGCAACCCGGAATGGAATATACCTAGAGCATGAGCCGGTATGTGCCACTTCTCCGGTAAAGATGAAACCTCCGCCTCCTCTACTTCCATCCCTGCTCCGCGCGATAATCTCCCCTGTCACTTCTCATTGAGCCGGCAGCTCTCCCCCTTGACTCTGAGGGTGATTGAGCGGAGCAGCAGGCGGGCTTCTTCGGGAGTTGCCGGCAGCAGGCCACCAGCCACCGGCCGCGGACCGGCGGAGACTAGAGCGTCAAGTCCCAGCGAAGGTTGTTCTCTGCAAAGGAGGAGAAGTGGATATGCCGCAACCGATCACATCCCTTGAAGGCGAGGTCTACTACCCTCCCCAGGAGGTCATCGCCCAAGCGCATGTGCCAGATTGGGACGGCCTGCAGGCGGAGGCGGACGCGGACTATCTCGGCTTCTGGGAGGCGAGGGCGCGCGAGCTGGAGTGGCAGGCACCCTGGCGCATGGTCATGGATGACTCGCGTGCCCCTTTCTATAAGTGGTTTCTCGGGGCACGCACCAACATCGTCCACAACGCCCTCGACCGGCATGTCGCCACCTGGAGGCGAAACAAACTGGCGCTGATTTGGGAGGGGGAGCCGGGCGATCAGCGCAGCCTCTCATACCATGCCTTGCATCGAGAGGTCGGTCAATTCGCTCAGGTGCTGAAGAGCATGGGGGCCGAACGCGGCGACCGTATCACGATTTACATGGGCCGCATTCCCGAAATCATCGTCGCCATGCTCGCCTGCGCCAAGATCGGCGCGGTGCACTCGGTCGTCTACGGCGGATTCTCGGTGGAGGCGCTGCACGGGCGGATCGAGGACTCGCAGAGCAAGCTTCTGATCACCGCCGATGGCGGCTGGCTCAACGGGAAGATCGTCCGTCTCAAAGATATCGCCGACGAGGCGTTGCGTCGCTGCGCCTCGGTCGAACATGTGATCGTCGTTCGACGCACCGGCCACGAGGTGCGCATGGAGCCCGGCCGCGACTTCTGGTACGACGATCTGCTGCAGCTGCCTTTGAGCCGGCCGGGGAACGACCGTCCGCAAACCGAGATCCTCGATGCCGAAGAACCTCTGTACATCCTGTACACCTCCGGCACAACCGGAAAGCCCAAGGCCATCGTCCACACCCACGCTGGCTACCAGGTGGGCACCTACGCGACCCTCAAGTACGTCTTTGATCTGCGCGAGGAGGACCGTTGGTGGTGCGCCGCCGACCCTGGGTGGGTGACCGGTCATTCCTACATTGTCTATGGGCCGCTGCTGAACGGCGCTACCAGCTTCATGTACGAAGGGGCACCGACGTATCCATATCCGGATCGCTGGTGGCGGATGATCGAAAAATACGGGATCACTATCCTGTACACCGCGCCGACGGCGATCCGCGGTCTGATGCGTTTCGGGGATGCCTGGCCGGCCCGCCATGATCTTTCGTCTCTGAGGCTGTTGGGCACAGTCGGCGAACCGATCAACCCCGAGGCCTGGAAGTGGTATCACCGCGCCATCGGCAAGGGACGATGCCCGATTATGGATACCTGGTGGCAGACCGAGACGGGGATGTTCATGATCACGCCCGTGCCGTCCGCGCCGCTCAAACCGGGCTCGGCGACCAAGCCGTTCTTTGGGCAGCAAGCGGAAGTCGTCGGGGAGGACGGCCAGGTTGTCCCCGACGGGGAGGAAGGCAATCTGGTACTCAAGCGCCCCTGGCCGGCAATGCTCCGAACGATCTACGGCGACGATGATCGTTACGTTGAGCAATACTGGAGCAAGTATCCGGGACGGTACCTGACTGGAGACTCGGCCAAGCGCGACCGGGATGGGTATTTCTGGATCATCGGCCGGGTGGACGACGTCATCAAGGTCTCAGGATACCGCCTGGGCACGGCCGAGATCGAATCCGCTTTGGTCAGTCACGCCTCGGTGGCCGAGGCGGCGGTCATCGGCCTGCCCGACGAGCTCAAAGGCCACGCGATCCATGCGTTCTGCATCCTTCGTGCCGGGTACAGCCCCTCCATCCAACTCCAGGAGGAGCTCAAGGCCCATGTGGCCCACGAGATCGGTCCGATTGCCCGGCCGGCCGAGATCCAGTTTACCGATGCGCTCCCGAAGACCCGCTCGGGGAAGATCATGCGACGGGTCCTCAAAGCGCGAGCCCTGGGAATGAGCGAGGGCGACACGAGTACGCTCGAGGAATAGGCGCGCCGCCTGTCTGAGGCGTACGAATATCGGGAAGGGGGGATACAGCGGGTGTCTGCCCCGGATTGTCACGTCTCGAGACCCGAAGGCCGAGGGAGATCTTGAGAGGACCACCCGACCCGCGCGGCCTTCCCCGCTCCTACGGATCGGACGTCGGACCGAGCAGACGCTTTAGGATGACCAGTCCGGCATCGCTGGCCCGTGCGTAGATGAACGAATCCGACACGGACAAACCAACAATGTCATCCGGGGGATCGAACGATTCGACCAGGCGTGGATTAGTCGGATCGGCGACGTCGAGCACCCACAGGCCACCCTGCTCGAGGTCCAAGGAGGTCTGATCCTCCGTTGCCAGAAAGGCATACCCGTCGGCGACGTAAACGTCTGTGACATACCCCCGGGAGTCGTAAGTCGCCAACTCCAGCGGCCTGGCCTGGTCGGAGATGTCCAAGATAACCAGCCGGGGCCCGATGCCGGCAAAGACGAGACCGCCATCGACCGACACCGCCTCCACGCTTCCCCAAAGTTGGCCGACCAGCTCGAGATTGCCAGGACCGCCGACAGGAAATAATAACGTCGGAAGAAGTCTGAACGCTGTGGTCGGCGTCCCGGTGGGCTGCGGAGCTACGATCTGGGGGGTCTCCGTGGGGGGCGCGCTGGCGGTAAGCGTGGGCGGAGGCTCTTGAGAGCCGCAACCTGTCGCCAGGAGAGCGAGAAGGGCGGTGAGAAACCCGGACGATGCCAGATGGACGGCAGTCCTGAAGCGGGCCTTAGGACTTGAGTCGAGTGATGCGAATGGATTCATGTTATTCCACCGCCTGGCCGGGTATTCTACTTTGCTCCTATCCGGTGCCGACCCCATGCGCAGGGTG
>MGOM01000141.1:42268-50101 GCA_001797105.1 Chloroflexi bacterium RBG_19FT_COMBO_62_14
GACGTCGCCGTGGGGATGGTCAGTCAGTGGGTGAGGACCAGCGGGCGATCAGGTTCCGAAGTTCCGGGGCCAAGGTATCCATTTCGGCAGCGAGCTCGTGGGCTGTCTGGAGCGCGCGGCCGCGGGCGCGATCTCGCTCCTGCTCAGCCGATTGCGGCCAGGCCCCGGCCTGCTCGGCCAGACGAACGTCTTGCACGCGGAGTAGGTAGGCACAGGCGTCATTCCTTAGCCGGTACACACGCTCCGTGGCTCGAGAGACGCGACCGACCAGCGATGGCGCGTGGCGGCGAAGAGGACCGCGCGTCCGGTCGTACTCGTTGCGGAAGCGCATCAACTCCCGGTCGACGCGATCCAAAACCACCCCGATGTCGGGGGGGATCTGCAGCGGCTGCAAAGACTCCGTGCACGCGGTTGTCAATCGGTCCACACAATCCAGCCACGCCTGCATGTCTGCGGCGCGGGCCTGCGCGGCCGATCGTTGTCGTTGGGCCAGCCATCGACGCAGCATCGCGGTCAGCCAGGTCCTCCGTCATCGAATGCAGTGCACAGCGCAGCATAGGCCTCAGGCCGGAGAGCTGGCTGGTTCTTGGGCAACGCCTTACTCAAATGCTTGGGCTGCACGATGGGGATGGGATTCCCCTTGCTGACCAGGGTTGCGTTTGGATGCGTAAAAACGACGATCGAGGCAGCCGGAATCGAACCCAAGCTCGGGGCCCGGTCCTCCAGGGCCCGAGCCAGGCGGGTGATTTCACGGCGGGCGTCGGCGATCGGATCCCCGAGAGATTCCTCCACAAAGAAGCGCAAGGCCTTGCCCAGAGTGATCTTCTGGTGCCACCGACCATCCTTGAACTCGAAGTACCCTTCCTCCGATCGAGTCTCGAAGACGACCAGACCGGAGGGCGTGAGCAGTAGATGGTCCGGACCGCGCGGCAGGTAGTGGTACAGGCGATGCCGGTTGTCCAGTCCCTTCAGGGCGCGATCAAGGATCTCTTCTGGCCGAGGTCTCTTCACCCAGCGGTTGGCGTAGAAGATCCCGATGGTCGACGTGGCGAACCCGGCAAACAGCATGACGGCTGTCAAGGTGGTGAGCTGCGGACGCCACATGGAGAGGCCCACGCTCGCCAGGATCAAGAGAATCCCTCCCAGGCTGGCGACGTGGGAGACCGCCGCTCGCCGCCGCAATCGCTCTCGATCGATGATGACATTCATCCTGGTCTCCGTCGCCTGGCCGAGTGCAAGTGGACGCGGCTGAAGAGCAGGGTCAGATGACACTCAGCAGGCGTTGCCAGCCGTTTCTCTCGCGGCACGCCGGACCTGATCCGTCGAAGCCGCCTCATTCCATGGGCTCCAGGCCAATGGACGACAGGCGTCGGTAGATCGGGGTCAGGGCGTCATATAGAGCGCGGTACTCGCGATAGAGTTCGTCATAGCGCGCCCCTCGACGATCCTCGATCGGCCGGACCACGCGCAGAATCCGGATCAGGTCGTCCGTCTCCTCCATATTGCGGTACACACCCATCCCGACGGCAACGGTCAGCGCGGCGCCGATGGCGCCCGCCTCCTGTGGGTTCTCGACGACGTTGAGCGGCCGCCCGGTGATATCGCTTAGGATCTGGGTCCACACACTGCTTGTGCTTCCGCCGCCGATTGCGTTGAGGGTCTCAACCTTCAGTCCGATCGCCTGCATCGCTTCGAGGATCCATCGGATGTGGAAGGCGACCCCCTCCATTACGGCCCGTGCCAGGTGTCCCTTTGTGTGACTCAAGCCGAGTCCGACGAAAGCGCCTCGTGCGTAATGATCCAGCACAGGAGCGCGCTCGCCGGATAGCCAGGGGGCGAATATGAGTTTGTCCGCACCGGGCGGAATCGCTCCGGCCATCTCGCTCAGGATCTCGTAGGTCGAGATGCCGCGGGCCGTGGCCTGCTGCTTTTCCCACTCGCAGAAGGCGTCGCGGAACCACATCAGCGCCCCGCCACCGGTCTCCATCTCACCGGCGATGATCCACTTGTCGGGATCGATGTGGTTCAATCCCCAGAACGGTTTGACGGGGTCGTTGGTGAAAGCCGCGCTGGAGACGCCGACCCAGGTGGCGGTACCGACGGACAGGTGGGCTTTGCCGGCGGCGTTAGCACCCGAGCCGGCCTGGGCTACCGCAACGTCGCCGGCGCAGGCGACCACCGGAGTCCCGGCGAGCAAACCGGTCACCTTGGCGGCCTGTTCGGTCACCTCTCCGATCACGCGTGTGCACGGGACGGCCGGAGGGAGACGGCCCAGCGGAATCCCTAGAGCCTGACATGCCTCTCGGGACCAGGCCTTCTGATAGGGATCAAAGAGAAAGTAAACCGAGGCGCCGTGGTAGTCCGTCGTAACACGGCCGGTGAGCCGGAACAGGATGTATTCCTTGCAGTCGAGCAGATAGGCTGTCCGGTCCCACAAGTCGGGCCGTTCTTCCTGGAGCCACAGGATCTTGGGAATCACGTCCTTGGCCGTGGGGATATTCCCGGTATGTTGGAAAAGAAACGCCGGCAAGTCGCCGGCGAGCAACCGATCCGCCTGCTTCACGCTGCGCACGTCCAGCCAGCTCAGCATCGGCATGAGAGGTGTTCCCGCTTCGTCCACCGGGAGCAGGTTGAACATCTGGGCGGAGATTCCGACGCCCAGGATTTCAGCGGGGTCGATGCCGGCCGCTTCGATCACTGCTCGGGTGGTACCGGCGACGGCCCGCCACAACTCTTCCGGATCCTGCTCCGCCCAGTCCGGCCGAGGGTAGTGAACCGGGTATGGCTGATAGCGGGAGTGGATGATCCTCCCCTGCAGATCCGTCAGGACAGCCTTGTCGCCACCCGTTCCGGTATCGTGGGCCAGGAGGTACTTGCTTCGCGTCATCGGAATTCGCCTGGCTCGGCTGAGGGGCTAGCGGCCGGCCAAGTCCTCCACGTCCTCATACCACTTCACCCGGTCTCCAATGCGGGCCCGCAGTCGCCATTGGACCGACTTGGGTGCCTCGTCAATCCGTTGTTGCACAAGATCGATCCGTTCGGCGACGATCAGCCGATCGGGATCGGCCAGCTGGGAGTATTTGGGTAGGTAGTCCTTGAGTAACGACAGATTGCCGGTCACCGTCCGCCACAGTCCCCAATCCCTCGAGGTCAGGCCGGTGATGATCGAGGCCTGAATGGTCTCGTCGTCGGTCTCGCCGATAGGGTGCTCCCGGAGCAACATGAGAGTATCGATCAAGTCCTTCTCGTTGATCTGTACGATCTGCATCTTCTCCAGAAGGAGCTCCGCCAAGGGCAGGGTCGGTGAGTCGGCCTCCAATCGACCTGCCAGGGGAACCGTGTGGGAGAAGTGCAATTCGTCGAAGAAGATGTCGATGTGGCGGCCGTTGAATGGGTCGTGGAAGAGCATCCGCGACTCGCCGAAGAGGCGCGAGACCATCTTGTCCTCGTTGTAACCAAGGCCGGTGAGCAGGCGCTGGATGTCGGGGAAGAAACGCCGGTAGGAGGCGAAGTCGATATCGGTGAAGGCTCGGCCGAGGGCTTCCTGCCACTGACCGAACTTCGGACAATGGGTCCGGAACGCCAGGGCCCCAATCAGTCTCAGGATGATGTGCCGATTCTCTTCGTCCTCGAGGGCCTCGAGGATGCGGGTGCGTTCTTCGAAGAAGTCCGGCCGGATCTCGCCGTGGGTTCCCATTCTCGCTTCCCGTGCGGACGAGTTCAGGCCGAGATCAGCACGTGGCCTTTAACCCGATCCCGTTCCAGGTTGATGATGGCGGCCTTCAGAATCCCTTCAGCATACTCGCTTCCGGCGTTGACGCATAGCGTGCGGCCGATCCGGGTGTGGCCGGGGGACTCGTGAATGTGCCCGTGCAGCGTCAGGAGCGGTTGGGCCTTCTCGATCGCCACTCGCACCGCCGGGCTGCCCACAGGTTTCATCAGCACTTGCCCGCCCCGGTGGACGATCTTCAGATTCTCGTCGAGTTCTGGACACACATCCAGGCCGGAGTCGAACGGCGGGACGTGGATCACCATTACGGCCCGCTCCGGTGCTTGCAGCTGGGCGACGGCCTGATCCAGTCGAGCGGCAAGCTCGGACTCTTCGGTGTCGCGGGCGCACTTCCAGGGCGTCATGTTCGCCTGGCTGACACCGACCAGCTCATGGTCGTCATCGAGGGCGAAGCGGTGCGCGTCCGGGTTATGGACGTACGAGAAGCCTTCGATCGCGGAGTCGATGGAATACAGGTCGTCGTTACCGGGCATGAAATACAGGTGGATCCCTTTCGGACTCAAGATCTCCTCGGCCAGGGTCATCCACAGGCGAACGCGCTCGATCATCTCTCGCTCGAAACGCTGCCCCATCTTGTGCTCGTCCGCCTCCAGCTCGCTGGCCTCCTCGGGCTCGAGGAGGATGGGGTAGAAACCGACGTTCGAGATGGTCTTCAGCAGGTTAGCCAGTTCCTCGGGTGAGGAGGGTGTCTCGCGCCGACCGAACAAGTGGGCGTCGTACCGGCCGCCACCCTGGTGCTTGATCGGGATCATCGCCTTGCCGGTGACATCGCCACCCACGACAAGCGCGTCCGCCTTGTATTGAAGGGCGGCTCCGAGGAACTTGCGGAAGGCGACCTCGGAGCCGTGGAAATCAGAAGCGTATAGGATGCGGGTCATGCCCATGGTCACCTCCGGGGCAACAAACGCGGGGGAGGAGGGTAGACCCCCTCCCCCGAAGGAAGGCGCGCGGCGATCCTGCGCCTAAACCGGTGGAACGGACTGGAAGGTCCAGTTGATGTCGATTCCCTCCCTGCTTAGTCGATAGGCCCGGGCGCCGTAGAAGACCGCCAGGCCCGTGACCACCAGACCGGCCAACACCGCCAGCTTGGTGGCATTGATCCCCCCGCCGACGGCGGGGTAGAGGAAGGAGGCGATCACCATCCACACCATGTAGGTCAGGGTGATGCCGCCGACGACCGTGATCAGGGGCACTGATCCTAGCTTGCGCCGGACCATGGCGCTGGCGTTCTGGTACAGGTCCGGCTTGAGGTAGGGGAACAGGGTCATGGCGATCACGGGCACGAACATCGTCACCACGGCGAAGAACACGAAGTTGAGCTGTGCGCCCATCACGCTGCCCGCCCACAGAAGGCCGGAGGAGTCGATGATCCCCACCTCGGCGACGACCGCGATGATCAGGATCGCCCAGATCGGGCTGCGAAGTGTCGGGTGGATCCAGCACACTGCCTCGGGGATCAGCCGGTCGAAGGACCAGGCGAAGATGATGCGGCTGCAGTAGAAGAAGTAGGTCTGGGCCAGGTTGATCAGCGTGTAGATCCAGGCGATGGCCACGATCAGTACGAGCGGGAAGCTCGGGCTGAGGATGGCGGCATAGAAGGTGATCCAGGGCATCGCCGTTACCCCGGCTGCGGGCGTCTGGCCCAGATAGCTTTCGGCGGCGATCCACTCCAAAGGCACCAGCCGTTGAAGGAGCAAGGCACCCAGGACGAAGATCGCCCAGGTCACGATGAGTGACGCCCAACTGCCGGTCAGTAGCGTGTTTTCGGCCTGTTTAACCTCGCCGGCGAAGAAAGTCGGGATGTAGTAGCCGTAGAACACCCAGAAGCCCATGATCAACCCGGCCAAGGTCATGATGGCCACGTTCGGGTTGATCACCATCCCGTTTTGTTGGGCCAGCGCGATGCGCCCCTCATAGCTACCCGCGCCCATGAAGCGGTCCCATGCGGCCGGGAAAGCGTCCGGGGCAGCCGTGCCGAGTTGGAAGTACAGGATCACCCAGGCCAGCAGCCCCAGGAAGAAACCGACTTCCAGGATGCGGACGATCGTGCGCGTGGGCAGGATCATGGTCAGGAAGGTGATCACGGCGCAGATCGTTCCGATGACGAAGATCCCGGTGGAACTGGCGGACCAGTCGGCGAAACTGACCAGCGACGGGTTCGAGAAGATGATGCCCATGGAGCGGGTCAGCGTCGGCAGGGCGACCAGGGGGATCCAGGCGATCAGCGAGCCGGCCACCATGGCGCTGAAGATCACCAGGGTCCAGGACGCGGCAAAGGCCAAGGGTGGGCTGAGCACGCGGCTGGCGAGAGTGTAGTCCGCTGCGGAACGGGGCATAGTGGCACCGATGGTGGCGTAGGTGTACGCGTGGAACAGGCAGAAGACCGCAGCCACGGTAAGCACACCGATGATACTGCTGCCTGGCCACACGCCGGCGATCCACGAGTACGGAATCAGGCCTGAAGATGATAGGCTGATGCAGTGGACCCCGAAGACCATCGCCCCGAACACGCCGATCGTGCGAATCAGTCCTGAGGTTTTGCGGGCGTAGAGTTTTCGCTCGCCGGATTCAGCAGGGGCAACCATTTCTGTCATGACGACATTCCTCCTCCATCGATCTAGAGTCGATGCTCACTCAAAGACAAGCTCGCGGTCGTGTGCCTCCTTTCTTGCCGGCGCGGGTCGACGCGTGTCGTGTGATGACGACGGTCTCCAGCCGGCCGGGTTCATCCCTCCAACTCCAGATGAATACGGGCATAGTCGCTGCGGAGGAGGTCTCGGCTGTAGACAACCGGCTTTCCATCTCCTTCGCGGTGGATGGTCCGTGTAACCATGAGTAGGGGGAACCCCTCGTCGACCCGCAACTGCTCGGCGATCGTGTCGCTGGCGGTGACGGCTTCGATGATCTGGGCCACGCGCCTCACGCGCACGCCATACCCCGACGTCAAAACGTCATGGATCGACGTGCGCTCCAGGTCGTACTCTTCCAGATGCGGCGTCCGTTCGCACGGGAGAAAGGATCGTTCCAGGATGCTTGGGACTCGATTGGCCAGACGAAGACGGGCGACGTGGTACAGCGGACGGCCAACCTCCACCTGCAGTTGCTCGGCCAGTCGACGGCTGGCGGGGACCTGGCTGAACTCGAGCAGTTGGCTGCCGACGGCGATCCCACGCGAACGCATCGCCTGGGTGTAGCTGACCAGCTCGCGGGCCTCGTACGAGACTCTTGGCCTGGCGACGTACGTGCCAGATCCATGGCGGCGGGTCAACAGACCCTCATTGACCAGTTCGGTAATCGCCCGCCGCACGGTCATGCGACTGATCTCTAGCTCGCGACTGAGTTCCCGCTCGGAGGAAAGCCGGGTATCGGGGGTAAGCTCCCCGGAGAAGATCCTCTCGGCGAGGTATTCGCGAATCTGGAGATAGAGCGGCTTGTCCAGGTCGGACGAAGGGAGGGGGCTCCCCAATCCCAGGGCAGCCGGGGGGTGGTCGCCAACGAGCGCTGGATCAGGAGTGACCATCGCTCACCTGTGGAGACGAGTGCTCACCGGAGGGTTCCAAGTGGTTAGTGGTATACCTGGCGGTCGATCCAGGGGCCTGTCCCAGTGGTACTTAAGTCCCATTATAGGGCTGTTCGGCGGGCGGAATCAAGAGGGAAAGCGGTCGTTGGGGCGCCGTTGATCAGGACCGAGTTGATCCAAATTGCTGTACCACTTGGGTTTCCCGACGGGACGCGCGGCCCTGCCCGAGACTCTGTCTCGGGCAGGGCCTCACCTCTAAAGGCCTCGGGAACCGGGCCTTGCCGCGTATCAACCTCGAGGGAGCACCCCGCTTCAGCCCAAGCAGTGCGTGGGGTTATCGAGCATGCAGCTGCTGTTCACGATTGCACGTCGCCTCTGCTATCACTTCGGTCCACGGATGAACCGAAGCGAGCACTCGCTTCGAATTCCCCTCCCCAGTTTCTCCTTGGCATGGTCTTCTCGGTGATATTCACCCCAGAACATGGCATGCGGGACTCGAATTGGGTGTTCTGCTCTCCGCCTG
>MGOM01000141.1:50151-51107 GCA_001797105.1 Chloroflexi bacterium RBG_19FT_COMBO_62_14
TATAGACTAGGATGCACATCAAGCGGAGGTACGATTGAGGCACCCCATGAACCGACCGGATTCGGAAGCCCGCCAACAGAGCACGACCGATCCTGGCGATATGCTTGATCGATACCAAGCGCGCGTCTACAAGTACCTCCGCTATCGAGGGCTGGACGCTGACGAAGCGAACGATCTCACCTCAGCGGTCTTCGAGAGAGCCGTCAGGAAGTTGGCCAGCTACGACCCGGCGCGCGGCGCGCCCAATACCTGGCTTTTCGCCATTGCGCGGAACATCCTTAACAGTCACTGGCGGGCCGCAAGGTCGCACAGGACCTTGCGGCTGGAGGCCGTGGATGAGCAACCGGCCTTCGATCCGCCGCCGGAAGAGGTAGTCGTCCGGCGCGAAACGCGACAGGAGCTGATCGAGGCCCTGGGTACGTTGGACGAGCGTGAGAGGGACCTGATTGCCCTGAAGTTTTCGGCCCTCGTAACGAACCGCGAAATCGCCAGCCTGACCGGCCTGACTGAGAGTAATGTGGGCGTCATTCTGTTCCGTGCGCTGCGGAAACTGAGAGCGGTGCTGTCGGCCTCCACGGGAGGAGCGCGATGACCCAAGAACAAGACATCACCCAGTTCAATCGGATGCTCGACATCGCTTTCGGAATCGGCGAGGCCGGCGAGACTGACCAGCCGGAACAAGGCCAGGACATCCAAGGACTTCTCCAGGTGGCGACGCTACTGGCCGCGGAAGACTTCCGGGACGAGCTCCATCCTGCACCGGTTTGGAAGAGACAGGCGGACCCCAAGACGCGAGCAGTCTCAGCGGCCCGATGGATTCTTCCTCGCCGGAGGGCCGCATTTGTGCTGATGGCTTTACTCGCGCTCATGGTAGCAACCCTCCTTGCGGTTGGCCCCGAGCGGGCGTTGGCCGCGTTGCGGGGGCTGCTCGGTTATATCCCCGGCATTGGGCTGGT
>MGOM01000141.1:51151-51473 GCA_001797105.1 Chloroflexi bacterium RBG_19FT_COMBO_62_14
GGTGACGATCCAACAAGCTGTGGCCGATGCGCAACGCCTGGTGGTCGTCTACACCACAGACGGGCTTAGAGTCGCGGCCGCGAACTCGGCGGGAGAGGGGGGACCCTTCGGATCAACTCAATCGCTCCGCTTGAGCGATGGGACGACCCTGGAAGTGGTTCCTGAGTCTGGTTATGGCGGCACTCCTGAACCGTTGATCAACGACGCCATACTACCGGAGGGCGGATGGCCCAATTACGCCTCGCGACTCGTTTACCCATCGGTGGAAGCGCAAGTCGATGAGCTTACGCTGCTCATTCCGATCCTCGAAACCATGCCTGCC
>MGOM01000141.1:51487-53417 GCA_001797105.1 Chloroflexi bacterium RBG_19FT_COMBO_62_14
AAACTGGGAGTTGACCTTCCATCTCAAGCCGGCCCCGCCGGATTTGACTTTCGCCCCCTTCACCGTGCTGGCTACGCCCTCTCTGCCTGAAGACGCGGCCACATCTGCAACGGGAGAAACAGGGGCGTCCAGGTTGTCCAGCGCCGCCACCCACAATGGATTCACGTTCCAATTGGAAAACGTCGTTGAACTTGAAGATGGCTTCGTGCTGACGGGAAGCCTGGCTTGGGATGATTCGGCGTTTCCGACCGGCGGAGGCGCGATCTCCGAGGCCGTAATTCCCACCTTGACCGACGTAGACGGCCAGGAGATCCCCATCGAAGACGTGCGTCTGGACGCCCTCTACGGCGAGCGCAAAATGCCGTGGTCCTTCCGCACCAACCGCAAGATCTTCTCGGGGCCGCTGGTGCTGAGCATATCGAAGATTGACGCGTCCCTATTCCCACCGGCTGCCGCCTTCGAATTCGATCTTGGCGCCGACCCGCAGATTGGACAGAGCTGGGAGATCGATCGCGATATTGACTTCGGGGGAAATATCATCCACCTGCATTCCGTGCGCCTGGGAGAATCCCCCGATTCCTGCGGCGGGGGCGGTGGTGGTGGCGGGCCGGTGGCCCCGAGGGTTTTCCACTCGGAGTCAGCCCTTGAGTTCACCTTCACCAGTGATGAGGCCGGGATTTTTGCCTGGGTGGAGGATGTTGCTCCTCAAGCACCGGCCGAGGGAATCTGCGGCGGTGGTGGCGGGCCGCAGGATCCGAAGGTCTTCTACGGCCTGGTGACATACGCAAGTATCCCGACTGGGTTGCATCGCTTCTCGATCGGCGCATCGATCCCGCTTGTCATCGACGGCCCCTGGGAAGTCGCCTGGCAGCCGCCCTTGATCCCCGGGCCGACGCCGACGCCTGAACCCGCAGCGTGCCTCACGTTCGAGGGATGGCGGAAGTTGATCGACCGAAGCGGCTCGCTCCCGGCCGGGGTAACAGGCAAGATCGTGGTTTCCTTGGATGCTGGCGTGGCGACGCCCAAGGTGGAGCCGGCCCCGAGCTTCCCCGAGATACAGATCAGCAATCTGGATGGGAGCGACCGGCGCACGGTTGTGAGTGGTGGCCATCCGGCTCTCTCTCCGGATGGCACGCGCCTTCTCTACACGGATGAGCGCGGATTTCACCTCCTCGACCTTTCCACCGCGCAGGACTCACTGCTCGGGGTCGACGGCCATGCCCCAATCTGGTCATCGGATGGCACTCGCATTCTGTTCGTCTCGTTACCCGGCCTGCGCGTGATGCGAGCGGATGGTTCAGAAGCACAACAGATCGATGTCGGCGGCGCGGAGATCACACCCCCGCTGGGCTGGCTGCCGGACAACCAGACGATCATCTATAGCGTGATGACTGGCGAAGGCTTCACCTTCGTCATGCGCAATCTGCAGACCGGCGAAGAGGAAGACCTGTTCTCGTTTAAGAACAAGTGGGGATTCGGCACGGTGTCACCCGATGGCGAGTGGATTGCCTTCCTTGACCGTGTTTTTGGAGCACCGTCCTATGGCGTGTTCATCTCCCGCCTGGATGGCTCGGAACGAAGGTTGGTGGCGGCCCCGGGCATTCCGATATCCTTTCGCCTGGTCTGGAGTCCGGACAGCCGGTGGCTATTGATGAACACGAGTGACTATCGCCAGTCGGAGGTGGTGCCGGGGCAGCGGCCCGTACTGATCGAGCTGTCCACGTGCCGAGCGATCGCCTTGCCTGACGTCCACGGAGACGTAGAGGGGTGGGGGAGATGAGGGATTACACGCTGTGAGACGAGTGCCAGGTTGACAGCGACATTCCGGTAACGATTTCATGGCCCCGCCAACCGCATCGCTTATCTCGGGGGGGTGAAATCCGAGTCGCTTGACTCCATATCCCTCCAAATACCCGTTAGGCGGAGTCCC
>MGOM01000141.1:53575-55281 GCA_001797105.1 Chloroflexi bacterium RBG_19FT_COMBO_62_14
CGGCGATTCCCTCCCTGGCGCGGGCCGGATGGCATTGTCTTCAAGTGCCTTTAGAAAGAGCGATCAGTCCCTGACGAAACGGGCAGAGACTTGTGTTCGTTGAGCCAGCGAGCATTGCAGGCTACCCAAGTTCGCGCGTGGATTGCATTTGGCCCGCGACCTGTCGCGAAACGCGGGTTTCGGACGATTCATGTGTAGCCTTACTGCTTGTAGGAGTTCAGGGCGCGGTTGGCTTTTCCTGGATGTCCAACAACAGTAGCAGGGCCTGAGATGCCGCGCGCATGAGAACGAAGAGCGAGGCTGTAACCACAGCCGCCTCGGTGGGGATGAGAAGCGGAAGGCTGATGCTCAGGTACGCCTCTAACCCGCCGGCGCGCATGGCCTGCGGACCGTAGGTGAACAGCTCGGCGGCCAACACCAAGAAGGATATGATGGCCAGGATGAGTGGAAACCAGGCCGCTGACTCCAGCCGAAGGGCCCAGTTAAGGGCGCTTTCGTGATCGTGATATGTATCGGGCACAGACGAGTCCGCCGAGGGACCTGCGGGTAAGTCCTGACCCATAGCTGTCGCATTCGATTCTGTCGTCATACCGAGAACTCCCTTCTTGGTTGCAGGATAGGCGTGGCGTCATCCACGCGAGGATACTCCGAGGAATAGGCTTCCGGATCCAGTTGGATGGATTCCTTGGCGGCACCGCTCGGGCTTTCGACAAACCGCTGCGCATAGTCTAGTTCAAGAAGACTCTCTCAGGATCGACTTGCACGCGCAGAATGCGCAGCTCCTCCGGGATTGAGGTCGCCGTCTCAGTCGCGCCCTCGATGTCGAGGGGGAAACCGGTATTCTCCGCCAGCTTCTCGGGCGACAGGCCGGGATGGTAGCTGGCGAGGTAGAGTGCCCCGGTCGAGGGCCGGAAGCACATGACTCCCATGATCCCACTCGTACGCAACAAGGAGCGTTGTCGCTGTGTCCCCGTCAAGGAATACACGTGACTCAAGTCAGACGGCCATGATCCCAAGCCTCCCCGGCTCCGGTCAGCGCCGTACTTTGACCGAGAAGACATTTTTTCCCGACCAGGATCGAGGTCGCGTGGCACCAGCCGACGGCGACTTGAAATGCCGCCGTCGGCTTGCTCTTCCTTCTTGGATGAGACCCTGGATCGTTCTGTACCGTTGGAGGCTTCTGCACGCCGAGGGAAAGAGAGCTCCGACCAATCGCAGCGCAATCTATCGCCTGGCGTTGCTTAATGCTGAGTCAGAGGCGACGGCGGGATTTGAACCCGCGAATGGGGGTTTTGCAGACCCTTGCCTTACCACTTGGCTACGTCGCCGGGTTAAGCGGTCAGCCTTCAGCTTTCAGCGGTCAACCAAGACGCTCACTTGCAGGGTGTCGGCTGAAAGCTGACGGCTGAAGGCTGAGTGCTTCCCAGAGCGGGCGATGGGATTCGAACCCACGACCTTCTCCTTGGCAAGGAGACGTTCTACCGCTGAACCACGCCCGCGATGTGCCCCGCGGTCGTCCATGGGGCACTCGGAATCATACCGTGAACGGAAAGGGGTGTCAACAAGACCCCCGACCACGAGCTCCAAGCCGCAAGCTCCAAGAGAACCCAGGACGCAAGACGCAAGACACAAGACACAAGACACAAGACACAAGACACAAGACACAAGACACAAGACACAAGACACAAGACACAAGACACAAGACA
>MGOM01000141.1:55337-60134 GCA_001797105.1 Chloroflexi bacterium RBG_19FT_COMBO_62_14
CACGTCCTTCGTTTCAGCATCCCTTGATCTCGGTTGTGTGTGACCCAGGGGGAGGCTAGACTTCTGCCTGAGGCATCGGCTGCCCCGGAGGAGAACAAATCTGCGCGGCATCGGACCCGGCTCTCTGACAACTTCGGACAGCTCAAGCTGGCCTTTCTCACCTGCCGTTGGTAGCTTGATCAGTGTGTTGTTGGGATTGGTCGCGGCCGGGCTGGGCTTCTTCGGCCTTTACCTGGCCTCGGGTCGCGAGATCAACGTTCGCTACAGGGGAATTCGGCCTGATCTGTTTGTGGATGGTCGATGAGGAGGCAAACGTCGGCCAGAGCGGTTTCGTTTCAGGCCGGTCGGTACGGCCTCGACGCAGGAGGGGAGGGGCGCCGAGACCGCGGTCCGGCATCTCCAGGGGCGCCAAGCTTGTCAGCCCCGGTGCCTGCAAGTAGACTAGCCATACGTCTATTCCACGACCAGACCGACTCTCGATGACGGATCCATCGGCCCAGAGCGAAGTCCGACAGCGGGCGGGCATTTCACCGTTCGCAGGTTGCCTGATCAGCCTCTTGATCGGCGCAGCGGGCGTCGCCTGCCTTGGGGTTGTCTTGCAGCTGACGTTGCGCGGCGACATCTATCTCGGTCGCGGATCTCCGAATGAGACTCGAGTCTGGCTGATTCGAGAGTACTCCAACCAGGGTTTGGGATTGTCGACCTCGCGCGTCGCAACTCGCGATGGGGGTGGACATCCCGCGTGCGTTGAGTCCCGCATCCGGTTCATTCTTTGGCGCTCGGACGGATCCGCGCAGGCAATCACGTATTGCGATTGCAGCCTGACTGGAGGGGAAGGGCATATCGATGGACCATGTGAGAGAGCCATCCCTTGAGCATGCCTGATTCCGGACGCGGCCTCAAAACAAGGGGAGTCGTCGAGGTCATCGGCGCCGTCGTGGCATTGGCACTTGCCGCCTCCGCACTTGTCTGGTTCTTTGCCCGGATCCCGATCGAGGCGACGAGTCTCGGATGGGACTGGCGAGGGCTATGGCAAGGGATCTCCGGCGGCAGGATCGTCTACGGCAACGCCACAGGTCTTCGCATCGCGCCATGGAGTCTGGTTCTCATCCTCCCGCTTGGGTGGCTGTCATTCCGAGCAAGCTGGGCAATGATCACGCTGATCTCGATCGCCGCTTTGGTCCTGAGCATTCCGCCCACCCGAAATCGATGGGCGTTCCTTGGAATGGGGCTGCTCTTAGGCACCTCGTTCACCAGCCTCCGCCACATCGCCGATGGCAACTTCGAAGGTCTCGTGATCCTTGGAGCATTGCTCGCCCTCGCCTCGTTACGGCCGCGGAAGCCCTGGGGTCTTGCCGCAGGGCTGCTGCTGGCCACAACGAAGGTCCAAGACGCCTGGCTGTTCGCTCCCGTGGTGCTGCTTTCGGCTCTCCAGAAGTGGCCTCGCCGAGAACGGTATCTATGCGTGGCCGTCCTTGGCGCAGTCGTCGTCGTGAGTCTGGTGCTCCTCGGTCGACCTTGGCTCGCAGCCGTATTTGGTATCCAAGAGAGAGGGAGCGAAGTCGACATGAGCCTTTGGGCGACGCTCTCCCGTGTCGGGATCCCTTGGGGGGGAACCGCCCTGGTCGGTCTGGCATTTCTCTCCGGGACCATAGCCGTAGCGCGCCCAAAGGGACAATTCACCTCGCGGGAAGAGGCCGGCCTCCTGATGGCCGCCTCGCTCCTGCTTTCGCCGTACTCCTCAGGCAATAGCCTGCTGACACCGCTTGCCGTCGGAGCCATGACGCTTGTGGCCTCAGTCCCGTGGCTGGGGATCTCTCTCTTCGTGATGGATAATCTGAAGTACTTCGTTTCTGAGGCGTGGATGTTTCGCTGGGGCCCGAGTTACGCCACCGCGCAAACGGCGTTCGTTTGGGCCGGCCTTGCCTGGTGGCTGATCCGTCGCAAGCGCCGATCCGCTCCGGCCGTCGATGAGAAGGAGGAGATCTCATGAGCGCCAAATCCGGAACTCGGAGTCAAGTCGGCCCCCGGATTCCCGCGCTGACTCACTCCTCTGAATCGCCGGCTCCTGGCGAAGAGTGGTTGGACAGGATTCACACGGGCGAGTGCGTCGAGGTCATGGGCAGCATGCCTTCCGACTCCATCGACCTGATCTTCGCCGATCCGCCCTACAACCTCCAGCTCTCTCACGATCTTTATCGACCCAACATGACCCGCGTGAATCCGGTCGACGACAATTGGGATCGGTTTGAAAGCTTCGAGGCTTACGATGCCTTCAGTCAGTCATGGCTGAGGGAGTGCAAGAGGATCCTCAAACCAGAAGGCAGCTTGTGGGTCATCGGGACGTATCACAACATCTTTCGCCTGGGGACGATCCTGCAGGACCTGGGCTACTGGATCCTGAACGACGTGATCTGGGTCAAGACAAACCCGATGCCGAACTTCCGCGGTGTCCGTTTCACCAACGCTCACGAAACCCTGATCTGGGCGGTTACATCCCCGCGCGCCCGGTACACATTCAACCATCACGCCATGAAGGACCTGAACGATGGGCTTCAAATGCGGAGCGATTGGCACCTGGCCATCTGCTCCGGCAAGGAACGGCTCAGGATTGACGGCCGGAAGGCGCATGCCACACAGAAGCCTGAGGCACTCCTCTACAGGATCCTTCTCTCTTCGACCAACCCCGGCGACGTCGTCCTCGATCCGTTCTTCGGGACTGGTACAACAGGCGCGGTCGCCAAGCGCCTGCATCGGCATTGGATCGGCATCGAGCGCGAGCCGGAATACAATCGGCTGGCACTCGCCCGGATCGCCGAGGTGATCCCAGAGCCGTATGACGAGCGTGCATTCGATGTGCGCGATCGCCGGCGCCTGGCGCCGAGAGTCTCCCTCGGGAACCTGGTTGAAGCCGGTCTGCTCGATCCCGGAGCCGCCGTCTATTTTCGAGGCCAGGCGTCGGTACGCGCGCTCGTGAAGCCGGATGGCCGGCTCGAGTGCAGCGGGATCGAAGGTTCGATCCACCAGGTAGGGAAGCAGCTCATGGGCGGGAGCCCGTGCAACGGCTGGGAACACTGGTATTTCACCAGCGAAAGCGGCCAGCTCCAGCCCCTGGATGTGCTGCGCGAGCGATACCGGAATCAGTCCGCTATCGCGGAAGGGCATTCGGCGACTGAGATCGATGGAAGCCCGTGACCCGGTTGCAGGGGGCGATCAGAGGATTGCGAACCGCACCCAGGAAGGCAAAGCGGCCCGCGAACACCTGGGCACGAGAGCCGGTACACCCTCTTCTTTAAGGAAGGCTCCCCCGAAGCACACCGCTTCCGGGGAGCTGCACAGGTGTGGTCACACTCCAATGCCGAGAGCCAGAATCGAACTGGCGACACCGCGATTTTCAGTCGCGTGCTCTACCAACTGAGCTATCTCGGCGCGTCGTCGAATTCTACTTGCGCCCCCGCACCCCGTCAAGCATCGACGCACTGACCGCACTTCATGCGTTGCTGGGTGCGGCGACCCTGCGGTTGTCCGCGCCTGGGTCCGCCCAGCCGCGCATCGCCGAACGCGCCTGCGAGGGCCCGCCTCAGCTCGCCATCATCTCAAGGCGAGGCACTCGGGCCAGCGCACTCTGAATGTCATCGAACAACTCGGCCCCGGCGGCTGCCAGGGCCGCCCGTTTGGGTACACTCTCGGAGACGCCGTAGAGCGCGACCTGCAAGTAGACGCCGCGCGACCGCAGAACTTCCACCGCTTGGAGCGCGCTGATCAGACCTCTGACCGAGTCCTCGAAGACGTGCACATGCGCGTTGGCCAGCGGCGCCCAACCCTCGTCCATCTTGCCATCGAGAGCCAACTCAGCCGCGGTCTCCAAGGAGGCTTGCAGCGTATCGCCCAACGCCAGACGGAGCGCGGCCAACGCGTGAACCTCCGACGGTTTGAGAAGAGCGCCCGATCCCAGGCCCCGCTGCTGGCTGAGCCAGGCGAGCCCTCCACCTCCGAGGATCGGCATGCCGGCTAAGCCGCTTGCCTCCACACCCAGCTCTGCCTCGGGCGTGTCGAATGCGCCTTCCGGAGGGTGCGAAGGCCGGTTGGTGAAGATCACCGCGCGCTGCCCGATCCCGTCAGCCCATCCCTTCAGGAGGTTTCGGTCGGATTCGCGCAAGCGCGGCCGATCGCGCCCAAGCCGCGAGCTCTCCGTCATGTGACTGGGGCGGAGCCCATAGAGCTCCTCGAACCTCGCGCTCCCTAGGTTGAACTCCTGGATCACTCGATGGACCCGTGATCGATGGATGCTACGTGTGTTCTCAAACATCGCGCGTATGATCGCTCGTCTCTTGGGGGGCAAGGGTCCACTCTGCCGCATGAATTCGCGTTCGGCCTCAACCAAGGGCGTGTCCCCGCGCCCATCAGGGGTGGGGAGCCCGGCCGCGAAGGATTGGAACTCGGGGACGGGCAAGTTATGTGGAGGTGGGGAAGGCCATACCTCCCGCGATGGGCCGTCGTATTCGGGGAACCGCCGCCAGACCTGCTCCAGGAGTAGGGCGACGCATACGGTCCCCGAGTCCCATTCGGAGGTGAGGCCATGGGCCTCGAACATGTCGATCGCATGATCGGAGAGTTGAACGTCCCGGTACCCAAGCCTCCGTCCGAAATAGTCAACGGCGTCCCGAAGGCCCGCCCGATAGCCGTCACTGAACAGGAGCACGTCATCTAGATCGAGTAGTAGCACATGAGAGACAGTCATCGCAGGGTTGGCCTCCCAAGAGGCTGAGGAGTATCGGGCTGGAACATCGGTGCGTT
>MGOM01000141.1:60153-60471 GCA_001797105.1 Chloroflexi bacterium RBG_19FT_COMBO_62_14
CCAGATGGAGCTCTTGTCAGACGATTTATACCGACTTGCTCTCGATCTGGAAGTCATCGATCTCGAGCCACTGACTGGCAGAAGTCGGCAACGTTCCGAAACGAAAGCCGCCTTCGGGGGAGGCGACGGCGAACTGGTTGTCGATCCAGGCAACGAATCCAAGGGGACCGCGCGGCGGCGCGGGGGCGACCATGACCTCCCCATCATCGACGACGAAGCGCGCCGCCTTCTCGGTCCAGACCAGTGTGTAGCGGTGCCAAGTGTCAAGCGGGATCAGCAGTTGCTCCTCGGCGGCCGTCACCATCCTCCGGGCCAGGC
>MGOM01000141.1:60483-60761 GCA_001797105.1 Chloroflexi bacterium RBG_19FT_COMBO_62_14
CTCGAGTCAGCTTGATTTGGGCGAGCAGAGCCGCTGCCCCGGCAGCCGGCGCCAGAAGTGCGGGCGGGATGCGAGCAGATCGGAGGCTGGATGCCTTCCAGCCATGAGGCGGGCTTCCGGGAACGAAGCTCAGGTCGTTCGGCGGCGAGCCGTAGAAGAACCACAGTGCCTGAGGCGAGGCGGGTAGCCTTCTGGCCGCGCCTCCCTGGCCGAGTGAGAAGGTGAACGGATCATTCCAGAAACCGAAGCCGAGCGTCCCGGTCGGATGGGATGCCGAG
>MGOM01000141.1:60870-62764 GCA_001797105.1 Chloroflexi bacterium RBG_19FT_COMBO_62_14
TGAATCGCCGTGCCGATGGCCGAGACAAGGCCGCCGGAAAGCTCGAGCGATCTCAAACCCATCGGGAATGGCTGCACGCAGGAATTATACCGGCCCGCGTTGTGGCAGTTGGGGCCGGGACTTTGGATGAGGCCTGCGAGTCATCGACCACGCCGGATTGCAGGTCCGCGGCTGTTTTGGCGTCCTCGGATCGATCAGGTATAATCGGTCGACCTTGGCCCCGGAGGGTCGATGGACATCGTCTGGTTCGGTCTGTCATGTTTTCGGATGAGTGAGCGCGGCCTGGCAACTGTCGTGACGGATCCTTACGCACCAGGCGCGGGCATGCCTCTACTCAAGCTCAAAGCGGACATCGTCACGGTGAGCCACGATGCGCCCGGTCACAACTACCTCAAGGCGGTGAAAGGTGAGCGCCGGGCGATCAACGGACCGGGCGAGTATGAACTCGGAGGAGTGTTCATCACCGGGATTACCATGGGGGGGGTCAAGAAGAACGGTTCACAGTCGAACACACTCTATGTTTTCGACTTCGAAGGGGTGACGATAGTCCATCTGGGCGATCTGGCGCGCGTCCCCTCGCAGGCAGAAATCGAGGACCTGGGCGCGGTCGACATCGCGTTGGTCCCCGTCGGTGGAGGCGGAGCGCTGGGCGCCGCCGATGCGGCCGAGGTCATCAGCTTGATCGAGCCCTCGATCGTCATCCCGATGCACTACAAGGCCGGACAGAGCGAGCTCAAATTGGCGCCTGTCACGCGTTTCCTCTCCGAGATGGGCCTGACTCACGTCGAACCCCTGCCGGTATTGAAGATCACCAAGTCGGCGCTTTCTGAGGAAACACAGGTCGTCGTTCTCCAGCCGGCCGCTTGATCGAAGATCCCGGCCGGCGGCGGGAGTGAAGACCTGGTGGTAGCCTGCCAGTCGAGTGTGTTGTACGCCGAGAGGGTAGGGATGGCCGTCAAGCTACTCATGACGTGGGACATCGTCGAAGGCCGGGAGCAAGAGTACTTCGAGTTTGTGATCCGTGAATTCGTCCCAGGCATGCAGCGTCTTGGTATCAAGCCGACGGAAGCTTGGTACACGACTTACGGTCGCCGTCCGCAGATCCTGACCGGAGGGATGACGGACAACCTGCAGGTGATGCAGAAAGCCCTGTCGACGGATGACTGGCAGCATCTACATGATAAGCTGCTGGAGTTCGTTACCAACTTCGATCTCAAAGTCATCCGGGCGACCGGTGGATTTCAACTATGAGAGACGCTCCCGGAGCCTTCAAGGCTCCGGGAGCGTTTTGGTGCGAGGCCTTCAGAAAGGAGAGCCGGGGTGATCCCGGCTCTTATCTTGAGTTGTTGCCCTCACGCTTCGGTCGGCTTCGTCTCATTGGAAGTCGCCTTGACCTCAGTGCTCTCGGCTTTGGCTGGCGAGTCGGTCTTCTTGGTCGAAGTCTGGCCCGACGGCGATCGATGATCGGTGGAGTAGAACCCCGAGCCCTTGAAGACGATGCCCACCGGCAGATAGAGCTTGCGCAGGGTCTCCTCGCCGCACTCCGGACAAGCCGTTAGAGGCGGATCCGTGTAGTGCTGGTGTTCTTCAAACTGGACACCGCAGCTCTCGCAACGGTACGTATAGATGGGCATCAAAGTCTCCAAACTAGGTCGGATTATAACCCCCCCACCGGCTCCCGACAAGGTTCGAGGACAACTCTCGCTTGCGGGCGCACTCCATAATATACAAGGTGAGTGTTAGTAAGCAGTTAACACCGCCATCGGCGGCGGTCCATTCTTGATCCGTGCCGGGTCCCACAGCTGCCCTCAGGGGTTTCCGCCCTGCACGACGCCGACGAAGTCAGACTTTCCCCTGGCATCCTGTTTCGTATCGGAATCCCTTGCTTATGGGG
>MGOM01000141.1:62830-63089 GCA_001797105.1 Chloroflexi bacterium RBG_19FT_COMBO_62_14
GTGGCACGCCACCTGAGGAAAGTCCGCGCTTCGCAGAGCACGATGCCGGGTAACACCCGGGCGGGGCAACCCGCAGACAGGGCCACAGAAACAGACCGCCTGATCTGTCGCAGATTGCCGCTGCTGATCCCCACGGCGGCAGCGTGCGGCGGATCAGGTAAGGGTGAAAAGGTGGTGTAAGAGACCACCGGCGCCGGCAGCGATGCCGGCGGCCAGGCAACCCTCATCGGAAGCAAGGCCAAGCAGGGGCAAAGCTCGT
>MGOM01000141.1:63139-68093 GCA_001797105.1 Chloroflexi bacterium RBG_19FT_COMBO_62_14
AGCCCTACGGTGACGTGTGGGCCGAGACAGATGGCCGCTCAGGCGACGGTGGCGGGGATGAAGGGGTTTCCCCCCGTAAACCCACCACCCAGCCGGACAGAACGCGGCTTACAGGTGCACCGATGGCAACGCCCCGGAGGCGCAAACCTCCGGGGCGTCCGCGAATCCATCATGTGCGCCCGTACGCGCTGCGCTCCTCGCGCGCAGACCGTGAGGGTCTGGGCGGACGAGAGATCCCCCTGTTTGACCGGCGCCCCCGACGGCGGGCGACCCAAATGATCAACCCAGATCGAAGTAACCGCTGAAATCCGGGGACCACCCCTGCGGCGCGTACTCGCCCGTGGCCGGATCTTGGGTGTAATCCGGCATGTACTCGCCGCGCCCGATCCCCTCCACCGCATCGGCGAACCGGTTCACTTCATCGAGTGTGTTATACAGCCCGAAACTCGCCCGGATCAGCCCGGGCATCTCCCGCTTATCGCCGGCCAGCATCGCCTGGCGTGTACTGGATGCCTGCTCTGCGTCGATACCGAGCAAGGCCAGGATGTAGGGATGCGCGCAGAAGCAGCCACTGCGGACGCCGATGCCGTGCTCGAACCCGAGGATGGCCGCGGCGAGGAAGTGCGAGATCCCCTCGATCTGGAACGGGATGACGCCCAGCCTGTTCGAGGCATTGTCTGGGTCGGCGTCACCGAAAAGCCTGACCCTGGGGATCCCTCGCAGCCTTTCGAGGAGCGCCGCGCTGAGCTCGGTCTCGTGGGCGGCGACCGCCTCCATCCCGATCTGCTGCAACTCGCGTATCGCCAGGGCCAGCGCCACAGCCCCGACAATGTTCGGGCTGCCCGCTTCCTCGCGTTCGGGCGGGCCGGCCCAGGTGACCTCGTCGAGCGTGACGATTTCGACCGTACCGCCGCCGGGCATGTCGGGCTCGCCGATCTCGAAGACGTCTTTGCGCCCGATCAGCGCGCCGGTGCCGTAGGGTGCATACAGCTTGTGGGCCGACAGAGCAACGAAGTCGAGATGCGCCGGATCGTCCAGCGATCCGACAACCACGGAGCGGTGAGGAGCCAACTGCGCGCAGTCGACGAGGATCATGGCTCCGGCGGCATGGGCGAGCTCGGCGTATTGATGAACCGGGAGGATGTATCCCGTCACATTGCTGGCGCCGGTCATCGCCACCAGACGCAATCGTCCGGCGTGTGCCTCGAGCTTGCGAACGAAATCGGTTTCGTCCAGCTCGCCATTCGGTCCAAGCCCGACGTGCACGACGTTGGCCACCCGCCGGAACGGCAGATCGTTCGAGTGATGCTCCATCTGTGTGACGAGCACGACATCCTCGCGCCCCAACGACAATCGGCGCGCGAGTTTGTTAATGGCTTCGGTCGTGTTCTTGACAAAGATGCAGGTGTGAGTGGCGGGATCCGCTCCAACGAAACCCATCGTCCGTTGGCGAGAACTCTCATAAGCCCATGTCGACAGCTGCGACTTGAAGCCCGTCCCCCGGTGGACGCTGGCGTAGTAGTCGAGGAAATCGTCCACGCCCCGGCGGACACTCGAGAGAGGCGGGGTCGAAGCGGCATTGTCGAAATTGATGTAGCGCGCTCGCCCGCCATCGATCAACGGGACCTCGACCTCAAGCCCAGAGAAGCGTGATCGAAGGGCCGATCCATACCCGATCGCGGCCATCGTGTGCCTCCTTCATGCTAAGACCAGTGCATATGGGAATAAGGTACTGCGCCCAAGGAAACCCTGGCGGTTGCACGCCTGCTTTCTCTTGTTATATACTGTGGACACTTGTGGGACGAAGTGGGGAGAAGTGGGACGCCGGGCACCTCCGGCGTTCGCCTTTAGGTGGAGAATTGGAACACTTGTTCTTCGGACAGTTTTCCCACAATATCGACTCGAAAGGCCGGCTCACCATTCCCGTGCGCTTCCGCGAGGCGCTCCAAGATGGAGCGTATGTCATTCAGGGATACGAGCGCAACCTCGTTGTTTATACCACGGATGACTTCAAAAGGCTCGCTCAGCGGGCGAGTGTTCTCACCACAACCAATGCCGACGCGCGCGCCGTCAAACGCATGATCTTCGGACGCGCGACCGAAGTCAATCTGGATTCAACAGGCCGGATTCTCATCCCGTCATTCCTGCGCGAGTATGCGCTGCTTCAAGATGAGGTGACCCTCGTCGGCGCGGGCGAGTACTTCGAGGTGTGGGACTCAGGATCTTGGAGTCAAGAGTTGGTGTCTGTCACCAACCCGGACACCAACGCCAAACGGTTTGCTGATTTCGACCTCTCCACGGGGTAGGCCGTGCTCGCCTCGCCGATCGGCGCCGGCGCCGGCCAACACACCCCGGTACTTTACCAACAAGTGCTCTCCGCCCTCAGTCCGAGCGCGGGGAGCCGATATATTGACGGTACCCTCGGAGCCGGAGGTCATGCCTTTGGCGTTCTTGAAGCCTCCCGGCCCGACGGCAGTCTGCTCGGTCTTGATCGGGACCCTCAGGCCATCGCGGTCGCCGGCGAACGACTCGGTGTGTTTGGTGCGAGAACCCTGCTGAGGCAGGGCTCCTTCGCAAACATGCAGTCCATCGCCAGCGAGGTGGGCTGGTCCAGCGTCCAGGGCGTGCTGCTCGACCTCGGAATGTCGTCGATGCAACTGGCTGACAGCTCCCGTGGATTCTCCTTCCTCCACGACGGGCCGTTGGACATGCGCTTCGATCCAGGCCAAGCGGTCACGGCTGCGGACCTGGTCAATGAGCTATCGGAGGCGGAGCTAGGTGACCTCCTGCTGCGCTTTGGTGAGGAGCGGCAAGCCCATCGGGTGGCGCGGGCGATCGTCGCTGCCCGGCCCTTGAGTTCGACGGCTGAGCTGGCCGAGGTCGTTGTGCGTGCCATGCGCCGGCGGCGGCCTCGTATCCACCCGGCGACGCAAACGTTCCAGGCACTGCGTATTGCCGTCAACGATGAGCTGACCGCCCTCGAGCGAGGGCTCGATCAGGCGGTGGGCTTGCTGGCGGCCGGTGGACGGGTGGTCGTCATCGCCTTTCACTCGCTGGAAGACCGGATCGTCAAGGGATTCTTCCGCCAGGAGAGCCGCGACTGCATCTGTCCACCCGAGCAGATTGTCTGCACCTGCGGCCATGTTGCCCGTCTACACCTTCTGACCCGCCGGCCGTTACGTCCGACGGAGGCAGAGATCAAGGCGAATCCGAGAGCTCGGAGCGCCCGACTTCGGATAGGCGAGCGGCTTGAGCTGGCATGAACCTTGCACGGACCGCCGTGAACCCTCCGTTCCAAGCACAAGGGACGGGACCCCGGCCAAAGAGAGAAACGCCTTCCTCGCCGGGCACACACCGGCGGGACCACACAACCAAGGACTCTTGAGGGAAATGCGGTGAGGAACCGGCACAAACAAGCATTCAAACAGGCCCCTTGGCGCGTGGAAATGCGCTCGGCCGGTGGAACGATGCTCCTGCTCACGTCCCTCTTGACCATCGGTGGGATGTACTTGACGGTGAGCTCGAAGGTGGCTCAGGCAGGACGGCAGGTTATGACCTACGAAGCCCGCCGCCAGGAGCTGCTTCAAGCAAACGCCGACATGCGGTCGAAGCTCGCCGAGCTCACGATACCCGAGCGCCTGCTCGAACGGGCCCAGTCGCTCGGTTTCAAGCCCGCCGGGCCTGACGATATCGAGTACATCGAAGTTCAAGGGTACACCCCTCAAGCTGCGTTCGTCGCGCCGCGTCCGCTCGGCTCAATCGAGCCCGGACCGGCCGGCCTGTCTCCGGCGTTCACGGAAACGCTCGGTGCCTGGCTCTCCCGCCTGATCGGGGTGGGGGGCAGCCGCCCATGAACGAAGCCGCCAGCCCGCGCGCCCGTATCCGCCTGGTCCTCCTGGGAATGGCGTTGATCGCCGCCGGGATGGTGGTCCAGCTCGTTCGAGTTCAGTTCGGGCCCTATGCCCCCGTGTTCAAGGATCTGGGAAGCTCTTCAGGCGGGCGCATGGAGCGAGTCATCCCGGACCGCGGGCTGGTCTTTGATCGTAACGGCAAATTGCTGGCTGCCAACGCCACCATGTATTACATGGAAGTCGAGGTCCGCCAGCTCACGCAGGCCAGTGTCCAGGCCATTCCCGATGTGATCTCGACTCTTCTCTCTCAGGACCCCAAGGACATACGCGTTCAATTGGCGCGGGACTGGGTGGGCCAGGGGCAGCTCCGGATCCGGCTCACCCGTCGAGGTTCCGACGGCAAGACCTGGCCGATCACGATCGACGAAGGGATCGCCGACGTGATCAAAGGCTTCATGACGGCTGACAGCGGGCTGGATCTGAGCGGGCTTTCCCTCGTGGGGGCTCCCAGGCGGATCTATCCCACGGGCTCTCTGCTGGGCCACGTGCTCGGCTTCGTCAACCAGGAGGGGAAAGGGTTTTTCGGGATCGAGGGCTACTACGACGAATGGCTGTCGGGCAAGCCGATCACGATCGAGCGTCCGCTCATCCCACCGGAAGCCCGGCTTCAGCCGGACCCACCCGCTGGCGTCAACCTGGTGCTCTCGATCGACGTCAACATGCAGCAGATGGTCGAGACGGTCCTGGAGAATGCGATTGAGACTTCCCAGGCGGAGAGCGGACAGGTCATGGTGATGGATCCGCGCACGGGGGAGATCTTGGCGATGGCCTCCTGGCCGACGCTCGATCCGGAAGAGTACGAGCCATGGCTGGCGAAGGAGCAAGCCAAGGAGGTAGTGATCAGTCCGGCGGCCTCGGCGCAATACGAGCCGGGCTCCACATTCAAGGTCTTGGTCATGGCGGCGGCGCTCGACGCCGGTGTCGTCAAGCCGGAAGACGAGTTCATCGATACCGGTGAGATCGAAGTCGGCGGCAACATCATCCGCAACTGGGACGGGAATGCCTGGGGGTCTCAGACGATGACCGGATGCATGCAGCATTCC
>MGOM01000142.1:0-22802 GCA_001797105.1 Chloroflexi bacterium RBG_19FT_COMBO_62_14
CTTCGGAAGTGGAGCCGATCGCTATAATCCTGGCGGCTACGTCAAGGCGACAGCTGCGCTTGACCGAATCAAGCTGGCCTCGCAGGTGGACGGCCTTAACGGCGTCGAGCTGAATTATCCAACGCTTGTTTCCGAGGAGACGGTAGAGGCGACAATATCCACCCTAAAGTCCTCAGGGCTGGTTGTGTCGAGCGTGTCACTGAACGTTTGGGGTTCCGCCCAATGGGGTCTGGGTGCCTTATCTCATACCGAGGCTGCAGTTCGCGCGGAGGGCGTCAGAGTCATGCAGCGGGGCATTCGAGTCGCCAGAGAACTAGGGACGAGCCTGGTCAGCCTCTGGCCAGGGCAAGATGGGTTCGACTATCCCTTCCAGATCGATTACGGCGCGGCGTTCGATCGCTTCGTAGACTGTCTGCGGGAGGTTGCAGCGTTTGATCCCGGGATGCGGATCTGCTTGGAGTACAAACCCAAGGAACCACGGACACACCTCTTGCTCGATACGGCTGCCCGCACCATGTGGCTGATCGGCAAGATTGGCGCGCCGAATGTCGGGGTTCTCCTAGATATCGGCCATGCACTTTATGCCAACGAGAACGTGGCCCAGTCGGCAGTACTGCTGGAGCGTGAAGGCCTGCTGGACCTGATTCATTTCAACGACAACTATGGCGAGTGGGATTGGGACATGATCCCTGGGACGGTGCGTTTCTGGGAGCTGATCGAGCTGATCTTCTGGCTGCGTGAGCTGGAATATGAGAAGTGGTATTCCATCGACATCTTCGTCCCGCGCTGGGATCCGGTCAAAGCCTGCCAGCAGAGCGTAACCAATATCCGGCGCCTATTCCTTTTGACAGAGCGACTGGACAGAGAAGCCATTCTGGCCAACCTGGGCGGGAGCGGCTTCCCGGAGAACCTGTCCTTGGTATCCGATGCCATTTTCGGAGCCCTAACGGGGTAGGCGCCAAGGGGTAGGACCAAGGATGGCTTCCCTGACTGAGTCACGAATCCTGGAGCTTGAGCAGATCGGACGGCAGCTGCGCATCGACAGTCTCAAGATGATCCATCGCCGCAAGGCCGGCCATCCTGGTGGATGTCTCTCGCTGGCCGAAATCATGGCTGTCCTTTACTTCTCCAAGCTGCGCATTGATCCCGAGAGGCCCGGCTGGCCGGAGCGTGATCGACTCATTCTAAGTAAAGGTCATGCGGCTGCCATCCTGTACGCCGCCCTGGCCCGGCGGGGTTTCTTCCCAGCGGAGGACTGGAATCGCTGGGGAGAACTGGACTGTCACTTGCAGGGCCATCCGGACAGGCTCAAGACGCCGGGGGTCGAGATGACCACGGGCCTGCTGGGACACGGCGTGGCCATTGGAGCGGGCCTCGCCCTTGCCGGTCGTCTAAAGGGTTTGAACTACCGCGTGTTCGTTGTGTTGGGAGATGGGGAGTGTCAGGCTGGCATTGTCTGGGAAGGGGCCATGACCGCCTCGAAATACCACCTGGCTAACCTTGTCGCCATTCTGGATTACAACGATGTTCAACTCGACGGCCCGGTCCATGAGATTATGCCCATGGAGCCCATTGCCTCGAAGTGGCTCGCCTTCAACTGGGCGGTCCTGGAAGCTGATGGGCACAACATCCGTCAGATCCACGAGGCCCTCGAAGCAGCTGAGAACATTCACGACCGACCGACGATCATTGTGGCGAGGACGACCAAAGGTAAAGGGGTCTCGTTCATGGAGAATGAGGCGTATTGGCATGGGGTTGCCCCGAATGACGCTCAATTCAACCAGGCCCTGGCTGAACTTGGGGAGGTGGTCTGATGGGTGTCATGTCCATCCGCGAGGCCTACGGCCGGGCCCTGGCAGCCTATGGGGCAGAAAACCCCGAGGTCGTTGTTCTGGACGCTGACACATCATTCTCCACTTTGAGCCATTTTTTTGCCGAAGCATTCCCGGATCGTTTCTTCAATGTCGGTATCGCCGAGCCGTGTTTGGTGGATGTGGCGGTTGGTCTCGCTCTCGGAGGCAAGATCCCCTTCGCCAATGCATTTGCGGCCTTAATATCGCTGCGGGCTGCGGAGCAGGTCCGGACAAGCGTATGTTACGCCCGGACAAACGTGAAGCTCGCCGCAGGCTACGCGGGCTTGTCCGACTTCAAGGATGGCCCCAGCCACAACGCGATCATGGATCTGGCTGTGATGCGGGCAATGCCAGAGATGATCGTCATTGTCCCCGCCGACGCGGTTGAGACCAGCAAGTGGGTGAAGGTCGTGGCCGAATATGATGGTCCCGTATACCTGCGATTGAGCCGGGCAGCGGCGCCACAGGTCCATGACGAGAGCCTGAAAGTGGAAATCGGAAAGGGTCTGACTCTGCGTCCCGGAGACGATGTCTGCCTTATTGCCACCGGCTCGATGGTAGGCCGGACGGTGAAGGCGGCGGAAGGGCTCGCAAGAGAGGGTATCGATGCTCGCGTGCTGGAGATTCACACACTCAAGCCGCTCGATCGCGAACTCATCATTCAGGCAGCTGAGGAAACCGGTGCCTTGGTCACCGCCGAGGAACACTCCGTCATCGGCGGGTTGGCAGGAGCCGTAAGCGAAGCATTGGCAGAGGCTTTCCCCACGCATCTGGAACGCGTTGGTCTGCGGGACACCTTCGGTCGAACAGGGTTGGATCCGGAGACACTGATGGATTTCTACGGCCTGGGGGTCGAAGACATCATCAGGGCTGGCAGGCGGGCACTTGAGCGTAAGACCACCGGCAACGTCGACCGAGTTCGTCGGGCCTGATCCGGCTGGTGTGAGACCCCCTGGCCTGAAATGGATCCGAGACATCAGGGACCGCTATCCGCGTTTCGGGCTTCCGCTGGAGGGACTGATGACACCTCGAACCCTAGGGAACTACATAGGAGGTAGATGGGTAGAGTCACGAGCGGATGAATGGACCTGGCAAGTGCTCCCGGCGGGGAACGACGGTGAGTGTGCAGGGCCACCGAGTTGTTCCAGAGGTTAGCTCAGGCAATGCCAGCCAGCGACGGTGGCGTACGCCAATCCCTGGCCTGCAGGGGTCTGGCTACCCTTGTGGGCATGGGAACCCTCTCGTCATGAAACCTGGATCTGTGTTTGAAGGGATCGAGGGAGCCTATCCCCGCGCACTCTATCGGGCGATGGGCTTCAAAGAGTCCGACTTCGAGAAGCCGCTCATAGGGATCGTGAATTCATGGAGTGAGGTCGATCCTGGACACTTCCACTTACGCGACTTGGCTGGGTGGGTCAAAGACGGTGTGAGACAGGCGGGGGGGACGCCAGCTGAATTCAACACCGTGGCGCCGTGTGACGGTATCGCCCAGGGCGAGGGGATGCACTACATCCTGCCGTTACGCGACGTGATCGCCGCCTCGGTTGAACTGATGGTCCGGGCCAACCGCTTCAACGGCCTGGTCATGCTGTGCTCGTGCGACAAGATCGTGCCTGGCATGCTTATGGCCGCGGCCCAATTGGATCTTCCGACCCTCTTCGTGACGGGAGGTCCAATGGCGCCAAGCAGGCTGGGTGGCAGGAAGATCATCCTGAGCGATGTCAAAGAGGCGATGGGGCGTCGTAAGGAAGGATTGATGACCCGGGAGGAGTTCCACCAAATCGAGTGCCGAGCCTGTGAGGGGCCGGGGGCCTGCAGCTTTATGGGCACGGCAAATACCATGAGCTGCGTTGTGGAAGTGTTGGGTCTCTCTTTGCCGGGTTGTGCCACGATGCCGGCGCTGGCGGCTGGCCGCCGGGAGATCTGTCGAGCCAGTGGGAGGCGGATTGTGGAATTGGTTTCGGAGGGCATCCGGGCGCGGCGGATGTTCGCCCGGGAGGCTTTCGAAAACGCCATCCGCTTTGTACAGGCTGTTGGCGGATCCACCAATGCCACGCTCCATCTGCCCGCAATTGCCCGGAAGGCCGGGGTTGAGCTGCCCCTGGAAGCCTTCGACCGACTGGGACGGGACACGCCACTGATCGCCAAATTCCAGCCAGCAAGTGCCTACGATGTGGTCGACCTTCATGAGGCTGGCGGTGTGGCCGCGGTGCTGCGGACGCTTGCGCCGATATTGCATTCTGAGACTGCCACGGTTGACGGACGCACGCTGGGCCAAACCGCAGCCGAAGCGCGCGTAGCGCGACCAGATGTGATCCATCCGTTGGAGGACCCGATCGAGAGTGAGGGCGGCATCGTTGTGCTCAGAGGGTCGCTGGCACCCGGAGGAGCCGTGGCGAAGCAGAGTGCCATCGCCCCCAGCATGCGCCGGCACGTGGGCCCGGCCCGGGTGTTCGAGTCGGAAGAGGAGGTGCGTGAGTCGCTTGCGGCGCGGTCTATCCGGCCGGGCGACGTGCTGGTGATCCGCAATGAAGGACCACGCGGCGGCCCCGGAATGAGGGAGCTCTCCATCCCGGCTGCGATGCTTATCGGCATGGGGCTGGGTGAATCGGTAGCCATGGTGACCGATGGCCGCTTCTCGGGGGCCACGCGCGGGCCGTGCGTCGGTCACGTCTGCCCCGAATCGCAGGCTGGCGGCCCGATCGCCGCGGTGCGTGAAGGGGACCTTATCGAGGTCGACCTGCCGGGTCGACGGCTGGACCTGAGTGTGCCGGAAGAGGAGATCAAAGCGCGCCTGGCTGCATGGGAGCCGCCGGTGCCCAGAGTATCCGGCGGCTTTCTCGATTTCTACCGGCGCAACGTGGGCGGCGCCGACAGCGGTGCCGTCCTGGAGTAGGGCCGGGTGTGGAGTCGGACAGGTTGAGCTGTCGGGGGCCGGATCGAACACGGGCCGTGTACGCCGTGCTCGGTCAGGACAGGTCCTCCCAAGAGAAGGCGATGGCGCTTCGGAGAACAGAGTCGGCGTAGACTGGCGATGCATGAGGTGAGTGCAGCAGTGACACGTCCAGTGCAATTGGTGTTCATTCCGGCCGCTATGAGTGGCGCTTCGGCACCGGAAGAACCAACCCCAGCTCGATGCGGGCCATGAGATGAGTCTGTACCTGGGTCTTGACATTTCGACCACGGCCGCTAAGGCGCTTGTCATTGACAGCGGTGGTCGAGTGATTTCAAGTGTCAGCAATGCCGTCGAGTCGAGTCAGCCGCACCCCCTCTGGTCCGAGCAAGATCCGCGGGCCTGGTGGTCATCGATGTCAAGGAGTATTGGCGCTGCCCTGTCCGCCTCGGACGGTGGAAGGGTGTCCGCCATCGGTCTGACAGGCCAAATGCATGGGCTGGTGATACTGGATTCGGCGAGCCAGGTCATACGCCCGGCAATCCTGTGGAACGACCAGCGAACGGGGGAACAATGTGAGCGCATTCGTCAGACGATCGGCAGAGATCGCCTGATCCAGTTGACAGGCAACGAGGCCCTGACAGGCTTTACCGCTCCCAAGCTCCTCTGGGTCCGCGAGAATGAGCCGGAGGCCTACGCGAGGATTCGTCAGGTTCTGCTGCCAAAGGATTACATTCGGTTCTGCCTGACAGGCGAGTACGCCACCGACTTGGCAGGGGCTTCAGGCACGCTGCTCATGGATGTTGCCAACCGTCGCTGGGCGCAGGAAATGCTCGAGGCGCTAGAAATCCCACCGGCATGGCTCCCGCCCACACATGAGGGGACTGACCAGACGGGCGTGGTCGGACCGCAGGCAGCACGAGAAACCGGCTTGCGAGAAGGCACGCCGGTCTTTGCCGGGGGAGGCGATCAGTCGGCACAGGCGGTTGGCGTGGGCGCTGTAACGCCGGATGTGGTCGCCCTAACGCTCGGGACCTCGGGTGTCGTGTTTGCTCCGTGCGCGAAGTATACCTACGACGCAAACGGTCGCTTGCATGCCTTCTGCCATGCGGTGCCCGGGCAATGGCATCTCATGGGGGTCATGCTATCAGCCGCAGGCGCGCTTCAGTGGTATCGCGACAATGTGGCAGGTGGAGTAGATTTCGGTGTCCTGGACAAGGAGGCTTCGACTGTGGCGCCAGGCGCGGGCGGACTAGTCTTCTTGCCTTATCTCTCGGGCGAGCGCACGCCATACCCTGATCCTACGGCGCGGGGCGCGTTTGTTGGGCTGACCACGAGACACACCCGAGCGCATTTGACCCGCGCGGTCATGGAGGGGGTAGCCTTTGGCCTACGGGATAACATGGAGCTCATGCGCCAGGCAGGCATTACACCGCGCGCGGTACGTGCGTCGGGTGGCGGGGTGCGCAGTCCCGTGTGGCGGCAGATCCTGGCTGACGTGCTCGAGGCAGACATCGTCACGGTGAGTTCGGCCGAAGGAGCAGCCTTCGGCGCGGCGCTGCTAGCCGCGGTGGGGGTCGGAGATTTCGGGTCTGTTGCGGAGGCATGCGCTCGGACTGTTCGAGAGACCGGGCGAACCGAGCCGGGAGAAGGCGTCGAGCGATACCGCGAATACCATGCGCGCTATCGGGCATTGTACCCGGCACTGGCCGCTGAGTTCGCAGCCTTGTCGCGCCTCTCTGACGCTGGCTGAAGGGCTTCTCAAGAAGAGGGCATCGGAGGGGCGTATGATGGGGAAGTCCATCTGCCAGCCGACGCCATTCTCAGCAAGCTCCGCCTGCCCAGCCTGAGGTGGACAACCGACGCCTCAGGGTGCGGAAGCGTCCGGCGTGCGGTCGATCGTGCCGGACGCGACGGTGGATCAGCAATCCCAGAATGGCCAGCCCGGCTCCTGCGAGCAGAACCCGCGGGTCGGCCTGGCGGATGCTCAGTGTGAGGGCGAAGACCACCGGGACGAGCAACCCGATCAAGATAAGAGCCGAACCGAGGCGGAAGAGCATCTCTTACCAGCCCGCTTTCGCGCCCTGCAAACCGACGTTATCTACCGCCTGGCTTTGGCCTGGGCCCATGCACACATGAAGGGTGCGGCTCCAAGATCTTCCTTCCTCGCTGCCGACCACCCGTCGGTGAACATCAAGAGGCGTAACTTTGTACGTTGCCCGACCGAATCGGGCAACGTCAGGGCGATTCCTCGCCGCCTGCGGCGGCTCGGAATGACTCAATGGACAGGCGCAGACCGGAGACCGAAGACGGGAGACCGAATGAAAAAAGCAGGCCCGTCTCCGGTCCTCGGTCTCCGGTCGTCCGTCGTCTGCCGTCAGCCGTCTGCCGTCCGCTACCGTATCAACGTCTGGATCTGCTCGTGCATGTAGAGCGGGAGGTAATACAGGCCTCCGGAGTTCTTTCCCGACGAGCCCGAGCCCTTCCACCCGCCGAAAGGTTGGAACCCGGGCCATGCCCCCGTCGTCGCCCCCTGGGGCCGGTTGGCATAGGTGACACCGGCCTGGATATTGTCGAAAAACCACTCGGCCTCCTCCTCAGAGCCGTAGAACCCGGCCGTTAGGCCATAGTGAATGTCATTCGACACCTTCATCGCCTCATCGAGGTTCCGCACCGGACGGACCATAGAGATCGGAAGGAACATCTCATTCTTCCACAGTCGATGCTCCGGAGGGACGCCCGCGACGAGGGTCGGCTCGCAGAAGAAACCCTTGCCAAGATCGCCATGAGTGAGAACATGTCCACCTGTCAGGAACTCGCCAGCCTCAGACAATTCCTCGGTGAACTGTTTGAACTGCTTGTAGGAGGTCTGGTTTACCACCGGTCCGAGGTAGACTTTCCTGTCGGTCGGATCGCCGACGGCGAGGTTTCGGGTGAGATCGACAAGCTTCTTGACCAGCTTGTCATAGACCTGGCGCTCGATGTAAATACGCGAATTGGCCGAGCACTTCTGTCCTTGCAGCCCAAAGGCGGAGCGGACGATCCCGATCGCCGCCCGATCCAAATCGGCGTGCCTAGAGACGATCGAGGGATTCTTTCCGCCCATCTCGAGGATTGTCGGGCGCGGGTAGAGGCCCTGGGCGAAACTCCTGTAGATCTTCATTCCGACGTCGAAGGAGCCGGTGAAGGTGATCCCGTCGACCTCCTGGCTGGAGATCAGCGCTTCTCCGATCGTGCTTCCCGGGCCGGTGACGTAGTTGAACACACCGGCCGGCAATCCGGCGTCGCGATAGCACTCAGCCAGCAGCCGCACAGTCCAGGGCGTATCTGAGGCGGGTTTCATCACGATGGTGTTTCCGGCGACCAGGGCTGCGCCGGATGGACCTCCCGTCAGAGCCGCCGGGAAGTTGAACGGGCTGATCACGAGCCAGACCCCGTACGGTCGCAGGACGGAGGTGTTCTTTGCGCGGTAGCCCTTGAGCGGGTCCCGCCCCATGCTAACGGCGTAACCCCTGTTGGCTTCCATGCGATCGCACGCGTATCGGATGAGATCGGCCATCTCGGCCGCGTCCCCCAGGGATTCCATCCGATTCTTCCCGACCTCGAGCGCCATGACGGCGCCGAATTCGTAGATCCGCTTGTCGATCAGATCCGCAGCCTTGCGCAACAACCGGCTTCGGTCGCGCCACGGCGTGCGCGACCACACGGGAAAGGCCTTGCGCGCGGCCGCCAGCGCCTGCTGAGCCTCTTGCTCTCCACCCTTCTGGAATCTTCCCAGCACCCAGTCCTGGTTTACCGGTGACCGGTCCTCGAAAGTCTCTTTGGCTCTGACCTCGCGGCCGGCGATGATCATGGCGAACTCCTTGCCCATCGTCCGTTTTACGGTCGCCAACGCCTCATCAAAACGCGTATGCAGTTCCTCCGGCGGTTCGAACATCGTGGCGTAGGTGAGCTTGAAGGACGAACTCCCTTTGCGAGCTGCCTTGCTTGCCATTCGGTGGACCTCCCAGTTCATCGTGTGATCAGTCTACGCGGATTGGTGCACCCCTTGGGGGATCACTCGCAGGCACATATCTTCCGCCGCCAGATCGGTGGAACTGTCCGCAGGTCACGCGGGCCGGCCGGGCGCCGGTCGGCCGGCTTTCTCGGATCAGCGTGGATGAGCCTGGGCAGGGGAAGCATGGGATTCTTCTCAGGGCGTACCCTCCGGAGCGACGGCTTCGGACGGGCGGTAGAACAGCAGTCTCTGTGCGGATGAGCGCGCCTCGACCCCCCCCGAGTCGGACGCACGCACATATCCGACTGCTCGCGCATCGATCAACCCAAGTATACCTCGGCTGTAGCTTGAAAGAGGCCGAGCCAGGGTCGAAGCCCACCCCAAAGCACGGGTGTATCAGGGCGTCTGACATGCGCAAGAATGCTGAGCGCAGGGCGAAGGACACTTCGACGGCCGCCATTTCGCTTCTGGCGTTGTATACTCGGCCCGGATAAGAATGACCTGGGTTCAAGACGGGATCTTCGCTGCCGGTGGCGAGCACCTGCCCTCGAAGTGGGCCGAGTTCTCTGATCAGACCGGGATCCGCGCGGTACTCCACCTTCGACCAGGGCGGCCGGCGACGTTCCAGGGCCCGCCTCCCGTGCGACTCCTATGGCTCGGGATTGAGAATGAGGCCCAGGCCAGTTCGGATGACCGATTGCTCGCGGGTCGGTTTGTCGCCGACTGCCTGCGCGAAGGCCTGTCTGTCGTGCTGCATAGCAGTCTTGGTCGGCACAGAACTCGCTGGGCTTACGTCGCCTATGAGATCTGTGTCGGGCGACAGGTCCGGTATGCCCTCCGCCGGGCTGCAGATCGACCGTGGCTGGCGCCGTACCACACGGATGAAGCCGTCTGGCAGCGGCTGGCGGAGACGATCGCCTCCGAAGCCGGGAGGACGGTGTTGGCCGATGGTCGCCGGGAAAGCTGAGGAGAATTGAATGCTGTTGCCAAAGGGGATCTTCGTTGGGATCAATCCGGCCTCCGGCCGAAGGCCGGTCCGTTACGCCGCGCTGGACCGTGACCTGCGCGTAGTGGCGCTTGACCAGGGAGAAATCGAGCAGGTCCTGGCCTTCATCGGCGGCGCTGAGACGTCGGTTGTAGGCGTCAATGCCCCGCAGTCTTTGAGCAAAGGGCTTCTTCAGAAGACGGAGATCCGGGTGCAATTCAACTTGCCCGCCGACGGTCGTCGATGGAGGGAGTGGCGGGTTTGTGAATTCGAGCTGCGCCGGAGGAATATCCGACTCCATAGCTCACCAAGTCGGAAGAAGACGGCCAAGGCGTGGATCCAGGCCGGCTTCCGTGTCTATCGCCGGCTCAAAGAGATGGGGTTTGCACCTCTGATCGCTGATCAACGCGGTGAGCTGCCCTGGTTGATTGAGACCCAACCCCACGCTTGCTTCACCGCCCTTTTGGGACACCGGCCCTTCTTCCGAAGCAGCCTCGAAGGATGCCTCCAGCGCCAGCTGGCCCTGTATGTGGAAGGGGTGGACATTTCCAACCCCATGCATGCCCTCGAAGAGATCACTCGGCATCACCTGCTCAATGGGCAGTTGCCGCTGGACAGCCTGTATGACGTCGAGACACTCGATGCCCTGGTGGCTGCGTACACGGCATACCTCACGGCTCTCAAGCCGGAAAAATCGGCGCAGGTGGGGATGCCCGCCGAAGGTCTGATCACGCTGCCTACGGGTGAGATCAAGTCCCATTATGCCTGACAGCGATCTTCGGCAGCGGGCCCGGTGCCAAAGCGCCCGAAACTGAATTCAGCCCTTGTCAGATATCCGCGCGAGCGAATGGTCGAGTCCACCGGGACTCGCAGGGATCGTCTGCGGCCGTCGGGAGAAGACCCTCAGCACTAAGCTCGGCGAGAACATCAAGCGGGATCGCCCAGAGGTGGTGGTCCCCTATGGAAGGAAGCGTTCATGACTCAGCCACGTTATTTGCGTATCGTTGAGGCCATGTCGGTCCTGTTGTTCTTCTTCCAAGGATTGTCTGTGGGCATCTCGGTGCTCTTCGGGATCATCTACGATCAGGTATTTGCCGGCACACCGGGCCCCTGGCTTGTCGTAAGCGTCCTGCTCGTGACCGCCGCACTGGTCGTGGCGGCATCCTCGCCCGCCGGGCCGACGCGAACGCGGCTGGCCGTCCTGGCCTCCTTCACCGGCATCGCCCGGGTAGCACTATCGATCAACAACGCCGATGTGCGCTTCTGGGGTAGCCTGGCGGTTCTCGCCGGAGGAGGACTGTATCTGGCTGGGCTGCTGACGGCCCGCCGGCCGATCGTCCTGCCGGCCGTGTTGGGGGGACTTGCGCTCCAGCAAGTGTTCCAGGCGACCGGTCTGACCTATGACGTGACCTTGCAGCCTTGGTGGCTTCCCATTCAGATCGTATGGGGTGCGTTGATCGTCGTCCTGGCAGCCGTGCTCGGGCGCAGGGCAGCTGCCGGTGATCGCCGTGCAAGTCAGATGGGAGGCTGGACAGGGTTGAGTCTCGGCGGCCTGATCTTCCTGATGACCTCATTGCTCGCTCTGCCGCAAGCGATGGCCCAGTGGAGCACCAGCGCGTACACATTCTTCGCCCCCTGGATGTTCGCCGCAACGATTGCCTTGATGATTCCAGGCCTTCGCCACGAGGTGAATCGCCGCGTGGGTTCCTCGCGGACGGGGCGGGTTGGGGTGGCGCTTGTCCTTCCGGCGGCATTGTTGCTGGCCTACTTCGCCACGGGAGTACTCTCGGCCGTGGCTCTACTTGCCACTCAAGCGGTGGCTCTCGTCGCACTGGCCTGCTTGCTTGACGCCCGACCTTTCAGGCCACGCCCGACCGGGTTGATGCTGGCCATCGGTCTGGCCTTTGTTCTCCTGCTCAACTTCCTCAACGCATTTGCGTTTACCTATCCGTATAGCCTGCCGTTCATGCGGGGGCTAGGCTGGCTGCCATATCTCCTGGCGGCAGCCGTCGTCGGTGGGGGGATCCTCAGCGAGATGCCGGTCTCCGTTCCGTGGAATGAACTCTCGCCCCGCGCCGATTTCAGTCTCACCTTTGGCGTGCTGGGGATGGTGGCGATCCTTCTCGCCGTCCGCCCTCAGCCGGTCCACGGCTTGCCGGCCTCCGGCACGCTCCGGTTTGCCACATTCAACATCCATTACGGATATGACCGCGAATGGCACTACACTCTGGACGACATCGCCCGGACGATTGAATCCGAGAAGGTCGATGTGATCGCCCTGCAAGAGGTGGACACAGGTCGACTGACAAGCTACGGGGTCGATGATGTGCGCTTCCTCAGCCGGCGACTGCGGATGAACGCGGTCTATCTCCCGACCGTCGAGCACCTGACAGGGATTGCCCTTCTGTACAAGGGGCCGGAAGTCGAGTTTGATACGCGTCTGCTGAGCAGCCTGCAGGAGCAGACGGGGATCATTCATGCACGGCTCGAAGTCGCCCACCAGCCCCTGCACGCGTATGCGATTTGGGTAGGCCTGGAAGACGAGCACACCGAGCTTCAAATCACGGAAGCGTTGGCGTTCATCGGGGACAACACCCCGGCCGCATTCGGGGGCGACTTCAATGCCGTCCCCGGCAGCCAAGTCACGTCGGCGATCGAGCAGGCTGGGTTTGAGGATCCGTTCACCGTCCTGGGGATCGAGCCGGCCCCACTTACAGACCCGGCGGTTGCTCCAACCCAGAGGGTCGATTTCGTTTGGATGCGTGATCTATCTCCTGCTGGCGCCTGGGTGGCAGAGTCGCTGGCCTCGGACCACCGCATGGTTGTCGTCGAGGTGAAACCTGCCCCCTAGACGGTCGAATGGATCTTCGGCTCGACGTATTCCAGCTCATGCCTTCATTTGATTCATCTCAAAGTGGGCTGCACTACTCAGTCCACGCGCCGCCCGTCGGAGGTCCCTCGGACGTCGTTCTGCTGCATGGGCTGGGTTCATGCGGCGAGGACTGGGGCTTGCAGATCCCCTATCTTTCTCGCAACTATCGGGTCATCACGCCCGATCTGCCCGGCCACGGCCGTTCCGGCGTCGAGTCAGCCTCACCAACAGTCCTGGACATGTCTCGGGCCGTGTCCGAGTTGCTCGATGAACTCGGGGGCGGCGCGGCTCACATAGTGGGGCTATCTCTGGGAGGAGCAGTAGCGCTACAGTTGGCCATCGACTGGCCATCTCAGGTTCGTTCACTGACCGCGGTGAACACCTTTGCGCGGTTGCGCCTAAGCCGACGCGGGCTGGGCAGGATGGTTGGCCGGCTCATCTTGCTTATGACCGGTCAGATGGATTGGCTGGGCGAGTGGGTCGCGGGAGGGCTCTTCCCGGGCGAGGGCCAGACCGCGCTGCGCCAGGCCGCCGCGGCCCGAATCGCCGGGAATCCGTGGCGAGCCTATCTGTGGGCCGCCCTGGCCGTGACTCGTTTCGACTGTCGCCGCAGGTTAGGGGACATCCGGGCGCCGACGCTGGTGGTTGCGGGGGAAAAGGATACGACCGTGCCTTTGAGAGCCAAGCGCGAGCTGGCCTCGCGCATCCCGGGAGCGCGACTCGAGATCATCCCAGGATCGGGTCACGTGACCCCGGTCGACGCCGCCGGGAGGTTTAATGCCGTTCTGCTCCGGTTCTTCGAAGCGGTAGATTCCTCGAGTGGGGATGTCGGGCTACGCAAGGCACGGGCTGCGATCCGGCCCGAATGACCCGAGATGTGAAATGCGGGCGAGTCCTAGCGGAGTTCGGCGTCTATGATCTGGGAGAACTGGGCGAGCGGCTGTGCCCCGACCAAAGGGATCCCGTTAATAAAGAAGGTCGGAGTACCGCTGACCCCCAGGCTGGCCGCATAGCGGGCATCCGCCTCGACCTCACCGGCATAGCGCTTGCTGTCGATGCAGGCGAGCAACTCCAGTTGATCCATTCCCAGCAAATCCGCATACTGGGTGTACGCCTCCCGGCCGAGCCCCAATTCACCGGTCATGAGAGCGCCATGGTAATCCCAATAGTCACCCTGTTCGGCGGCGCAGTTTGCCGCCTGGGCAGCGACGAACGATTCCTGGCTCGTGATGGGGAAGTCCCGATAGACGAAGTGGATCTGGTCGGGGTAGGCCGCCATCAGTGGGTAGAAAGTTTCCGCCTGCCACTTCCTGCAATAGGGGCAGTTGAAGTCGCTGAATTCGACGATCGTGATCGGAGCCGTCGGCGGCCCGAAGGACGGATCATCGTCCAGGCTCACGCTCACTCGGATGGGTTCCTGGCCAGCAGTCTCGGCTACGCTCGGAGATGTGACGGGGACGGTCTTCGCCCGCCCCCAGAAGAGGAACCCGACGGCCAATCCCGTGACGAAAGCCAGAGGGACGAGGACAGCATACAGGTGCGAGCGCCGGATGCGGACGAAGTTGTGGGGGGTCTCCGCCGGAGGCGATTCGGGCGCGGGTGTCAGGCCTTCCGATGCCGGCCCCGGCGCGAGTTGCGATACGTCCTGAAGGGTATCGTCCACATGGACTGGATCCATTCACGGATTATAGCACGCAGGTTCACAGCACCCCCGGGCCGCACCGAGCGACGATGTGCTCGTGAGGCTCAGACCTCCGTCGACTCGAGGTCATGTCGGGGAGGGTCTTTCCAGCGGATGCGCATCTCGGCGAAGATGGGAGGGTTCGACGCAGAAGGGCCGCAAGATCGAGCTCTTGCCTTTCGATCGGCTTCAATTCCACGAGGATCCTCTGCAGAGCCGGTCAAAGAACCGCTCTGGTTGAGGTCGAGTATTGCGTCTGTCGACGGAGCCCGTTATAATGGATTTCCTTTGGGCGGTTAGCTCAGTTGGTTAGAGCGTTGCGTTGACATCGCAAAGGTCGTAGGTTCGAGTCCTATACCGCCCACCATAGTTATAGGGTTGGATTGCGCAGACCGGGACGAGTAGCCATGACGGCGCACGGCAGGGAGAGGGGATCTCTGACTGCAAGTCCCCTTGGCCCGCACATGGCGAAAACCACCCGCGAGCATGAACCGGAAAGGCCGCAGCGCCATTTTGGCGGCCGAGTATGGGGAACGGCTCAGCCCCGTTAGCGGCTGACGGAGATGGCCGGGAAACCGGCCAACCTGGGTGGAACCGCGAGATATGAGACGCTCTCGCCCCAGATGGGCGGGAGCGTTTGCATTCACAGGGCGCTTGAGATGAATGCGCCGGGAGGTAGCCATGCATGCGGAGATGAAGGACGATCACGAGGAGGCGGAGTTGCACCGCATTCGCCATTCGGCGGCGCACATCATGGCGCAAGCCGTAATGGAGATGTTCCCGGGCGAGGCCAAGATCGCCATCGGCCCTCCGATCGAGGATGGTTTCTACTACGATTTCGAATTGCCCCGAGGCCTGACCCCGGAGGACCTGGAAGCCCTCGAGAAGCGCATGCGCCAGATCATTCAGGGCGACTTCCCCTTCGAGCGCAAAGTGGTCTCGGCCTCGGAGGCGCGCCGGCTTTTCTCTGATCAGCCGTACAAGATTGAGCTGATCGACGGGCTGGAGCAGGGAGGCGTCGACGAATATGGTGAGCCGACCGCCGTCAAGCCGGAGATCTCCATCTACACCCATGACTCGTTTACAGACCTGTGCCGAGGGCCGCATGTCGAGCGTACTGGCCGGATCAATCCGGCCGCGGTGAAACTCCTGCACACGGCGGGAGCCTACTGGCGAGGCGACGAGCACCGCCAGATGTTGCAGCGCATCTACGGTACCGCCTGGGAGACCGGCGAGCAGCTCGAGGAATATCTGTGGAAGTTGGAGGAGGCGGCCAGGCGCGACCACCGGCGGCTCGGACGCGAGCTGGATCTTTACAGTGTAAGTGATGAGGTCGGTCCGGGCCTGATTCTGTGGCATCCGAAGGGGGGTCTGGTGCGGAAGATCTCCGAGGATTACTGTCGCGCCGAACACGCCGCCGGCGGGTACGACTTCGTCTACTCGCCTCACATCGGGAAATCACAACTGTGGGAGACAAGCGGCCACCTGGATTGGTTCCGAGAGAACATGTACTCGCCCATCGACATCGAGGGCCAGCACTACTACCTCAAACCGATGAACTGTCCCTTCCACCTCCAGATCTACAAGAGTCAGACGCGCTCGTATCGTGACCTTCCGTTGCGCTACGCCGAGTGGGGGACGGTTTACCGCTACGAGCGAAGTGGTGTGCTGCACGGTCTGCTGCGCGTTCGGGGTTTCACGCAAGATGACGCCCACCTGTTCTGTCGCCCGGATCAAATGCCGGTGGAGATCGATCGCGTCTTGCAGTTCTGTCTGCAGCTCTTGAGAGCGTTCGGGTTCAGGGAGTTCCAGGCTTATCTGGCGACCCGCAACCCGGACAAGGCGGCCGGAGAACCTGAACAATGGGTGGCCCCGACGGAAGCCCTTCGCGCCGCACTCGAGCGGGCGCAGATCTCCTATCGGATCGATGAGGGCGAGGCTACTTTTTACGGGCCTAAGATCGATCTCAAGGTCAAGGATGCCCTGAGCCGCGCATGGCAGTTGAGCACGATCCAATTCGATTTCACCCTGCCGGAGCGCTTCGGCCTAACTTATGTCGGCGAAGATGGCAAGGAACATCAGCCATATATGATCCACCGCGCCTTGCTCGGGTCGATGGAGCGGTTCATGGGTGTGCTGATCGAACACTTCGGCGGCTCCTTTCCGGTCTGGTTGTCGCCGGTCCAGGCGGTCGTTATCCCCATCGCCGATCGCCACGTCGAGTACGCCCGACGAGTTGCTGAGACCTTAGCCACGGGAGGGTTGCGGGTCAACGTGAACGACCGGAATGAGCGGATGAACGCCAAGATTCGTGACGCTCAGACCCAGAAGATCCCGTACATGCTTGTCGTGGGCGACAAGGAAATCGCGAACGGCAGCGTGGCCCTGCGCCTCCGCTCCGGTGAGAATCCGGGACCGGTGTCGATCGACGCCTTCCAGAAACGAGCCGCACAGGAGATCGCCGGTCACGTATGAAGGACGGCGAGTATCATTCGACCACGCCCGAGCCCACCCTGGGCTCGGGCGTCGCATGTCCGTCGAGGTCGGATCGGCCGGGTATAATCGGCAGGTTGGGCGATTCGAAACGGGCAAGGCCGGTGAATCGACGAATCCTGGTGATCGGCTTCCTTCTATCGGGGCTTCTGAGCCTGGCGGCCTCCAACTCTGCCCCGGCGGCCACTGGGTGGGACGAGGCTACTCCACCGACCCCCTTTGAGGATTACGCCTGCGCGCCACGCCTGCAGCTCCGCCATCCGCAGCGCTGCGCGGGGAACGGGCCGGGGGCAGCGATCGCCGAGCTGGCCCGCAGGGGTCTGTACCCTCGGATGCCTCTACCGACTGCCAGTCTGGATCCGAGCCTGGGGGACCTCCCCTTCACCTATGTCCGGTTGAGTGACGACTCCCCGACACGCCTCTATGGCTCAGCCGAAGACGCGCGCCGGGAAATCAACGAGACAGATACGATCGAACCGGGCTTCGATTTCCTCTCTTGGAGCGAGTGTGTGTTCGTCGACGGGAAGGCGGTCTACATGATCGCTCCCGGTGTGTATATGCCGGGAGGTGATTCGTGTTCGCGCATCGCCATGCCTACATTCCACGGCCTTGCCTTCAGCCGCACCCCGGTGCGTCCTTTTGGCTGGATCTTGGCCGCAACCGAAACCTACCGCGTACCCGGCCCGAGTCAGGCCAGGACGGGGAACACACTCAACCGGTTCACGATCGTGCAGATCTATGCCACTCAGACGATTGGGAACCAGGTCTGGTACGAGGTCGGGCCGGATGAGTGGATCGAGCAATCGGCGATCGCCAAGGTCGACCCAGACCCGAGGATTCCTGCCGGGGTCCAAGACGACCGGTGGATCTCGATCAACCTTTTCGAGCAAACCTTGGCCGTTTACGACCAGGGGGAGCTCGTGTTTGCGACGATGACCGCCACCGGCTTGCCCGGGTGGTGGACCCAACCCGGGGTTTTCCAGGTCTACAAGAAACTCGAGACGGATACTATGAGCGGGGCGTTTGCCGCCGACCGCTCAGACTACTACTATCTTCAGAATGTCCCCTGGGTCCTGTATTTTGACAAGGCTCGGGCGATGCATGGCGCCTACTGGCACAATGGCTATGGCTACCCTCGATCGCACGGCTGCGTCAATTTGTCCCCCTTCGATTCGCACTGGATCTACAACTGGGCCAATGAGGGGACCTGGGTTTACGTCTGGGATCCCTCAGGTAAGACGCCGACCGACGCCGAGCTCTATGGATCGGGCGGCGCCTAGTCCTTCGCAAGACCGCCCTTACCAGCTCATAGCATGTGAATCGGGCTCCCAGTCCCCTCCTCCTGAGACAAGTGAGACCGCCCATCGCGTCGGCCTCCAGCTGGAGTGAGCCTCGACCTTACCTCCCTTCTGCCAACAATCACTGCCCCCTCCCGGTGATCCCTAACTATCCCAGATACTGAATGCGTGTCGACCAGGCTGAGGACTCCCAAGGCAACCGACGGTTGCTCGGCTGCCCTTGTCCCTTACACAAACGTGATCCCTCAGCCGATGGATGTGCGGCCGAACTCAGATGGTGGCCATCCTCAATCGGATCGGATGAGGCGCGAATCCCTGCGAGATAGGCAGGATCTTGAACTGGTACTGATGTACCGGGCTTAGGAAGGGTGATTGTTACTAGCGTACTCTGACGGCCGACACACGCCTCGGGCTACAACAGACATGCTCGTCGGATCACATCTGAGAGGGGAGTCCCGAGCTGTCTCGTCGACTAATCGTACATCCGTTCACGCTGATCCTGGCGGTGAGCCTGTGCGCTGGGTTCCAACCGGCGGCGGCGGGCCCGGACCGTCTCACCCCAGGCACTTCATACTTCGGTAGAAACCAGTACATAGAGTACATCGCCGGGGATCTGCCTCTGGTGATCAGTGTTCCCCACGGGGGGGATCTGCTTCCGGCCGAAATCCCAGATCGGGAGCAGGCAGTGACGGTGGCCGACACCTGGAGCATCGAATACACGCTCGCCGTGGCCGATGCGATCCATCAGCTCACCGGCCGTTATCCCCACATCGTCATCAACCACATCCAGCGAGTCAAGCTCGACGCCAACCGTGACATGCCCTACGGCGCCCAGGACAGCCCAGCCGCACAACAGGCCTGGCGCGAGTTCCACGATTTCCTGGACATGGCGGAGGCCTCCGCCGTCGAACAATGCGGTCGAGGCCTATACCTCGACCTCCACAGTAACGGCCAAGCGGGAGGCTGGATCCAGCTTGGCTACGGAATCCCGGGGAGCGATTTGACTCTCAGCAACGAGGAGCTGGACCGGCCCGGACATGTCATCGACTCAAGCCTGCGCACTCTATCCACGATATCGGGGGAGGGATTGTCGTCGCTACTGCGCGGACCTCAAAGCCTGGGGGGCTTACTCGCCGACAGGGGCTACCGCGCGGTTCCCAGTAATTTTGTGCCATGGCCGAGCGGGATCGTCTACTTTGATGGAGGTTACAACGTCTTCCGCCATGGATCGAAGAACGGCGGGGGAGTGGACGGCATACAGGTTGAGGCTTCGGTGGACTACGTCCGTCCGGAGAAGGTTGAGAAGTTTACCAGAGTGTTGAGTGAAGCGATTCTCACCTTCATGGAAGCGCACTACGGCTTCACTTTGGGCGAGGGGAATGACGTCCTCTGCCCGAGCTTCGCAGATGTCGGGCCCGGGTCCCCGGGCTATAACGCGATCGAGACCTTGTTCAGCAAGGGAATACTGCCGGCTTGCAGCACTAATCCGCGCCTGTTTTGCCCTGACGCACCCCTGACACGCGGTGAGGCGGCCGAGATGATCGGCAAGGTCATCCAGCCGGAGTCCACCTGGCCCGTCACGGCTGAATCGATCTACCAGGACATTCTCCCAGAGGATCCTCTCGCACCATGGACCACGGTCATGTGGCAGTCCGGGTTCGGGCCCAGCTGCCGAGAAGACCGTCTGGTCTTCTGCCCCGATCGGCCGTTTTCGCGAGCGGAGGCCGCCAAGACTTTCCTCCGTATTCTCAAAGGCTCCGCCTACATCCCGCCGGAGCCCAGCGGTTCTTTCACCGATATGCAACCCCAGGATTGGGACACCTGGTGGACGGAGGCGGCGTACCTGGAGGGCCTCTTCCAGGCATGCCAGGCAGCGTCGCAGATGGAATTCTGTCCGGATGCCCCGATTACACGCTCGGAGGCTGCCACGCTCCTGTACCTCGTATCAGAGACGCAGACAACCCCTCATAGGATTCCCGAGAGTGGTCCGGCACATGTGGCTGACGGAGAGGCGAAGGCGAAGAAATAGATGCGATGAGGTGAGGATAGGGGCGTCCCCGAACGGGTCACAACATGCCCCATCGAGGCAGCGCACCCTGGATTTGGATTGGTACCAAAGTACCCTGCCCATGCAACGCGCGGATTCTCTAAAATGAGGCGGAATTCGGCCCGATCCACCCCGTGATTTTCAGAGCAAAGCGAGTGCGGGAATGTACGCAGAAAACGAACTGCTCTTTCCTCCATACGCGATCCCTCACCTGCGCAACGAGCGTGGACCGGAGTGGAGTGAATTGGTCGATCGGGTGTCCCAACTCCCCGAGGACCACTCTGAGAGTCTCGCCTTCTCTCTGATGATGATGCGCCTCGACGGATGCCTGGCGTGCGAGACAGACTCCTATCGGGCGATGCGCGGCTGCAAGGCGTGCGCCTCGCAGGTTCTTCGACGCCATAAGGGCGCTGACACGGACTTGCTCCAGCGGTATGAGAGAGCACTGAGGGACGTCCGTGCTTATCTGGCGGCGAACCCGATGGCCGTGTCGGCGGACGAAGTGATCCCGGCTCGCGCCGCCTGAGCAGCTTCTCGACCGATCGCGTTCGTCACGGGGCCAGGCCGGCCCCGTTTTCATTCTCGTCCCTGGCGAGACTCCCCCCGCCGTGGCTCACCCCATGGTAGACTCTTTCATCGGGCAGCCGTTCAGCCCAGCCTTCCCCGCATGACCTTGCCTTAGCAGGAGTCCCCCGATGCTTTCAACACCCGAGAAAGTGCTTTTCGGTTTTGCCCTGCTCGTTACGCTCATCGTCGCTTGGCGTGCGATCGTCCGGCTGGTGCGGATTATCGGCCGGGGATACGGCAGGCCCGAATTGAGGGCCTTGCCCCGTCGCATCGTCGGGGTCGTCTTCAAGAGCGTGAGCCTGGCACCCACCTTCAAGGTGCGCATCTGGACAAGTATCCTTCACGGCCTAGTCGCTTGGGGTTTCATGTACTACCTCCTGGTGAACGTGGGAGATGTGGCCGCCGGCTACATCCCTGGCTTCATGCTGATGGGTAGCGGGGTCATCGGGGACATCTACCGGCTGGGTGCCGATCTGCTCAGCGTCGGCGTTTTGGTCGGGATGCTGGCTCTGGCAGTCCGCCGTTACATGCTCCGTCCCGGGTCGATGAGTGTCCGCACCAATACTCTGCTGCATCCGAAGGCACGTTGGGGGATCCAGCGCGACTCGGCAATCGTGACAGGTTTCATCCTCTTGCACGTCGGCTTTCGGTTCCTGGGTGAAAGCTTTGCGCTGGCCTCGGAGGGCCCCGACGCCTGGCAACCGCTCGCATCGGGGGCTGCCGCCTTGTGGGCAGGCATGACACCGGCGGGACTGGTCGTAGCGCGCCATGTCTCGTGGTGGTTCGCCCTGGGGCTTATCCTGGCTTTCATCCCATATTTCCCGTATACGAAGCACGTCCACCTGTTCTTCGCCCCCGTCAACTTCCTGCTCAGCCCTGAGCGACTCTCGATCGGACAACTGGACCCGCTCGACTTCGAAGATCAGAATGTCGAACAGTTCGGAGTGTCTAAGCTGGAGGACCTTTCCTACTCGGGCCTGCTGGATGCGTACGCCTGCATCATGTGCAATCGCTGTCAGGAGGCATGCCCGGCTTACGAGACCGGGAAGGTCCTTTCGCCGGCTGCCCTTGAGATCAACAAGCGCTACTTCCTCAATCAAGAAGGAAGTCGGCTCCCCGCCGGGGAGGCGAGTCGGCAAACCCTTCTCGACTTCGCCATCCCGGCGGAGGCCATTTGGGCCTGTACCGCCTGCGGTGCTTGCGTCGAGGTCTGTCCGGTGGGCAATGAACCCATGCGCGACATCCTGGAGATCCGTCGTTACCTGGTCTTGACCGAAAACGCGTTCCCGGAGCAATTCCAGGCTTCGTTTCGAGGGATGGAGCGGGCGGCCAACCCGTGGAACATCGGAGCGGACCAGCGGCTGGCATGGGCCTCAGGGCTGTCAGTCCCGACCACGGCAGAGAAACCGAACCCAGAGCTGTTGTGGTGGGTCGGATGTGCCCCGGCAACCGATGCCCAGGCCCAGAAGACGGCGCGGGCCTTCGTCCGTGTACTCGAGGCCGCCGAGGTGGATTATGCGGTTTTGGGGGGAGAAGAACGCTGCAGTGGAGACCCGGCCCGCAGGGCCGGGAATGAGTACTTGTTCTCGGAGATGGCAACCGCCAATGTCGAGACGCTGAATGCCGTTGCACCGAAGCGGATCGTCACCACTTGCCCCCACTGTCTACACGTCTTGAAGAACGAGTATCCGGCTTTCGGCGGGAATTACAGCGTGATTCACCACACGGCGCTGATTCAGGAGCTGATCGAGGCCGGTCGGCTTAACCTGCACAGCGGTCCCGTCCAGGAAAACATCACCTTCCACGACCCGTGCTACCTCGGACGCCACAATCGGATCACGGAAGCACCCCGACGGACGCTCCGGGCGGCCGGGGTGAATGTGAAGGAGATGCCTCGCAACCGGGAAATGTCGTTCTGCTGCGGCGCCGGCGGCGGGCAGATGTGGAAAGAAGAGGAAGAAGGGGCAGAAAGGGTGAGCAGCGATCGGCTGCGGGAAGCGCGCGCCACAGGGACGGGCACGCTTGCGGTGGGCTGCCCGTTCTGCATGATCATGCTCGGTGACGCGGCACGCCAGGAGGGTGGCGAAATCGAGGTGCGCGACATCGTCGAGATTGT
>MGOM01000142.1:22838-22911 GCA_001797105.1 Chloroflexi bacterium RBG_19FT_COMBO_62_14
ACAATGGACGACGGAGGACGGATGACGGGAGACGGGCCCGCGGCCGGGCAAGAAGCCTGGTGGCCGCGCAGCC
>MGOM01000142.1:22934-23747 GCA_001797105.1 Chloroflexi bacterium RBG_19FT_COMBO_62_14
CGTCGCCCACGATGAAGAGCCTCCTGCGCCTTCTCAAGACAGCGTGTCTTTTCGTCACTTTGAGTGTTCGACATCACACGCGGAAATGCCGCCTATGACTAACAGGCGAACGGGAAGGGTCTTTTCCTTTGTGGTCACGCTCTCCCTGAGCGGGCTGGCGCTCGGAGCTCTGGTCCCGCGGCCCGAGACTACCCTGGCACAAGAAGCCGAGGTGGTCCTGGTCGGTGCAGGCGACATCACCAACTGCGGTCGCACGGAGGACGAGTCGACCGCTCAACTTCTCGACGTCATTCCCGGTACCGTCGTCACCATGGGGGATAACGCCTACCCGGACGGTACGCTGGACCAATTCAACAACTGCTACGGGCCGACCTGGGGCCGTCACAAGGATCGCACCCGTCCCTCGCCTGGAAACCACGACTATCATGTCGCCGGCGGCGCCGGCTACTACACCTACTTCGGTGCAGCCGCCTCGCCTCTTGACCCCAACTGCACCAGCAACTGCCAGGGGTACTACTCGTACGACCTGGGGGCCTGGCACGTCATCGCCCTCAACAGCGAGATTGCCATGGGGACAGGCTCGTCCCAGGAGCAATGGCTGCGAGCCGACCTGACGGCCAATTCGAAGACCTGTACCCTGGCCTACTGGCACAAGCCGCGCTTCAGCTCGGGCCAACACGGCAACAACAGCGGAAGTCAGGCGCTTTGGCAGGCCCTCTACGACAATGGGGCAGACCTGGTGTTGAACGGCCACGACCATACCTACGAACGGTTCGCGCCGCAGAGTCCCACCGGACAAGCCGAGCCAACCCG
>MGOM01000142.1:23761-24975 GCA_001797105.1 Chloroflexi bacterium RBG_19FT_COMBO_62_14
GGGCGAGCCTGTACTCCTTCCCCAGCATCCAGCCCAACAGTGAGGTGCGCAACAACACAACCTGGGGGGTGCTGAAGCTCACCCTGAAGCTGATCGGCTACGATTGGGAGTTCATCCCTATCGCCGGCCAGACTTTCACTGATACGGGCAGCGGCAGCTGCGTCAGCCTCGGACCGACTCTCACACCCACGGACACCAGCACGCCCGGTCCGACTCCAACGGCGACGCACACGCCGACCTCGAGCGGCACACCAACAGCTACGGACACGAGCACACCCGGACCAACCCCCACACCGACCGACACGCCTACGCTCACAGAAACGCCCCTTCCGCTCACAGATACGCCCACACCGACCCCGACTTCCACACCCGGTGGGGCTCCGTCGGTTGATTCCGTCTCCTCCGGCACGACGGCCGGGGCCGGCCTCAGCCTTACCCACACCACCTCCGGCTCTGACCGGTTGCTGCTGGTGGGGGTCTCGATCAACAACGACAATCTCGAGACGGTCTCCTCTATCAGCTACGCAGGCGCGCCCCTCGCGCCGGTAGGCTCGGTGAGTCACCAGGGGAGCGGCGGAGATGATTCGCGGGTTGAGATCTGGAAGATGATTGATCCACCGGTCGGCACCCACGAGATTCAGGTCACCTTCAGCACCGACCTGCTGCGTTACGCGGTGGTTGGCGCCATCACCCTCACCGGCGTCGACCAGGTCGATCCCCTCGGCCCGTTCGCAAGCCGTTACGCGGACAGCGCGTCGGCGAGCGTCACGCTGCCCTCCGCCTCCGGCGAACTGGTTGTGGGGGTCTTCTCCTGCGAGACATGCACTTCGGTTAACTTCACACCACCGGCTCTGGGACGCTGGGGCCTGGCGGCAGGAGGTGGGAACACGATTGGCGCGGGTGCAAGCATCGAGGGGGGCAGCACTCAGAGCATCATCAGCGCCTCGCTTGGCAGCAGTGACCACTGGGCCATGGGCGCTGTCTCGATCAGGCCGGCGTCCGCCAGCGGAGCCACCCCTACTCCAACGATGACTCCCACGGCGACGCCGACCGACACGCCCACGTCGACGCCGACCGACACGCCCACGTCGACGCCGACCGACACGCCCGCGTCAATCCCCACGGATACGCCTGCGCCGACCCCGACCGACACCGAGACACCCACCGAGACCCCAGTGTCGCCGGCCACCAACACACCCACGCCCACCGATACA
>MGOM01000142.1:24982-44372 GCA_001797105.1 Chloroflexi bacterium RBG_19FT_COMBO_62_14
CGACCGCCACGGACACGCCGACACCCACCAACACGTCCACTCCGACCGACACTCCGACTTCAACGGCAACGGACACGCCTACGGCCACCAATACACCGACTCCCACCAATACTCCGATCGACACCGGCACACCCCTACCACCCGGTGGAGAGATGACCTACTTGAGCTCCACCTCGGGCGGGTCGGTCGGCGGCGTCTCCTTCGCCGACGAGGACATCCTTGGCTATGACACCGCCACCGGCGTCTGGTCGATGGTCTTCGACGGCTCGGATGTGGGGCTGGGGGGCACCGACGTGGACGCTTTCGCCCTGATGTCCGATGGGGCCATCTTACTCAGCGTCGACTCCTCCACCTACGCCATCCCCGGCTTCGGCACCGTTGAGGACCGAGACATCGTGCGCTTCAATCCCACCTCGCTGGGTGCGACCACCGCCGGCAGTTTCGAGTGGTATTTCGACGGTTCCGATGTCGGCCTGACCGCCAGCGGCGAGGGCATCGATGCGATCGATTTCGCAGCGGACGGCCGACTGCTGCTCAGCACACGAGGTTCCTTCGGCGTTACGGGGGCTTCCGGTGGCGACGAGGATCTAGTCGCCCTCACGGCGGCGACCATCGGGTCGAACACCAGCGGGACGTGGGCCCTCTACTTCGACGGGTCCGACGTTGGCCTGAACAGTTCGTCCTCAGAGGACGTCAATGGGGTCTGGGTGGACCCGGCGACGGGCGAGATCTACCTGAGCACCCTGGGATCCTTCGGGGTAATAGGCGTGAGCGGAGTCGGCGGCGACATCTTCATCTGCACGCCCAGTCAACTGGGATCAACCACCGGCTGCACGTTCCGCACGTATTGGGTCGCCGCAGACTTCGGGTGGGGCGGAGAGATCACGGACGGAATCCACGTCGCCAGGCCTTGAGCTTCTCTTCAATCAGCGATCTCCTCAGCAAGGCCGGTGTCAGGACCCGGCAAGGCTGGTCTGCACCTGCATCAGGCCTTCAATCGAAATCGCCAAGGTGATGTTCTGTCCTTCGCTGGCCATGACCATCTCGCCTGGTGGGGTCTGCCAGACCTGAGGGTTCGAGAAGCCGCTGCCCAGATCCGATTGGGCCACGCCGTTGTTTCCCCCCGTCAGGCCACAATCGATCTCGAAGAGGACGAACTCCATCGGCTCGGCGCTCGGATCTTTAAGCCCAGCGCGACCGTGGCCATGACGGCTTCAGCAGTGCGCGGCGCGTAGGTCGACTCGATGGTCAGGCGCAGGGCGGCGACCCTCTCGGCCGTCGAGGACCAGGAGCCGCGGACCCGAATAGATCGGTCGTCGGCTTCTCGTACGACTTTGGCGCGTCAGTCCAACCGGATGGGGGGCTGTCCTGGGGCATCAGGACGAAGACAGTGGCTGTCCCCAGCCGGGCTTTGCCTGCCTGCCTCGGTGGCGTCCCCAACTTTCGCTGATCCGGTCGCCAAGTTTCGTTTCGGCCATGCCCGCGTGGGTGTTCGCACCGTGGGTCATCCAGGCGGCAATATCCGAGGCCGGCTCCACTGGGCGCTGGCCCAAGCTCTGCCTAGCAGAGAGAGCACTGGAGCAGAAGCTCAGTTTCCGAATGGGCCGGGTTTCTGCTTCGGAAAGGGGATGGCCAAAGTGGATCGGGCCAGGCCCCGACGCGGCTGATTCGGGCCGCGTCGGGGGGATTCCTCGCTCCCTTCGGGAGCTCCCTGGCCTGCGGCCTGGGCAGGCGGAATGACATGGGGAGGAGGCGGAGACCCCGTCGCCCGTCTTCGGTCTTCGGTCCCCGGGAGCGCAAGCTTCGCTTGCGACCAGAAGCAGAGCTTCTGGACTCCAGAAAGCGCAGTTCGCCCAGAAGCGTGCGGCTACGGGCTCTCCCTGAGGTCCGTTTGAGAATTCCGCCTGGCTGGGTTAAGATTAAGTCGTCCTCCTTTTGAGAGAACTTCGCCAAAGGAGACAGCGGACTGCGCCGAGGTGATTCAACCCGGCGACGGTCGCTCAGGAGGACAGACGGCGCGGACCGAACGACCACCCCACGCACATTCAAGAGCACGCGACCCTCTGCCATGCCGGTTGTCCCAGTTAGGGCCGAGCCAGCCTTCCGGCCGGGGCCGTTGAGCCATCTTGCAGTGATGTACGCCCTCAGGATCTCGCCCAGATCTCTGATGGCTGAACGCCGATAGCGTTATGCTTGCTGCTAATTGCTTATTGCTGTCCGCTGAACGCTGAAAGCTGAGTGAAGATGGCGACAACTGTTGAAGAACACTCCACATCTTTGAGGAAGGACGACCTGATTGAGATGTATTGGACGATGCTTCTTGCCCGTCGCCTCGACGAGAGGGCATGGGTACTGCATCGTCAGGGGAGGATCGCATTTCACATTTCCGGGATCGGTCATGAGGCAGCGCAGGTCGGCGCTGCTTTCGCGCTCCGCCGGGGCGTGGATTGGGTTGTGCCGTACTATCGAGATCTGGCCATGATCCTCTCCCTGGGCCTCACCCCGCGCGAGTTCGCGCTGAGCATCATGGGTAAGAAGGGTGATCCGAGTTCCGGCGGCCGCCAGATGCCCAGTCATTGGAGCCTTCGCCGGGCGAACGTGGTGAGCCACTCCGCGCCGGTAGCCACGCAGACCACCCACGCCGTCGGGATCGCCCTGGGGATCAAGATGACCGGCGATGACGCCGTCGCAATCACCAGCATCGGGGAGGGCTCGACGGCCCAAGGCGAGTGGTATGAGGGCGTCAATTGGGCTGCTATCCATCACCTCCCTGTGATTTTTCTGGTCGAGAACAACATGTATGCCATCTCCGTGCGTCAGGAACAGCAGATGGCCGTCAGGCATGTAGCGGACAAAGCGGCCGGCCTCGGCCTTCCCGGGGTCAGCGTCGATGGCATGGACATCCTCAAGGTCCATGAGGCGGTGAGTGAGGCTGCCTCCCGGGCCCGGGCGGGCGAAGGGCCAACACTGGTCGAGGCGAAGGTGTATCGACTGACGCCTCACTCATCCGACGACGATGACAGAAGCTACCGTTCTCGGGAGGAAGTCGCGGAGTGGCGAGCGCGTGATCCGCTGGATCGCTTTGCCGCGCAGCTCTTGGACCAAAGGCACTTGGCGCCTGAGGCGGTGGCGGAGATGGATGCGCGGGCAAGGCAGGAGGTCGATGAGGCGATCCAGTTCGCCGAAAGTGCACTCTATCCGGAGGTCTCCGAAGGCGCCTATCCAGTCTACGCCGAGGACATCCCCCATGCCTGAGATCACCCTCATCGAAGGTCTACGGCAAGCGATGGACGAGGAATTGGCACGCGATGAGCGCGTGTTTATCGTCGGCGAAGACGTCGGTCCGCGCGGAGGCGTGTTCAGAGCGACCCAAGGGTTGTTCGAGAAGTATGGGGCAGGGCGAGTTATCGATTCGCCGTTGGCCGAGCTGTCGATCGTGGGCGTCGGTATCGGCGCGGCCTTGTATGGAATGCGCCCTATCTGCGAGATCCAGTTCGCTGACTTCATCTACCCGGCTTTGAACCAGATCATCAACGAAGCCGCCAAGATCTGCTATCGATCGGCCGGCGAATGGACGGTGCCGATGGTGATCCGGGCTCCCTACGGGGGAGGGATCGGCGGCGGGCTATATCACTCCCAATCCGTCGAAACTCTCTTTTGTCATGTCCCTGGCCTCAAAGTCGTGATCCCCTCGACGCCCTACGATGCCAAGGGGCTGCTGAAATCGGCCGTGCGTGATCCAAACCCGGTGCTGGTCTTCGAGCCGAAGAAGGGCTATCGCTTGATCAAAGGCGAAGTGCCGGAGGGCGAGGGGGAATTGGTTCCGTTGGGTCAGGCAAGAATCACCCGGCAAGGATCAGATCTGAGCGTCATCGCCTACGGCATGATGCATTACTACTGTCTGCAAGCGGCCGAAGCTGTGGCGCGGGATGGGATCGAGGTTGAGGTCGTCGACCTGCGGACGTTGAAACCTCTCGACAAGCAGGCCATCCTGAGTTCGATCAAGAAGACGGGCAAGGTTTTGATCGTTCACGAGGACAACCTGACCGGGGGCTTCGGAGCCGAGATCGCCGCGATCCTGGCTGATGAAGCGTTCACCGATTTGGACGCGCCCATACGTCGTCTAGCCGGACCGGATGTCCCGGCCGTCCCGTACAGTCATCCGCTGCAAAGCTGGTTCATGCCAGATGCGGAGAAGATCGCGGCCGCGATGCGCGACCTCGCGGCATATTGACGGCGGACGACGGACGATGAACGACTGAAGACCGAAGACGGGGGACAGGAGACGGACGACGGACCACGGACCACGGACTTTAGACGACGGGCAACCATTGAAGGGGGCCATCATCGCACTGCTCGGTCCTCCGTCTCCTGTCTTCGGTCGGCTACTGTTGATGTCCGGCAGCAATTGATCCGCGTGAACGCCAGGGAGCGCCGATGGTAACGAAGGTAGTTATGCCCCAGCTCGGCGAATCGGTCGTCGAAGGGACGGTGACCAAATGGCTCAAGAATGAAGGGGATCTGGTCGCGGAGTTCGAGCCCTTGATCGAGATCAACACCGACAAGGTCGACACCGAAGTCCCTTCTCCGGCCCAGGGCACACTTCTGAGGCGCTATATTCCGGAAGGGGAGACGGTACGAGCCGGCACGCTCCTGGCGATCATCGGGGAGGCTGGCGAGGCCGTCCCGGAGCCCGAACCCGGTCTTGGAGCTGTCATGGCGTCGAAGCCCGAGACGGAACAGCCGGGGGTTGGGAAGGTGCTGGCTGAACGCGGAAGCTCACGGGCCGATCTCGGGTTCGTTTCACCGGTTGTAGCCAGGATTGCGGCTGAGCATGGCGTTGATCTGTCTCACGTGGCAGGTACAGGTCGAGGCGGCAGGATCACGAAGAAAGACGTCATGGCTTTCGTGGAGAATGTCAGTAAGTCGGCGCTGGTCGCCCCTTGGGACCTTCCGGGTACCGGTGAGCTCTTCCGCCCGACCGAAGAGGTCTTCGGATCACAGCCGACACCTGCCGACCAGGCGCCCTCGACCTCCTCCGGGACGGTGCTGCCCCTCGACGCCGTTCGCCGGACTATCGCCGAGCACATGCTTCGCTCCAAACATACCAGCCCGCACGTCACGACCGTCATGGAAGCCGACCTGAGCCGAGTGGTCGCCCACCGCAGATCGAACCAGGAGCGTTTCGCCCGAGACGGTGTCAACCTGACTTACACGGCGTACTTCGCGGCAGCGTGTGTGGCGGCCCTCAAGGCGGCCCCCCTCGTCAACGCTTCCTGGAGGGACGAGGGGATACTCCTGCACAAGCACGTCAATATTGGCTTGGCCGTCGCCCTTGGCGAACGCGGCTTGATTGTGCCCGTCATTCGTGATGCCGACCAGAAATCTCTTCTGGCACTGGCCAAAGAGATCAATGAGCTGGCGGCGCGCGCCCGGAATCGCCAGCTTAACCCGGATGACGTCCAGGGGGGAACATTCACCATTACCAACCACGGCGTCAGCGGTTCGCTCTTCGCCACGCCGATCATCAACCAGCCCCAATCAGCCATCCTGGGTGTGGGTGCGATACAGAAACGAGTGGTCGTTGTAGAGACGACGACGCCGACGGGAGATTCGGCCGATGCTATGGTGATCCGTCCCATGGTGTACCTGACGCTCACCTTCGATCACCGCATTCTGGATGGCGCCATCGCCGACCAGTTCCTGGGGGCTGTCGTAGAACGCTTGCAGACGTGGTCCTGATGGTCGCCGAGGTCGGGTCTGACTTTCTGGCTTGATACGTTCACCGCCGACTGGGCAGTCGATTGAACCCGTTTTCGGCCTCACCCCCTTCCCCTCGCCGGGCAAGCCATTTGGGGGAGAATGCTGTCGTCAAGCCGGGGGAGGGTACAAAGGGGGTGGGGGGAGAAGCCTGGTGTCGCCTCGAATTCATCTGGGGAGGGGTTATCCCCTTATTGAAGCGACCGTGACAGCCTCGCTTCCACACTCCGCCTAAGAGGCAACATTACACGCGATGGGCGGGCCTGGAGAGACACCGTGAATCGAGTGGAGCGCTTAAGCGGTTCCTCCGAGGCTGTTTGACCGGCGGCCGTTACACTCAACAGACAAACCAAGGACCGGAGTCCACGGGAGGACTACTACATGGCTGAATACGATGTTCTGGTGATCGGCGCCGGGCCCGGTGGCTACGTGTGCGCCATTCGCGCAGCACAACTCGGGCTGAGAACCGCAATCGTCGATCGCCAGTGGCTGGGTGGGGTGTGTCTGAACGTCGGATGCATCCCGTCGAAGGCCCTCCTGAAGAACGCCGAGGTCGCTCACACCCTGCGTGAAAGGGGCCCCGAGTTCGGTTTCGAGGTCGAGGGTCTGAAACTGAACTATGCCACTGCGGTGGCGCGCAGCCGTCAGGTGGCCGATCGCCTGGTCAAGGGCGTCGGATTCCTGATGAAGAAGAACAAGGTCGATGTTCACATGGGGGAGGCCAGGGTCACCGGGCGCGGTCTCGTATCTGTGACCAAAGAGGATGGGTCGACGGAGGCGCACCGGGCTAAGAACATCGTTGTGGCGACAGGCGCCAGCGCGGCCATGATCCCGAATGTCAAAGCCGACGGCGAGCGCGTGCTGACCTACCTGGAAGCCATCTTGCAAGACCGGCTTCCGAAGTCCGTGGTGATCATCGGCGCCGGGCCTATCGGGCTCGAGTTCGCTACGATTTGGAACTCGTATGGGGTCGAAGTGACTCTGGTAGAGATGCTGCCGCGCATCGCCCCGCTCGAAGATGAAGATGTGAGCAGAGAACTGACCAAGGCGTTTGACAAGCGAGGGATCAAGATCCTGACCGGCACGAAGGTCGAGGGGATCGAGGCCCAGAAGACCAAGGTCAACGTCAAAGTCTCCGGGGGGGAAGGTGAACAGACGTTGGGAGCCGATCAGGCGCTGGTGGCCATCGGGTTCACGCCCAACAGCCGAGATCTAGGCCTTGAAGAGATGGGGGTAACCATCGATTCGCGCGGGAACATCGGTGTTGATGAGAGATTGGCGACGTCGGCCGAGGGTGTGTGGGCGATCGGAGATGTGACCGGCAAGCTGATGCTGGCGCACGTCGCTTCAGCGATGGGAATCGTCTGCGCCGAGAACATCTCCGGGGTGGAGACGATCACGCTTGATTACCCGATGATGCCCCGGGCGATTTACTCCCAGCCGCAGGTAGCCTCGTTTGGCTGGACGGAAGCGCAGGCCAAAGAACGGGGGCATGAGGTCAAGGTCGGAAAGTTCCCGTTCCAAGCCAACGGCAAGGCGCTCGGGCTGGGCGATTACGCCGGTTGGATCAAACTCGTCACCGAGGCTCGCTATGGGGAAATCCTCGGCGCCCACCTCATCGGCCCGGAGGTGACGGAGTTGCTGCCTGAACTCACCCTCTCGCAGATGATGGAGCTCACTCCGGCGGAGATCGCACGGAATGTGCATGCCCATCCTACTCTAGGCGAGGTGCTGATGGAGGCGGCTCACGTGGTGGAGGGGCACGCAATCCATATTTGACGTCCGTTCTCCATCCAGGTAGCATCATCCGGAGCGGACCCCGCTAAGGGCGTGCGGGGCAAATCCCGACAAGGGCATCGGGACAAGCGGCCCTGCCAAGCGATCCCCCTCCCCAGGCTCGGGGCGGAGGAGCACAACTAGGTTGGGATGGTGGGCTAGCGAAGCTGACCCGCTATCCCAACCTGGCTCCTCGCGGCCCTGCTCCGGTTGGTCCTTCCAGGGGGAGACGGGATCCCATTTCCGTGTGAGAGACGGCTGGTATACCCCGGCGTATACTGAGGGCGCACGGGCTGGACCGCCACGAGGAGGCTGACGATGGAACAGGCTCAAGTGAAGCAAGCCAAGGACCTACATAAGGAGCAAATACTCTCCAAAGTCAACGTGGTCGGAGTGGGCCTCGGATACAAGGTGACTCGCGGCCGCAGGACGGATGAGTTGTGCGTGGTGGCACTTGTCAGACGCAAGGTCCCGGAGGCAGCTCTGGACCAAACCGAGCTGGTGCCTCGCGAGCTCGATGGCATACCGACCGATGTGGTTGACGTGGGTGAGCTGCGTGCTCAGGCGGCACGGACTGATCGCTGGCGGCCGGCCCCGGGTGGTGTCAGCATCGGCCATTACAAAGTCACTGCCGGAACCTTCGGTACGATCGTGCGAGAACGATCCAGCGGCGAGAGGTTGATCTTGTCGAACAATCACGTCCTGGCGAACAGCAACGATGCGGCCATCGGGGATCCGATCCTGCAGCCGGGAACGGCCGACGATGGACGGGAAGACCTGGACACAATCGCCCAGCTGGCGCGCTTCTGTCCTATTGAGTTCGTCAGCCAACCGGCGACCTGCGGTATAGCCCTCGGAGTGGTTGCGGCAGGCAATGCGGTGGCGCGCCTGCTTGGATCCCGTCATCGTCTGCGGGCGTACCAGAGCAACCCTGAGGCGGTCAACCTGGCCGACGCCGCCGTAGCCCGGCCCATCAATCCGGCGGAAGTCTTGGATGAGATCCTCGAGATCGGTACGATCGGTGGCACGGTCGGGGCAAGTCTGGGGATGGCCGTCCGAAAATCGGGCCGGACCACCGGCCTGACAACGGGTCAGATCACCGTGATGGACTCAACGGTCACTGTCAGTTACGGAGATAGGACGGCCAGCTTTGAGGGACAGCTCGTCTCAGGGCCGATGTCAGAACCGGGCGACTCAGGTTCTCTTCTCGTGGAGGCGGGCTCGTTACGAGCCGTCGGCCTGCTTTTCGCCGGCTCGGAGCAAGCGACCATCTTCAACCCTATCCGTGAGGTCCTGGACTGCCTTGAGGTGGATCTATGATCGGAGACGAGCCTGGAGCGGTCGGGCAGGAGGTGACCGCCAAGGCTCAGAAGGCGAAAGATACCTACGGGACCTACCTGCTCGGACTGCCCAACGTCGTCGGGGTGGGGGTCGGACTGCGGATGCGGCGAGGTAAGCCGACGGGGGAGGTAGCCTTGGTTGTGATGGTGAACAAGAAGCTCCCGGCGGTCGAGCTCGCTCCGCACGAGCTGATCCCGACAGAGCTGGACGGCATCGCGGTAGATGTCCTGGAAGTCGGGGATCTTCGGGCGGGGGGTTAGACCCGGCCAATCCCCGTCACCGGCATCAATTCAGCCTCCCCACAAACCCGAGGAGGCCTCTCAGGGACTGTGGAGGATTCTGTCCAGCGCGTTGAGAAGTAGATCCACATTCTCAGGGGTCGATGAGTGACCCATCAGCCCGATCCGCCAGACCTTTCCTTTGAGCTCCCCCAAGCCCCCGGCGATCTCGATGTTGAAGTCCTCGAGCAAGGCCCTGCGGACCTGAGCCTCATCGACTCCCTCGGGAACCCGCACGGTCGTCAGCGTGGGAAGTCTGTGACTCAGAGGGATATGGAGTGTGAGATCCAGCGCCTCGAGCCCAGTCCACAACCTCTCGGCGTTCCGGCGATGGCGAGCCCAGCGGGCTTCGAGTCCTTCTTCGGCCACGATCCGCAAACCTTCATAGAGAGCGAAGTTGCTCGAGATGGGGGCTGTGTGGTGGTACGTTCGCTCTTTGCCCCAGTACTTTTGAACGATCGTCAGATCCAGGTACCAGTTTGCGACCGGTCGGCTACGAGTGCTCAGAATCTCCTCGGCACGCGGGCCGACCGTGATCGGTCCTAACCCGGGGGGACAGCCGAGGCATTTTTGTGTCCCGCTGTAGCACACGTCGATCCCGACTTCGTCGACCCTGACCGGAACCCCGCCGAGCGATGTGACAGCATCGACGATCAGGATCGCGCTTCTGGCGTGCACCACCCGCGCGATTTCATCGAGGGGTTGCTGGGCGCCGGTGGAGGTCTCGGCCTGTACGATTGCCACGACCTTCGGCGGATGAGCCTGCATGGCTTGCTGCACCTCGGCGACCGTGAAGACCTCTCCCCAAGGCCGGGTGATGGTGAGCACATCGGCGCCATAACGCCGGGCCATCTCGGCCAGACGAAGTCCGAAGTAGCCGTTGATACACACAAGCACGCTATCTCCGGGTTCGACCATGTTGGCGATCGCCGCTTCCATGGCGGCGCTGCCGGTTCCCGAGACGGGGATTGTCAGCGGATTGCCGGTCTGAAATGCATAGCGCAACAAGCCCTGGATTCGATCCATGATCTCAATGAACTTCGGATCCAAATGCCCGACGAGCGGGGTCGACATCGCCTGCAAGACCCGGGGGTGGACCATGCTTGGGCCGGGGCCGAGCAAGATCCTCTCGGGGATGTCTAATGCCGGATACGACGTCGGTTGTGGTCCGGCTGGATTTCCCATCCAATCTTCCTTTCTTGGAAGTCGACGGCCGAATCAATCAGTTCTGAGTTCGACCTCGATCTTCTCCGCGACCCAGAAGTGCGAGAGACCCAGGCCGCGCATAGGTGTACGCTCCAGGAACTGGAGCACGCTTCGCATGAGCTTTCCGACTAAAGGCCAACGAGCGATGACGTTGTCATACGCTCCGAAGATGATCCGCCGCTCGATGATCCGAACCGGAAGACCCTCGAATAGTCTCTTGAGATCGGCCGGGCCGTAAGCGCGGACATGTGGGGCCAGGCGGTCGCGCCAGCGGCGCGGGAGATAGTTGACGAGCGGGACGTTCCCGAAGCGATACCGGCCTTGCCAATACACTCCGTGCGTCTCGAAGGGGTAGCCTCGATTAGGTGTGAAGAGAATGATGCGACCGCCGTCAATGCCCCGGGCCGAATCCGGGGGCAGAAGCACGCGGCACATCTCCTCCAGGGCCCGCCGATCATTGCGTACGTGTTCCAAGACCTCATGCGACAGCACAAGATCGAACGCGCCGTCCCGGAACGGCAGACTTTCACCGGCCCCGCATACGATGCCTCTTGTCGGTTGGACAGGTGGTCGCCCGGATGAGAGGCTGCCGTCCTTTCTCAACCGTTGCTGGGCAGACGAGGCGCGCTCCAGATCGAACTCTAGGCCATAGGCGGATCCTGCGGCCGGCGCGAGTCGGGCAAGATACAACCCCACTCCGCATCCATTATCGAGGATCCGCCCGCTTGCCCTTGTCCCGGCTGCCTGCTGGATTAGGCGCAGACGGCGATCCTGGCCTGCGCGCCAGACATAGGACGGCTCCCCTCGCTCTGCGGCCTTGCGCAAGTCGGTCGGGGTCAACACGCGCTTCGCCGTTGCCCCAGGCGGATTCCGCGTAGCATACCTACAGCGTGCCGTTGGCGGGGAACTGATCGGGGCAACGGCCGGAACGCGGGGACATTCGTCCAGACAGTAGTGATCTGAAAAGCTCCTCGGTCAGAGCGCATTGCGGCACGCGCTTCACGTGAGGACCCATTGCCTTTGGATGGCCAAGGTGGTCCTTCGCTGGTCCGGTTCAAATGCTCGAATGAGAGCTTGCGGGATCGAGCGGCATCCGATCCCGACTGGAATCTTACCGCGGATAAGATGCCGGTGGGGAGGCGCACACGGCGGGTTGACGATCCATCTTCGCCATGCTACGCCCCGAGGGGTTTCTCTGACGGTCTACGTTACGAGATCGTGCAACGTGACCTGGAAACCGGGAAAGATCTCACCGAGGGCAGGATTGCCAAGCCGCCTCAAACATACCTCGCCCAGGACGTCCCGATAGTCGGTCGTGACGGCCAGGTCACCGGGTCCGACAAGCTTGCCTTCGGCCAAGCCGGGCCAGGTTCCATGGATCTTGCCGCCCCTGACATGGCCTCCCAGCAGAATCATCAGACTTCCATGGCCGTGATCTGTTCCCAGGCTCCCGTTCTCAGCCGCGCGTCGGCCGAACTCGGACATGACGACCACGGTCAGCCGATCGGCTAGGTCACGTAAATCGGCGTGAAATGCAGCCAGTCCGGAGGCCAGGTCCCACATCAACTCGGCCATCTGGCCCACGCTTCCGCCTTGGGCGAAGTGAGTGTCCCAGCCGCCGAGATCGATGGCGGCGACCTCCAGTCCGACTTCGGCCTTGATGAGGATGGCAATCTGGCGCAGGCCCAATCCGAAATCGGATTCGGGGTAGGCGGGGTCGGTTGCAGAGTTGTAGGAAAGAGGATCGGTCGCCTGAAGAGCATCCAGGATCCGGAGAGTCTCCTGGCCGATCCCGCTGACGGCGTCAATTCCGGAATAGAGCGAGTTCAACGCGGCCTGCATTTTGGCCAGGGCTTGCGGATCACCTGCCAAATGGAAGTCGGCGATGGATCGGAGTGCCGTCACCGGCACGGCGCCGCTCAAGCTGCGCTGAGGGATCTCACCCAGGGCAACCGCCCGAAACGGAGACGCGTTGCCGGTCTCTAGCGTCGCAAGGTGCCGACCGATCCAGCCCGACGCCGGTCCGCGTTCATCCTCAACCCCGCGCTCCATCAATTCCATGGCCTTGAAGTGACTGCGCGATTCGTCCGGGGCCCCACAGGCATGCACGATGGCCAGCTGGCCAGTCTGCCAGGCCCCGACCAGCGGACTCAACTTGGGGTGCAGGCCGAAAAAACCGTCCAGGTCGAGGGTCCGGGAAGAAGGCTCGGCGCGGCGATCATCCGGCCGCGGGATCCCGAGCGTCGGGCGCAGTTTGTAGTATGCGTCATCGCCGTGGGGGACAACCATGTTGAGAACGTCGGCCGCGCCGCGCAGGAAAACCGAGATCAGGACGTCCCCGCGCGGGCCGTAGCCCGGCGGGGAGAAAGCCAGACGCGGCATCCAACGCGGCAGGAGGCTGGCTCCTGCGAGCAAGGTGCCGGACTGGAGGAACGAACGGCGAGTGATCGTTTGTGACATGACTTCACCGCCACTGAAACGCAGGTGAGGCCAGGATGGCTGCCAGCAAGAGCGACGGCGTTCCCTCGTCATCGATCGCTCCGGCCCTCTCGACCGAGTCGAGAAGCGCTCGCTTCGTCGTCGGCGGGAGCGGTTGGCCCAGCAGGAGCGTGCTCATCCGGTCCACAAGGGAGGCCGGATCACCCGGTCCTGCTGCCTGCACAAGCCCAGGGAGGTCTACCGTGGTGTGAGACAGCGCGCCGTGGGCCAGGTCGTAAGCGAACTGCCAGCGGGGCAAGAGATTACCGCTCCAGGCCTCGCTTCGATCGGGATATCCGTCGGGAGTCGGCCATGCGAAGTAAGGCTGGCCCATGCGTTTGAGGTATCTCTGGATCGCCTCGCCACCATCGGTACGCGCATTGAGAATCCGCAGGGCGGAGACAACGAAGTGAGACGGGCGTTTGAACTTCGGCTGGACGAATTCGAGCCCATTCATCAGCAACGCCCGTAGAACGGACCGAATGTCACCGTTCGTTTGCTTGAAGACCCCGGCAACGAGATCCACCAATCCAGGTGGCGGATCCTCGGCGATGAATCGCCGGGCGAGTTTGGCGGCGATGAAATGGGCCGTGCTCGGGTGGATGGAGAGTACATCGAGGACTCTCTCGGCCTCGATCTGGCCCAAAGGATCGATCGCCTCGCCCAGCACGCGCTTGGGCCCTGCATCATGGAACTGACTGTTGAATGTAAATTCACCCCGCCAGAAGTGTTCTTTGACCGTCCATCCGGTCAGGCAGCGGGCGAGCTCCATGACATCCGCCTGGGTGTACCCGCCACTCACGCCGAGGGAGTGGAGCTCCATGAGCTCTCGGGCATAGTTCTCGTTCGGAGAGCCTTTGCGGTTCGACTGATTGTCGAGGTAGACGAGCATCGCCGGCGAATGGGCGGAGGCCCACAGCAGCTCACCGAAGTTGCCCAGCGCATGACGGCGGATTACCTCCCGGTCATCAACCGTCTTCAGAAAGAAGCAGTCGCCCTTCTCGACGCTGATGTTGAAGTGATCCGTCCAGAACTCGACCATAACCTCCAAGAGTTGCCGGCGGCTGTACACCTGGCGGATCAGAGTCGCCTGGCGTAATTGGTCCGGGACGGTGAATCGATCGACATTGTCGAAGATTCGGTCACTGAGATCCGCCAGCACGTCGGATGGCAGGTCGAGTGTAGTGAAACGGCGAAGCCTGAGGTCGGCGCCGGGGTCGTCGAGGGACTCCGGCGCCAGCTGCTCTTCGATCCACGCCTCGATCCCCGCGTCATCCGCAGCGGCACGCTCTTCCGACCTTGGTCCGTAGGTCATGCGATTCAGGTGCGAGAAAGTCGAGGATCCCGCGATGGGCCAGGGCGTCCATGAGCCTGGGGCGGGTGCCAGCCGATCGTAGACAGAGGCGCATCCGGCGACGCCAGTGCTGGCCGCGATCAGGCCTGCCAAGCGGATGAACTCGCGTCGGTTCAAGCTTCGCCGCATGTCGCGTTTCTACTTATCCCGAGGTCGCCGTGGCGGTGCTCGAAGGTGTTGGCACAGGCTGCAGCCCTGGGTCGGTCATCCGCGGCATCCAGTTCAACAGTGCGAAACCCGCAGCGCCGGCGGCGGCGAGGGTCGAGAGGGGCAGGAAGACAAACCAGCCGATGATCGGGAAGGCCGCGGCGAGTTCCAGGGCCACGGCGCCTCGGATGAAAGCCGAAGCTTCCGAACGGCCAAGGTCTGAGACCAGCCCGAGACGCTCCCCGATCAACGTCGCAAGCCCCGAGGCCCCCAGGCTGGCGATCATCATCCCCCCGGCGAGAATCGACCAACCGATCAACTTGGCCGGCCCGAATGGCAGGGCGATAAGGATGAGGGCAGGCGTGGCGAAACCGAGCGCAACAAGCCCGCCGAACGCGAAGCACTTCCACGGAGAACTGGAAAGACGCAGGCAGGATCGCAGCACGACGCTGGGGAAGAGCATGCGCCATGTGGTCAGCATTCCAGGATAGGTGAGGCCAAGGACAATCAAGACCCCGAAGATCGCCAGGATGTCGGACATGCAGGGTTCACCTCCTAGGCCGGCCGCGGCCGATCGTGATCGGTCACCGGAGCCCGGCCCGCTCATCGCGCAGCGGCGTTTAGGAGATATACAGAGACAGGCGAGGGGAAGTCGCGCGCAATCCAGGCCGGCTCCCTAGGACCGGACCAGCCGCGGCGAAAACAGGCGCAAGTTGCTACAGAAGGGGGATGTTGTCGGCTAGCGCGCGGCGAGAGGAGATCGCGAGGGGGCGTCTCGGCCAGCCCGAGGTGTGGAGCGAAACTTGATCAGAGGCTGGCCGGCCGGGCGAAGAAGCTCAAGATGAAGCTCCCCAGGCCGAGGGCCGCCACGAAAGGGAGCAGGCCAAACCAGCCAATGAATGGCAGGGCACAAGCCAGCGCAAGGAGTGCAGCCCCCCAGGTCGTTTGCGCCAGGTCGCTAGCCTGACTCCGGACTCGGCCCCCGACGAATCGCGCGACCGCAGTCAGGCCGAAGCTCAATCCGATCGCGATCACGCTGAGACCGATCACAGCGATGAGGCGCAGCCCGACCGAGTTCAGGCGGTCAGCGATGGAAAAGAGAACCAAGACGACCGCGCCGAAGAACAGCAGGTTCACCAATCCAACGATGAATGCCCGGCCGGGCATGCTGTCGAGCGCAGCCTCGATTCGTCCCAGTCTATACGGGAAGAAAACCCCAAGAACGGCGAAGAATGCTGCAAGACTGAGGGTCACGCCGATCGCGGCGATGATCGCGCCAGGCAGGTTGTTCATCGGTTACTCCGGTCTGACGTGGGCCTTTGGGCTCGAAGGAGAATGCCGTTACTGACGAGCCAGGCGACGGCCGCCGTGCCAAGCAAGGTGACGAGGGCCGAGGCGGATGCCCAAGGTATGCTCGGTGCCCGGAGGCTTGAAAGAAGGGCCTCAAATGGCTGGCCCACCGACAGACTGTAGCTGATCCGTGCGGCTTCGTCCAGCAGGGCAGTGAAAGGTCCCATGGCGTTCGCGCCGGCGGCCTTTGAAACCCAGTCCAGTGCCTCGGGCCATACCAGGCCTATCAGTGCCAGCGCGCCGACTACCTCAACGGCTAGCACGACCCCCAGGCGCACGGCAGGGTTGGACAGAGAGGCAGTTTCGGCGCGGGTGCGAGACTTGAGTGAATCGACGACGTGCGGGGAGATGTCTCGTTCGAGTGGCACCTCGGGTAGGCCATTGAGCATGGAGAACAACTCGCTCAGCTTAGCCAGCCGCCCGGTGCAGGTCATGCATGCCCGGAGGTGGTTGTCGGCCGTCGCCCGAAGCTCGCCGGACAGAGCCTCGTCGAGATACTCGTTCAAAACATCGTCTGTCAAGTGCGCCGGTTCATTCATGTTCTTTCAGAGCTTCTCCAAGCAGCTTGCGCGCCCTGAACAGGTAGCTCTTCACCTGGGAAAGGCTGATCCCCATGGTGTATGAGATCTCATTGTAGCTCAGCTCCTGAAAGTGACGCAGCTCGATGACGGCGAGGTAGTGTGGAGGCAAATCTGCCATGGCGTGACGGATGGCGCGGGCGCGCTCGGCCGTCTCGGTCGCAAGCTCAAGGTTCCTTTCGTGGGGCGTATGAACGGTCTCGTGCTCATCCATCAGGGGCATATTGATCGGCGCCTTCGACGCCAGCCGGTTGAGGCAGAAATTGGCCGCCACGCGTCGGATCCACGGGCCGAACGGTCGCTCGGTATCATAGGTGGCCAATCGCGAGTAGGCCCGGATGAATGCCTCCTGGCTCATGTCTTCGGCCTCCTGACGGTTGCCCATCATCCGATAGCAGACGTTGAAGACCGACGTCTGATAGCGTCGCACGAGTTCGCCGAAGGCCTCTGCATCGCCGCGCCGGGCGTGGACCGCCAGGTCGTAATCGGAAGGAGGATCCATGCCCACAGTGTATTACAGCTCTTCGAGCCTAAACGACGCGCAGCATGGAATGGGTGCCGCCGCCTCATCGTCCCGGGATCATTCCCCCTTCAGCCGGCGGGACAGGACAAGGCGTGATCGCCTCCCGATCTCAGGGCAGGTTCCACTCGCGCTTGTAGCCGAATCCCTGCCGATTGTCGATCAGGCGCACCCAGGTCGGATGGAGGCAGTAGATTTCGCTCAGGCTGACGATGCCGCCCAGTTCGCCGGCGAAGGGGAAGCGGGTCGTGTAGAGAGCGAGCGCCGGCTCACGCTCGGAAGCGGGGACGACCGAGGCGAAGCCCCGAATCTGGAGACCGCGGATCTCGTGCCAATCTGCCACCTCCGGATACAAAGACGCGGCCGCCGAAGAGTCGCGACTGAGGTTGCGGCAGTGTTGAGTCTCGCGTTCGGAGAGGAAGAACAAGCAGGCCTGATCGTCGAAGGCGAAGAACAGCGGCGTCGCGCGCGGCCGGCCGTCGGGATCGAGCGTGGCCAGGCTCAGGCTGCGAGTCTCGGCAAGGAGCGCAAGGACGGGGGTGAGATCGGGCACGTTGTTAGGCTTCAAGCTACAAGACACAAGACACAGGACTCAGGACACAAGACTCAGGACACAAGACCCGAGCTTCAAGCTACAAGGTTCGCGTCTTGCGCATTACGTTTCACGCATCACGTTTCACGGGACGAGACACAAGACACAAGACACAAGACACAAGACACGAGACACAAGACACAAGACACAAGACACAAGACACAAGACGTACTCGGGGCTATCGGATGGGGCCGGTCGTCCGTCGTCAGTCGTCTGTCGTCGCCCGAGGCGCAAGCGAACCTGGCCTGGAGGGTCGCTGCCGTCGCATCACTACCTGGGGGTCTAGGAGAGTCCTTCCCAGCGCGGGTAGCCGGTGTTCTGCACACCGAGCCTGGCCAAGGCACGGCCGACCGTGGCTGTAATGACGTCGTCGAGGGACTGCGGCCTTCCGTAGAACGACGGAACCGGTGGGAAGATCACGGCGCCGGCCTGGGCGGCGAGCTCCATCAATCGGATGTGGCCCGGATGAAGGGGCGTTTCGCGCACCACTAGGACCAGCGGGCGACCTTCTTTGAGGCAAACGTCCGCCGCACGGGCTGTCAGCTCGTCGGCATAGCTGTTGGCGACGGCCGAGAGGGTCTTGACGGAGCATGGTATGACGATCATCCCCCGCGTATCGAAGGATCCGGAGGCGATGCTGGCTCCGATGTCGCGTGGGTCGTGTGAGATGCTGGCGAGGGCGACGACATCGCTAACCTTGAAATCGGTCTCCTGAGCGATCGTGACTTTGGCGGCCGGAGTGAGGATGAGATGGGTCTCGAGGCCGAGCTCGCGGAGTATCTCGAGGGCACGAATACCATAGATCACGCCCGAGGCGCCACTGATGGAGACGATGATCCTGTCAGCCATGGCAGTCAGTCAAACCTCCCTCCCACGTCGGCGCCGTCGATCCGACCAACGCCTTGCGAGTGAGCTCGGCCGATCAACCGGTTTCGGCTTTGCTTCCCCAGTGAATCGCGATCGTCCCGAACATCCGCCGGACATACCCGACGGGGGCCAGGCCGACGGTTGCCATCCTGGCGGCAAGGGCCTCGGCGGTCGCAAAGTGCTCAGTCGAGTCGGGCAGGTAGCGGTAGGCCTCGGCCTCACCCGCAAGCACCCGACCGAGAGTCGGGATGACAGCGGGCAGGGGGAATCGTATCAGCGGTCGGAACAAGCCAGGCGGAGGGGGACTGGTGTCGAGGCTCACCAGCCGGCCGGCCCGTCGGAGAACACGATGTTGCTCAGAGAGAGATCCGTCGACGTCCGGCAGATTGCGCAGTAGGAATCCTGAGATCACCCCGACGAAAGAAGAGTCGGCAAACGGCAAGTGGAGCGCATCGGCCACGACCCAAGTGACTGAGCCCCCTTCCTTGCGGAGGCGTCCAACGGCGATCATCTCCGGAGTGATATCGACCGCGACTGCGTGAGCACCCGGGAATTGCCTGAGGACCTCGAAGGCAAGGTCGCCCGTGCCGGCCCCGATGTCCAGGACGCGCCCGGTTCCCGCCAGGCGCAGGCGCTTGACGGCCTCGCGCCGCCATCGCAGATCCTGTCCCATGGTCATCAGGCGATTGAGCATATCGTATCGTCCGGCGATCCGGCTGAACATGCGGCGCACGTAATTCGATCGGGCCTCTCCCGTCAGGTGACTCACCCTTGTGCGTCCTCCAAAGCGGGCGGCTGAACGACGGTGACCTGGCTTGAACGACCTGGCCGCGCGGACGCTGGCGACTACCGCGTGAACTGCCAGGCACATAACCGATGATGGAGCCAGTCCACGGCGAAGTACATCCCCAGTCCGAGCAGGCTCATGGCGAGCACACCGGCGTACATCTTCGGGTAATCGAAGAGCGTGCTTCCGGTGAAGTAGATGTAGTAGCCCAGTCCGCGCCGGGTGGCGAACAACTCGGCCACGTAGAGCACTGCAACTGCCGTACCCACGGACTGCCGGAGCGCAGTCAGGATCGCCGGCAGGCTCGCCGGAAGATAGACAAAGCGGAATAGCGCTCGCCGCCCGGCGCCCAGGCT
>MGOM01000142.1:44390-55483 GCA_001797105.1 Chloroflexi bacterium RBG_19FT_COMBO_62_14
TTCAGGTCGCAACCCGGCCGCCTGGTCGCGAACAAGCACCAGGATCTGGAAGAAAAGGATCATGAAGATGATGATGATCTTCGGGAGATCTCCGATGCCGAAGAAGAGTAAGACGACCGGGACCAGAACGACCTTCGGGATCGGGAAGAGGAGATAGATTGCGGGTGAGAAGATCTGGTTCAAACGAGGGGATTGCCCGAGAACCAGGCCGGCCGGAACGGCCAAAGCAACCGAGAGGGCGATGGAGGCGACCACCCGCCAAAGGCTGGCGACAAAGTGCTCCCCAAGATCGCGGGGAAGCTCGGTCAGAAAACTCTGCAGGACCACGGTCGGCGGCGGGAGGATGGGCCTGCGGACCAACACGGCCAAGGCTTGCCACACCAACCCCATCACCAAAGCCGCCACAACAACCTGGCCGCGCTTCACGCGATCGCCTCCATGGCCCGTCGAAGTTGAGCACACATCGAGGCGTATTCCGAAGTATCTCGGTAGGTGGAGTGTGTCGCCCCGGGATTGTCGTAGACCATGGCGGACGTATTGGGGATCATTCCAAGCAGCAGAATCCGCCGCCCCAGCAACGCCGCCTCTTCGATGGCGTGTGTGACGATCACCGTCGTCAGCCCACGCTCATTGCGCAATTCGATCGTCAGCGCCTGAAGCCCTTCGCGAGTCGGCGCGTCCAAGGAGGCGAAAGGTTCATCCATCAGCAGCAAGTCGGGATCGAGGGCAAGCGTCCGGGCGATGGCCGTGCGTTGCCGCTGACCGCCTGAGATCTGGGCGGGGTAGCTCTCGGCGATCGACAGCAGGGCCAACCGCTCCAGCCAGGGATCAATCCTATCGGCGAGCTCTGGGATGCGTTCATCGGCCGGAGAGTGGACTCCATCTGGGCCGTAGAAGCGCCGGAGGCGCAAGCCTAGCGCGACGTTCTCGCGCACGGTGGCCCAAGGCAGCAGGCCGTAATCCTGGAGGATTAAACCTGTTCGCGGGCGAGGCTTGAACAGCGGCTCCCCACTGATTCGAATTTCCCCGGCGGTTGGGTGTCTCAAGGCCGCCAGCAAGTAGAGCAGCGTGGTCTTCCCGCAGCCGGAGGGGCCGAGCACAGCCCAAGCTTCGCCCGACCCGACCTCCCAACTGAAGTCCTCGAAGACGTTGGTCCCGTCAGGATAGGCGAAGCAGATGCTTTGGAGAGTAATCACAGCCAACCAAACACGACCCGCGGGCGGAGCGGGCTGACCCGCCGGGAAGACCGCCCGCGCTCAGCCTACGGCAGGAAAGATGGGTCCACGGATTCCGAATAAGAGACTTGGCCTGTCAGAAGGCCCTTCTCCTGAGTCCATGCCAGCGCGTCGGCAAACTGCGCCTCAGACGGCACGCTGCCCGTTGGAAACGACGGGATGGCATAGGTTCCGAGGACGGGCGCCGGCACCAGCTGCTTCTCGGTGAGCAATTCGCTCCAGCGTGTCTTGTCGGCGTTGATCTCCGAGCCGGCTTTCTCCACGGCAGCCATGAAAGCTCGGATCGCCTCAGGGTGTTCCTCGACGACACTCTTGCGGAAAGAGATCAGGCTGTTGCCGATTTCCGGATGCGAGGTGTCATCGATGATCACCTTCGCCCCTCCCTGGATCGCCAGGGATGAGAGCGGGTCAGGAAGGTTAGCGGCCTTTAGCTCACCGCTTAGGAGCAAGGCCAGGCGGTCGGGGATCTTGGGAACGGCAACGGTCACGATGTCATCCTGGGTAAGCCCTTCGGCCTCGAGCAAACGATCGGTCGTGTAGGCAATCACGCTTCCCTCGGAGATACCGATCGGGACACCACGCAGATCGTCCACGGTTTCTATCCCACTGTCCTTGGAAGCCAGGATCCGGTATTGGGGGAAGTCAGGGGTTGCAGTGCGAGCGAAGGATACGACGATGATCTGGGTCCCGTCCTTGTTGTAGAACATGGTCGAGACCAGATCGTTGATCATGCCGTCGATTTGTCCGGCTTGCATCAGCTGATCCCGTTCGGCCGCCGAGGCGACTGGGACGAACTCGACCTCGACTCCTTGCTCGGCGAAGTGGCCCTCGGCTTGGGCGACGTACATCGGCAGCGCGTCGAGGATCGGGAGCACGCCGATTCGGAGGGTGACGGGCTCGGGCTTGGCGCCGCCGCACGCGGCGAGCAGGAGAGCGAGCAGGGGGATGATCACGAATCGTCTTTTCATGAGAATCCTCCGATGGAGTTCACGGTACCAGTAAGGCTGCGAGAGTAGCGGCGAAGAGCGTCAGGCTGATCACGCCGTTCACATTGAAGAAAGCCAAGTTAAGACGCGAGAGATCGTGCGGGTGAACAATGGCATGCTCATAAGCAAGGAGGGCTGTGGCGATACCTACACCCAGATAGTATGCCAGACCCAACCCGGCAACGGCGCCGAGGCCGATCAGGAGGACGGTGGTCAGGGCGTGGCAGACGGCTGAGAGGCGGAGGGCGGGGCCGATGCCCAAGCGCGCCGGAATGGCGAAGAGCCCCTCGCGCCGATCGAACTCGGCATCCTGGCAGGCATAGATCATGTCGAATCCGGCGATCCAGAGCGTGACGGTTATGAAGAGGATCCAGGCCGGCAGATCCGCACGGGTAAACAGGGAGCCGCGTACTGCCGCCCATGCGCCGAGAGGCGCCAGGGCGTCGGTCGCTCCGAGAATGAAATGTGAGGCCAGCGTGAAGCGCTTGGTGAATGGGTAGCCGATCAGGAAGGCGACTGCGCCGGGGAGAAGGCGGAAGGGAAGCGGTCCGAGCGAATACGCCGCAATGGCAAGGACGGCCGTCGCCACCAGCCCTCCGGCCCACACGGTGTCGGAGTTGATCGCTCCCGTGATGAGCGGCCGCCCCGCAGTGCGTGGGTTTCGGGCATCGAGCTCCCGGTCGGCCAGACGATTGGCGCTCATAGCCATTGTCCGGGCGGCTGCCATGGCCACGGTGATCCAGATGAACTGGCCCGAGCTCGGCCAGCCACCGGCCGCAAGGAGCATCCCCAGGTAGGCAAATGGCAAAGCGAAGACGGTGTGCTCGAATTTGATTAGGTCGAGGAAGGCGCGGACTCGGCGAAGGAAAAACATGGACTTCCTTTGGCGGCCAGCGAAAACCGCTCCCGGTTGCACGCCGGGAGCGGTTTTCATTCTATCACAAGTCATTAAGGCTCCCGGAGCCTAGAGTGCTCTCAAAGCCCGAGCTGTCCCCAGATCGCCTCGATCCTCGACTTCACCTGGGGATCCATTTCGATCCGCTTCGGCCAGCCGCGAGCGTAGCCTTCTTCCGGCAACTTGGCCGTGGCATCGATGCCGATCTTCCCGCCAAAGCTGTGCTGATAGGAAGCATGGTCAAGATGATCCACCGGCCCCTGGGTGATCACAACGTCCCGCGCCCAATCCACGTTTCCCAGTGCTTGCCAGGCGGCCTGGCTGGGCTCCTGGACGTCGACCCAGTCATCGAACACGACGATGCACTTGGCTAGCATCAACAATCCCAATCCCCACAGCCCATGGATCACCTTGCGTGCGTGACCGGGATAGCGCTTCCGGATGGACACGAGAACCAGGTTGTGAAAGATGCCCGAGGCCGGCATGCACACATCGATCACCTCCGGCATGAACAGGCGGATCAGCGGCATGAACAGCCGCTCGGTGGCCTTTCCCATCCAGACATCTTCCATCGGCGGAGCTCCGACGACGGTCGTCGGATAGATGGAACTGGCGCGCCGGGTGATGGCCGTCAAATGGAAAACCGGGAAAGGCTCGATGGGGGTGTAGTAACCTGTGTGGTCTCCGAACGGCCCTTCGGGCAGGTGCTCGTTGGGATCGACGTAGCCTTCGAGCACGATCTCGGCCTCGGCCGGTACCTCCAGAGGCTGGCTGACGCAATCCACGAATTCGACCGGACGGCCCCGCAGCCAACCAGCCAGCAGATACTCATCGATATTCGGCGGGAGGGGGGACGAGGCGCACCACATGCTGGCCGGGTCCCCGCCGAGGACGACCGCCGCCGGAATTGTCGGCTTGTTTACCTCGCGCGCCACGCGTTCGTGCTCGGCACCTCCCTTGTGTCGCTGCCAGTGCATCAAAAGGCGCCGCTCGTCGAGAACCTGGAGACGATACATGCCGACGTTGCGGATGCCGGTCTCCGGATCACGGGTGATGACCTGAGGCAAAGTGATGAACCGTCCCCCATCGTCGGGCCAACACTTTAGAACCGGGAGAATGTCGAGTGAGGCCTTCTCCTTCTCTACTACGGTTTGAACCGGGGCGTTCTTCACCTTGGCCGGACGCAATCCGATCGACCGCAGCACGCCCAGAAGATCCTGCCCGCGGTCGAGGACGCCCCCCAATCCCTGCGGGAGTCTGAGGTCGAGCAAGGAAGCCAGGCGCTCCCGCAACTCCTCGAGGTCGTCAACGCCCAGTGCCCAGGACATCCGCTGGCGCGAGCCAAACAGGTTGATCGCGAGCGGGAGGTCGGACCCTTCGACTTGTTCGAAGAGCAGAGCCTTGTTCGATCCATCAGGTCCTTTGGAAACTCTGTCGGTGATCTCGGTGATTTCCAGGTCACGCGATACGGGGACCGAAACGCGCGCCAGTTGGCCTCGCGTCTCGAGCAGATCAATGAACTCGCGCAGGTCTTTCAGGGGCATTGAAGGACTCCGGTATGCATATCGGGGATTATAGCAGGGGGGGTCGGCGAGGTGAGGGCAAGGCTCACAGGCTGTCTCCTGCGCCTCGAAGCCTCACCGCTGATCAGACACGTGTACGGAGGGATCGACCAGCCGCCCGAAGGAATCCCTGCGAATACCGTTCAACCCCGAGGAGAGTTGAGACTACTCCGGGAGTTCGAGCTTCTCAGCCAGCGCTTGATCCGAGGGCTCGGCGAGGATCGTCCCATCGGGGAAGAGGATCGTGGGGACGATCCGTTTACCGTTGTTTGAATGACGGACGAAGGCTTCAGCCAGTCTGTCCTTGTCGGTGTCGATCCACGTGTATGCGACCTTGTTCCGATCGAGGAATCGCCGGGCGCGAATGCAATCCGGGCACCAGTCGGTTCCGTAAATGATGATCCCCTCCGACAGCCCCAAGGAAGCGCCTCGATCCTGGGTCATGCGTCGTGCCTCGCACAACCGAGCTCCCAAACCCGGCCTCCGTCGAGCATGAAGGCGTCCGCTTCTTCAGGCCCCCACGAGCCGGGAGGGTAGATTGCCAGCGGAGGTGCACCGGGAAGCGACCATCCCTCGAGGATCGGATCGATCAGGCCCCAGGCCAGTTCGATCGTGTCGGCTCGAGTGAAAAGCGAGGCGTCGCCGTTGAGCGCGTCGAGAAGCAGGCGTTCATAGGCGTCCGGGATCGCATCCGGCCCAAAGACGCTGGCGTAGTGAAATTCCATATTCGTCGAGCGGGTCTCGGCCTGCGTGCCCGGGACCTTCATCTCGAAGCGCAAGTGGATCCCTTCGTCCGGCTGGAGACACAAGGACAGCCGGTTGGGCATGATCCCCTGCCCGGCGGACCGTGTGAACATCATATGAGGCACATCCTTAAACTGCACGGCGATCTCGGTCGTTTTCTCGGCGAGTGCCTTGCCTGAACGCAGGAAGAACGGCACGCCCTCCCACCGCCAGTTGCTGATCCGAAGCCGGAGCGCAGCATAAGTGGCCGTCTGCGAGTGCGGATCGACCCCGACTTCCTGGCGATATCCCTGATATTGCCCACGTACGGTATCGACTGCCACATCGGCGGGGAGGATCGGTCGGACGCTGCGCAAGACTTTGGCGCGTTCGTTCCGCATTGCCTCGGCGTCGAAGGATGCCGGCGGCTCCATCGCCACCAGGGACAGGAGTTGCATCAGGTGGTTCTGGAACATGTCGCGCACAACACCGACCTGGTCGAAGAAGCGACCGCGGTGCCCGACGCCCACGGACTCGGCCACCGTGATCTGGATGTGATCGACGTAGTTCCGGTTCCAGACGGGCTCGAAGATGCTGTTGGCAAAGCGGAGAACCAGAACGTTTTGGACGGTCTCTTTGCCCAGATAGTGATCGATCCGGTAGATCTGGTCTTCATTCAGGACTTCATGGACGAGATCATTCAAGGACCTGGCAGATGGAAGATCATGACCGAATGGTTTCTCAATAACAACCCTGCGCCATCCCGGGGTCGAGTCGACCATGCCAGTTCGGCCGAGGGCCTGGAGAACCGATCCATACGAGGCGGGCGGGAGGGCCATATAGTAGATACGGTTGCGGCCTCCCTGGAATTCGCCCTCCAGACGATCGAGCGTGGTCTGCAGCATGTGGAGGGACTCGCTGTCGGCCGGGTCGCCGGTCACATACTCCAACCGATCGGCGAACACCGGCCATTCCTTCGGATCGACATACTTGGGTGCGAGAGTAAGCATCCCCTGCTTGAGCATCTGGCGGAAGGTCTCTGTATCCGATCGCGTCCGCGCCATCCCCACGATGTGAAACGGATCGGGCATGCGCCGCTTGCAGTGCAGGCTGAACAATGCCGGTATGAGCTTGCGCTTGGTCAAGTCGCCGGAGGCGCCAAGTATGATGATCGAAGTCGTGTCGGACACAATAACCACCTGGCCTAGTGCATATTCTAGCAAGGAAGTCGTCTGGCGGTCTATGCAGGATGTCGACGGTCGGTCCGCGCCCGACTGATATAATCCTCGCCTATGTTCTCCTCACGCCTTGCGTGGATGGCGAGGTTCTTATTGGGCGCGGCCGCAACGGCCCTGGCTGGGTGGCTGATTTACCAGCTACCTCCCGTGAAATATCGCCTCGAATGGCGGCTGGATGCGGCCTCGGGGATCGTGTTAGGCTGGCTGCATCCCGGGGACACGGTTCCCACACCGGCAGGGGCGGTTGCCCAGGCTATGCAGGCCACCCTCTTTCCCACGATGACCCCGCTACCCACGCCAACACCGGCACAGAGCTCGACGCCCGCACCGACCGCGACCCCGATCCCCGGCGCGGTCAGCCTGGCCCCGCCCGCCTGGGAGAAACAGGACTGGAACAACTGCGGACCGGCGACATTGTCCCTCGCCCTGCGCTACTTTGGTTGGAACGGGGATCAATTCGACATCTCTGATCTGTTGAAGCCGGACCGGGGCGACAAGAACGTCAATGTCGATGAGCTGGCTTACTTTGTTCGGACGAGGGCCGGGTGGTTGAGCGCCGACTATCGCGTGGGCGGCAGTATTGACATGCTCAAGCGATTCCTGGCGGCGGGCATCCCGGTCATTATCGAAGAGGGCTTCATCCTGGCCGAGGGCGACGGTGGGGGAGGGTGGGCCGGCCATTACCTGCTGCTGACCGGTTACGATGACGCGCAAAGCGCATTCATCGCCCAGGACACCAACCCCGCTACGGGCGGGGCTGACCGGATTGTGAGATACGATGCCCTCGAAGACGGTTGGCGGGCTTTCAACCGGGTTTTCCTGTATCTCTACCCCCCGGAGGAACAGGCCACGATCGACGCCCTGCTCGGGGAGGAAGCCGATCCCGATGTCAACCGGCAGCGCGCTCTCGACCACGCCCAAGCCGAGGTCGATCGGAACCCTTCGGACGCATATGCCTGGTTCAACCTCGGTTCGAACCTGGTTTACTTCGAGCGTTATGGCCAGGCCTCCGCGGCTTACGATACGGCGCTCACGCTGGGACTTCCCTGGCGCTTCACCCGCTATCAGTTCGGCCCGTACATCGCTTACTTCAATCAGGGCCGCCTCCAGGATGTGATCGACCTGGCGACAGCGACCCTTTACCGGACATACAAGTCAGAGGAGGCGATGCTCTGGCGAGGTTGGGCCTATTACCGCGAGGGGAACCTCTCGGCCGCCAGGGAAGACTTCTTGTCGGCACTCAATGTGAATCCGAATTATCTCGATGCGCAGTATGCGCTGCAGTACATCACCTCGCCGCCATGAGGCAGTCTCGGATGTGATCAGAAGGAGGAGTTGAAGATGCTGATCAGTGAGAAACTAGCAGAGGCGTTCAATGGGCAGGCCGGCCGCGAACTGGCGGCCTCCAACCAGTACATCAACATCGCCACCTATTTCGACGTCGAATCTCTACCGGAGCTGGCAGCTTTCTTCTATCGGCAGTCGGACGAGGAACGCATGCACGCCATGAAGTTCGTGCACTACGTGGCCGAGGCCGGCGGGAATGTGGCAATTCCGGCAATCCAGGCGCCGCCCGGGGGGATCAAGACGGCTGAGCAGGCGGCCAAGATGGCCCTGGATTGGGAGCTCGAGGTAACCCGGCAGATCAACGGTCTGATGGACCTGGCGATCAAGGAGAACGACCACATCGCCCAGGATTTCTTGCGCTGGTTCGTAACCGAACAGCTCGAAGAAGTCTCGTCGATGGACCAGCTGCTGTCTGTCATCCGTCGGGCGGGCGAGGATGGGCTGCTAATGGTCGAACAGTACCTATCGCGCGCCGGCACACCCGGCGAGGCCGGCGAAGGCGCCGGCTAGATCCACGCAGGCTCCCAGTAAGAGTGCCCGCGTACTCGCGATCAAGTCAGGGGCGGCTGGACGCGCCCCGAAGCTGTATCCGAGAGCGCCCGGCTCGCCCAGCGTTGGGCATGTCGGGCGTGCTTGGGGGCGTCGAACCGCGCCTGAGTCAGCACCTCGTCGAGGTCGGATATCTCCAGGAAAGCTCCGTAGTTCGGGTACGCCGGGCCGTTGGGAATAGTGAGGGATCCGTACGGCATGACCATGACATACAGCCGGTCGAGGGTCGCGGGATCGAGCCAGTTTAGCTGCAGTTGCCGGGTCCGGCTTTCCACAGTCTTGCGCAGTGAGGTGAATTCAGCATCGGTTACCAGAAGGTCGGACCAATCGACCTCGCCCATGGCGCGCGGGTACGCCTGGAAGAGATTGTGGAACATGCGATTGGACATTCGGGACGAGATCTGTTCGACAAAGTCCACGAGCTCCGGGATGGTCTCCAGGTTTGTCCGGGTTACTGGTGTGCCGATCTTGACGTCGATCCGCGGATACTCACCCAGCCAGTCTATGGCGCGTAGCACGGCCGTGAAGTGTCCCGGATTCTTGGTGCGCGAGGAGACGTCCTCGTTGGGTCCATCCAGCGGGAGAGAAACTAAATCGATCCACCGGCCGTAGGCACGGAGAAAGCCAGGCGTGAGCCGATCGCCGGTCGACGAGAGGGCCACCTCTAGCGTGAGCTCCTTCGCCAGGCGTAACAGGAGCCCGAGGTCATCCCGCAAGACCGGATCGCCCCCCGTGAAGACGATCCGCCGGACGCCCGCAGCCGCGATCTTGCGCACGATGTCGCATGCGACTGAGGTGTTCACCTCTGATCCGCCGCGCAACGGCCCCCAGCAGTATGGGCATTCCTGGTTGCAGTGCCCAGTGACGTGGAAGTCGATCGTGGAGAGTTGGGTCACTCAGTTCCCGATCTGCCCGGCGGGGGCCGACAATCCGAACCCTGGAGGCTTACCTGCCGGGAAGAACCACGAATGGCAAGGTCGCCGAATCCAACCCAGGCGAAAGCCGGAGGACTATGCCAGATCCATAGTAGCACGGCCGGCGGTGCGTTGGATTGCCTAGTGAGTACCAGACGGGTAGCGCGGCGCTCCTTGGCGGCGTCGCCAGAGGTGTTTGGTTTAATTTTGCCTGGCAGGGGATCAAGGAACCAAGGGTAGGGAAGTGGGGTCGGAATGGGTAGCTCTACGGTGGAACGACAGATATGGAGGCTGCGTGCAAGAGCCGGAGGATGAGGGAGAGAAGGAAGGGAGCAGCGGCGTCGATCTTGCTGCCGCCCGCTGGCTGGCCGGCGTTCTGGGCTCCACTCTCGTCGGCGCGCATGAACTAGAGACCTGGCGGCTGGCCAGCGAAGATGACGCCGCTGCTTGTACGCGATTAGTATAAGGGATGAAAGGCCGGAATGCCAAGTAGTTGGACCGGATTTCGGCAGTCTTACGCGGCCCAGGGGTCAGGTGCGCGTGTGTTGGGAGGGGATGGGGGTATCAGCGTCAACTGGAGAGGGGGCCGCCGTCCGTCGAGCAAGATGTAAGGCGCAGCCCGATTGCTTTGAATCCCTAGCTTCCGAAGGTCATGCAGATCGCGCAGGCGGGTCTCTCGGCGGGTTCGGAGGATCGCCTGAGCGGCTCGCGGACCGATCCCGGGGATCCGGAGAAGCTCGATCCGATCGGCGCGGTTAAGATCCACGGGCGCCTGGCGGAGCGCGGCTTCGGCATAAGCCCGTTTAGGGTCGATGTCCAGGGGGAGGTGACCGGCCTTCCCGAACGGCATGTCTTCAAGGGCGAACTCGTAGTCCCGCAAAAGGAACGACGCCTCATAGAGTCGTTGCTGCCGCCTGAGATCTTCAGCCGGGTGGTTCTCCAGCGGGGTGCCCTCGACCGGGGTGAAGGCTTCAAAATAGGTCCGCGCAAGGCCGAGCGACCGGAAGAGGTGAGACACCGTCCCGAGGATCTCGAGATCGCTCTCCCCGGCGCCGCCTACGACGAATTGGGTGCTGCTTGAGGGCCAGCGGCCGCGCCATCCCTGGTCAGGAGGTACCGTGCCCCGGATTTCTTCCACCCAGCGCAACGGCTCAAGAAGCTCCCGCCCGAAGTCCTTCTGCGGGGCCAGGAGCCTTAGTCGGTCCTCATTGGGGGCTTCAAGGTTGACAGAAACACGATCGGCGAGCCGCATGGCTTGCAGGACCTGACCCCGCTCAACGCCAGGCATGATCTTGATATGCAGGTAACCGCGATAGTCAAGGCGCCGGCGTAGGATCTCGGCCGCATCGAGTAGCTTGTTCTGCGTGTTGATCCCGCCGGCGAAGATCCCCGTCGACATGAAGATCCCGTCGGCGGCCCCTCGCTGATGGATGGCATAGAACGTCTTGGCCAACTCCTCGGGCCGGAAAGTCAACCTGCGCGCATTGCGCCCGGCGCGGAAGGGGCAGTACAAGCAATCGCGTTCACAGGCAGTGGTCAACATGGCCTTGATCAGCGGCATCCGCCGCCCACCCGGCATGGCGGCCATGTGGATCGGGATTTCGTGTTTCTTGACGGTCAGCCGAGCCTTCAACGGGTCTTCGC
>MGOM01000142.1:55500-95068 GCA_001797105.1 Chloroflexi bacterium RBG_19FT_COMBO_62_14
CGGCGGATCGGGTTCCCTGGGCGGTCGACGACCTCGCCGGCGCTCTCCAGAGTGGTCTGCTGGGAGACAAGCGCCAACTTCTCGAAGGCATCCATACCTCTGATAATAGCACGTATGTTCTATTCCGGCAACCGGTCAACAGACGCGGGGTGGATTCCAGGGAAGTTGGCAGAGGAAGCGAGGCAATCACGCTGCCTGGGCAGGCAGGCTGCTCAACTGAACACGAAATCGGAATGGACCCAACAGGGGCCATGTGGGCATAGTCGTCAAGGTCCGCTCGCCCGGTCCGACCGAACCCGGCCGATCAGCGACCCCGGTCGGCGCTGAGGGTCAGGCTGGTCTTGCTGCATTCCGCGTAACAGCCCCGTAAGGAATCTCCGAGAGAGTCGGTCAGGACGGTTGGCGTGAAGCGCCGAGGCCGCTCGGCCGGGACGGTCGCTCACCGGCCCTGATCGGGTGCGATAATAGGGTTCCCTCAGAACCTGGTGAACTGCGACAGGGTGTTAGGCATTGGGTCAGATGATGATGAGTGGACCTTCACGCAAGGCTGAGAAAATCCTTGTCGTCGACGATGAGGCGACGATTCGTGAGGTGATCCGTCGCTACCTCGAACGGGACGGCTTTGAAGTGATGGAGGCCGCCGACGGGGATGCGGCTCTGGATGTCGTCGAAGAGGTGGAGCCTGACCTGGTCGTTCTCGATCTGATGCTGCCCGGTTTGGACGGACTCAGCCTCACGCGACGCCTACGGGAGTACAGTGCTGTACCGGTCATCATGCTTACGGCAAAAGGTGCGGTTGAAGACCGCATTGAAGGCCTAGAACTTGGCGCGGATGATTACGTTGTCAAGCCGTTCGATCCCAAGGAGCTTGCCAGCCGGGTGCGGGCGGTCTTGCGGCGCTCGAAAGACGATGCTCCCCTTCCCGGACAATTGTTGGAACTCGGCGGCATCAACCTGGATCCGAATGCCCGGACCGTCAGCGTCCGGCATGAGCCTGTGAGTATGACCGCCAAGGAATTCGATCTGCTCTGGTTCTTCATGCGGCATCCGCGACAGGTTTTCTCAAGAGCGCAGGTTCTGGATCACGTCTGGGGATATGACTTCTATGGCGACCCTTCCACTGTGACCGTGCATATCCGGCGACTGCGGGAGAAGATCGAGCGCGATCCTTCGCGCCCCGACTTGCTCCAGACGGTGTGGGGGGTGGGGTACAAGTTTGAGGCCTGACATGTTGTCCTCGCGGGTCAGAGCAACCTTGTTCATCGTCGGCATCCTCATCGCCCTGGCGATTACGATCGCGCTGGTCGCGATGGTCATGCGACCCCCGGCGAGCGATTTGCTCCAACTCGTGTTGATCTTCGGCGCCAGCGCGGGGATCTCGGCGCTGGTCGGTTTCATCGCTCAACGATTGGGTTGGTGGCGTAGTTTCCCGACTCTGCGGAGCTCGCTCAGCCTGGGATTTGTCGTGGCAGCCGGCCTGACGATGTTCAACGTCTGGTTGGCGGCGCGCTTGATGTTCCTCAGCCCGCACGACCTGACTCTCTCCGGCCTATTGCTCCTTTTCGCCGGTGGTATCTCGGTCTCATTTGGCTTCCTCGTCTCGAACGCCATAACACACGCCCTCGGCTCGCTGCTGGGAGCGGCTTCGAGGCTGAGTGAAGGGGATTTCTCAGCCCGGGTCACCGTGGAGGGACGTGACGAAGTGGCTCAGTTGGCCGTGGCCTTCAATACAATGGCGGACCGTCTGCAGAAGGCCGCCGAGGAAGCGCGCCGGCTTGATGCCGCCCGGCGAGACTTTGTTGCCTGGGCCTCGCACGATCTGCGTACTCCCCTGTCATCGCTTATGGTCATGATCCAGGCCATTGACGACGGCGTTGTGACGGATCCGGATACCGTCACCCGGTATCTCAGACAGAGCCGGGCCGAGATTATGCGCATGGGAGAGATGATCGATGCCTTGTTCCAATTGTCGATGCTCGATACCGGCCAACTGACACTGCAATTGGAAGCCAGCTCGCTCTCCGACCTGATCTCCGACACGCTCGAGGCGTTCGGTGCCCGAGCCCGCGCCCAGGATGTCGCCTTGAGCGGCTCGGTTGGTGAAGGTCTGGATCCAGTGTGGTTGTCGCCAAAGGAGATTGGGCGCGTCCTGCAGAACTTGCTCGACAACGCGTTGCGTCATACCCCGCCCGGCGGGCACGTTCGGGTCCGGGCGGAATGCCGGGGATCGGATGTGGTCGTATCGGTCGAGGACAGCGGCGAAGGCATCCGGCCCGAAGACCTGCCGTTTGTCTTCGATCGGTTCTTCCGAGGCGAACAAAGCCGTTCGCGGAGTGGTTTCGACCATGGTGGTGCGGGATTGGGGCTGGCCATCGCCAAGGGGATGGTCGAAGCCCATGGGGGGCAAATCTGGGCCGATAGCTCCCCCGGCCAAGGAGCGACATTTCGATTTCGGATCGCCCGCCGGTCAGACGTTCAGGGTGAGTCAACTCACATGGTATAGCCCGCTCGGGAAAGGACGGTGGTAATGGGATGGGTGAATCTACACAGGTGCAAATGACGGAAGGCAACCGGCCCGCGATTTGGACCGGCGCGGCGTTGGGGGCGCTGACCAGCCTGCCCGTCATGGGGTTAAGCTATCTTGCCGAACGGCTGCTTCAAGTGCCCTTCGTACCTTTCGAGGTCTTCGACTGGTTGGCGCGGGTGCTGCCCGGACAAATAATCACGACGACCATCGACCTCATGGTGGCGGTGATCCGAGCGCTGCAACTCGGGCCGACGGCCTCAACCGCCAAATTGGCCGAGCAAGGACAGGCTATCGGGATATTCCTGGTCACCGGCGCCGTGCTTGGAGCCGTCCTGGCGGTCTACGCTCGTGGTTCCAAGAGCCCGGTCGGGCTGGGTTTGACAGGCGGCGCGGTGCTCTTGCTGGCGATGATCCCGGTTGAGTTGACGCTCGGGTTCCCCCAGGCCGGACCCGTTACGACCCTGATCTGGCTTGCGATTCTGTTCGGCGCATGGGGTGTGGTCCTTGTCTGGCTGACCGTCAGGGCCAGGGCTGCACTCCTCCAGGAACCGGAGGCTTCGCTCTCACGTCGACAATTCCTGTACCTTGTCGGAGGCGGCACGATCGTAGTGACCGTCGGATCGGCCGGGTTGGCGTCGCTGCTGGAGACAGGGGAGGTGGAGGTGCAGGGGCCGCCGGCCACCCTTGCACCTAGCCTGGCTGGCACCACCGGACCGGCCTCGTCACCGCCGGATGATGTACTGGCCCAGCGGATCGCGCCGGCGCCGGGAACACGGCCTGAGCTCACGTCGAACGAGGATTTCTACCGGATCGACATTAACACGCGACCGCCGGAGGTAGACGGAGCCGGCTGGCACCTGCAAGTGGACGGCATGGTGGAACAGCCGCTTTCGCTGACGGTGGACGATCTCCGTGCGTTCCCCGCCGTCAGCCAGGTGATCACGTTGGAATGCATCTCGAACCCGGTGGGCGGGGACCTGATCAGCACCAGTCGCTGGACCGGGGCTCGACTGTCGGATGTGCTCCAACGGGCGGGAATGCTCCCTACAGCCGTCGAAGCTTACGTGACCGCCGCCGACGGGTTCTATGAAAGTATCGCGATGTCCGATATCACGGATCCACGGACGCTTCTGGTGTACGACATGAACGGGGAACCTCTGTCTTCGGAGCACGGATTCCCGCTCAGAGTCTACATCCCCAACCGTCATGGGATGAAGCAACCCAAATGGATCGAGCGAATCGAGATCATCGATCGGCGAGGTCCCGGCTACTGGGTTGATCGAGGCTGGGATGCTGAGGCGATCGTGCACACGACGTCCGTCGTTGATGCGGCCGACAAGGCGGAGGCTGAAGCAAGCAGCCCCACGGTCCCGGTTGGCGGGATTGCCTATGCTGGGGCACGCGAGATCAGCAAAGTCGAAGTGCAAATCGATGACGGACCCTGGGTCGAGGCGGAGTTGCGAGTGCCTACCTTGAGCCCGCTGAGTTGGGTCCAGTGGCGTTATGACTGGCCTTACACGAGCGGCCGTCATACGATCAGTGTCCGCGCCTATGATGGGAAAGGCGACTTGCAGGTAGTCGAACGGCGACCCCCGAGCCCGAGTGGTGCGACCGGAATCGACAGTTTGATTGTTGATCTGTGATCGAGGTCGATGAGGAGACAGAGGGTGAGGGGGAGGTTGCCGTCATCCCCCACCCCTACCCCTCCCCCGACACCCTGCTTTGGCTTTACTCTCGTCTCGTGCGGTCGGGATCTACGGCGGTGGGCGTCAGTCCCCGAACAACGTCTCGGCACCGCGTTTGGCTCGAGCCTTGCGCTCCTCGCCATCCACGACCCCTATGGCGCTGTAGAAAGACTGATCGTAGTCGCGCGTGCGAACGACCACGGGCATGGGGACGGCATGGCCCATGATGAGCGCCTGCTGGCGTGTGTCGAGCCGGGCGAGCACTTCGCGCAGCGCGCCCGCCCCGCTGACGCCGGAGAAAACCGCCCGGATGTCGGCTTCATTGTCGAGCAGACACGTCACTCGAGTTCCGATCTGGCTCATGACCTCGTCATCGATCCCGCTCGGGCGCTGATCGACGATGAGCAAAGTGACGTTGTACTTGCGCAGCTCGCGGGCGATGTTCCCGAAGATCGTGTGGCCGGCGATTTGAGGATCGAGGAACTTGTGCGCCTCCTCGATGACGATCATCAGCGGCCGGGGTTCATCGGCCTGTCCGCCGGCGTGACGGTTCATTCGGTCGACATAGCGAGCGTGGATGCGCCGCGTCAGATAGTTGGCCACCAGCACGTAGGCCGCCAGTGTGTTGCCGTATCGGCCGAATTCCAGGACGATGCTCGTTCCGAGATTCAGTCGATTGAAGATATCATCGACGGCCTCATCGCCCTTACCAGGGACAAGGAAACCCATTCGGCGGAAGAACGATTCGAACTTGCGCTGGATCGCGTCCAGCGTTCCGGGCAGGATCCGGCCGCTTAGCACCAACTCCTGAAGTTCTTCCCCCGCTTGCTCTTCTTCCAGCAGTTTGGCGATCCAGGCCGGGCCCAGCCTGCGTCGCAGGTAGTAAAGAGCCCCGGTCTGGATGTCGCTCAGCCCCATCAAGCCGGCGAGCATCTCCACATCCTCCGGCTCTATCTGCTCGTAGCCGATCTTGAGGATACGGTCGATCTTGCTACCGCGCGCTCGCGAGGTCTCCTCATCCAGCGTGACCACGTTCACTCGCCCGTCGGGGAAGAGCTGCCGCAAGCCTTTGTACTGGTGCTGACCCTCCCCCTTGACCGCCCAGCCGTAGTCGTTATGCATATCGAAGACCAGGCTTGAGGCCAATCCGGACTTGACGATGCCGGCCAAGATGGTGCGGGTGATGAAGGACTTCCCGGTGCCGCTCTTGCCGAAGACACCCGAGGAGCGCGCAACGAAACGGCCCAGGTCGAGATTTACCTGGACGAGCTCCATGTCGAGAGGCGAGCCGATGAAGAAGTGGCTCTGATCTTCACGGCCGAAGACCCGCTCGACATCCGCTGCAGTCGCTTCGTGCACGCGGCTGAAGTGGGCCGGGATCGTCTTGATCGGGCGCGGTTCTTGGGCACCCTCATCCAGCACGAGCATCGGGGTCACCTGCATCGCCCCATAGGCGACGCTGCCACGGTAAACCTCGGCGCTAAAACTATCGGAGGGGTCCGGGGGCCTTCGGGGAAGGTCGGGATTGGCGGCGTCCAGGAGGATGTCGGTGATGATGCCGAAGAACGTCCGTCGGCTCTGACCTTGGATAACCACGTAGCGGCCGACGGCGAGGCGTTCGATAGACAGATGGGGGTCGAGCTTGACCCTCAAGCCGGCGGAAAGGGATCCGCCGACGACGGTCCCCAGAGGTGTCTCGCCCTGGCGTTCGCCGAAGTAGGAGTCGAGATCCGAGGCATCGGTCATCCGGCCCTCCAATGCGCGGCGAAGCGCGTCCCGTCCCGGTCTTTGATCATGTCTGCAGACTGCGGATGAGGTTCTCGAGGCGGTTGAGGTCGGCCGCCATGAAGCGGGCGCATTCCCGTCCGGCTTGGACCAGGTAGGGAAGGCGCTGTTTTTCGGGATAGGTCAGTGAGGCCTGCTTGAGGGCCGCCGCCAGCAAGTCGTCGACCGGAAGTCGGTCGGCGCCGAAGATCAGAGGCAGGAAGTCGAAGCGCTCGGTGAAGGAGTGGACCTCGTTCACGTCGAGGGGGTAGACCTCCGCCAGCGTGAGAGGAGGCTGTGGCGGAAGCGTGTAGTGATAGGTCCCTTCCCGAGCAAAGCCGACAGTTAGCGCACTAAATTCGAGCGGTACCTGCCGATTCGTCTGGGCATCGGCAAGCTGTTCGCGCGAGAGGTCTCCCGCACTTGCCATCTGCCGGGCGAGCTCGTCATCCTCGATGCTCAGATCGTAGATCAAGCCGATCACCCGGGCCTGCCCGTGTTGTGTCTCAACCACGCAGAACCCACCGAATGCAGGAATGTCGGGCTCAGGCAAGCGGACGGCCCCGACGAAGCCGCGCGTGCTGCAGCGCGTGACCCTCCCAATAGGCACCTGGGTGACGACCATGCTTTATCTCACTCCTCTAGACGCGATGGCGCCGGCGCGCTCCGGTCCAGCGTTTAGTCTGTGCTTTCTGCGAGATTCGAGGCCGAAGGCCGCGGCGGATGAGAGATTGCTCGATCATAGCCTCGAAGGCCTGCCTGTCGGCGGCGGTGACAACAGCCAGCTCATGGGCGCGGACGAGCGGATAGGGGAAACCTCCGGTGGTCTTAGACTGTTCAATGATCCCGGCGTGCACCCACTCCAGCCTCTTCGGGTCTTCGGCCACCCAACCGGGGATCTCGACGCGAGCGATGTTGTGCGCGCCTCCCGTGTTGAGATAGAAGAACTGGATCTGGTGCCCGACGGTCTCGAAGTCGCGATTCACCGGAGAACTATCCACAAAGCGCGCGCTGCGCTGGCCGGGCTCGAGGCGTTCGGCAAAGAGGGCGCGATCGGTGAGGCCCCGGTAAGGGCTGATGGCTGGTGAGGACTCCGGGTCTGGTTCGGGCGCCAGAACCAGGGCCAAGAGTGCCAGGACATCCGCGCTGCGCGGCCGATCGACCAAGCCGGCGACCGCAACCCCGCTCGCTCGAAGTCGGGTGAGATGCTGTAAGTACTCGGCCAGCAATCGGTCGACGGCCTTTCGATGCTGATCACCTGCCTGCAGGGCGAGCCAAAGAAGCAGGCCGTTGTCCAGGAGCGCCAATGTTGGCGCACCGCTGCAGCTCTCGGCCAGACGCGCCAGCGTCTCCATCTCGGCCACATCGCGCTTGCCATTGATCCAGGCCGGCGAGGCCAGGTCCCCGCTATCTCCGTAGAGGTCGGCGTCGTCATAGAACACGCCGGCCTCACTGGCCGTGCGTGGTGCGCTGCCCGTACCCTGTTCGATCAGGATGGATCCGATGTTGATCAAGAAATACAGCGCGGGTGCGTGCCGGTCGGGGAGGATCTGCGAACCGTCCGCTCCGATGACGTTGAGACGAGAGGGATGGGGGGGAAGGCCGAAAACCACATTGACGGGCTCATCCGTCGGATGTGCCCCCCGCCAACGCTCCCCGGCTCGCCGGATGCGGTTGGTCAGCTCGTCCCGGCCGATGCGCTGGGCCTCATCGATCGAGCGCAGGGCCACCGGGAGTTTGCGCGCGGCTTCGGCTGCCCGCCGGGCCGCGCTCTCTCCCAGGCCTTCAATCTGCGTCAACAGCTGAGGAAATCGGAGGCTCATTGCCAGACTTGATCGAACACCTGTTCCGGATTATATCCGAAGCAATCGAGTCTGCAAATTCGCGGCTCGCGGGTGCGGCTCCTTGAGATGAGCGCGGATACCACCCCTTATATCGCTCCGACTGTCGGACGTTCACTCGCGAGACCGGCGCGTGACAGATGCCCCAAGTTCCATCCGATCAGCCCGGAAGTCACGCTGATATGGCCGGTCTAAGGTGGTTGTGCTATACTGCGCGAAATGACCAGAATGCATGATCTGACCGAAGATTTGGCCCGGAAGTTGCGCCGGACCGGCATGGGTGGCGTTGCAGCAGTCCTCTTGGAGGTGGCAGGACCATTGGCCCTGATCGGTGCACAGGTGGCATACATCGTGGAACCTCTCTTCGGAGGAGAGGAGCTGCATAGCATCGGTCGTGTGTTGGAGGATCCTAAGAAGGTTCGCCTCCTGATCGACCAACTGCGAACTGACTTGGCGGACAACGATGTTTGATCTCAGGGGTCTGCTGATCCTGGCGATCTTCCTTGCAACGCTTCTGGCTTACGCCGCGTACGGGCGTCGGAGGACGACCGTCTTTCGCAAGCTGCGCGGCTTCGAAGAACTCGGCAGATCCATCGAGCGCGCCGTTGAGGCCGGCGAGCGCGTACATCTTTCTCTAGGGACCGGATCGGTGATCGGCTCTGACAGTGGTCCGGCGCTCGCTGGATTGGCCGTGCTTTCGCGGATGGCGATGGCGACCAGCATGAGCGATAAGCCATCGGTGATCACGGCCGGGGACGGCGCCATGATGGTACTGTCGCAGGATAGCTTGCGGACGGGGTATCAGCAGGTCGGAGAATCAACCCGCTTCCAGTTGACAGCCGGAAGAATGCTGGGTCCGACACCCTTCTCCTACGTCGCCGGTCTTCCCGCCGTTCTCGGTGGCGAGGACGTGACGGTCCACGTGATGATCGGATCGTTTGGGGCGGAAGCTGCGCTGGCGGCGGACTTTGGTGAGAGAAAGGGAATATTTGTCCTGGCCGGGACAGACGACGTTCAGGCGCAGGCACTCCTGTATGCCATCGCCTCCTATCCTCTTATCGGAGAAGAGGTGTTTGCCGGCGGTGCATACCTGAACGCGGGCCCGCTGCATCATGCCAGCCTGAGCACACAAGACCTGGTGCGGTTCCTTATCGTCGCCGCGATCCTGGTCGGGACACTGATGCGCACCTTTGGGGTCGGCCTGTGAAGCTGGGTGCGTATATGATCTGGGCCGCCGTCGCGGTCGCAGCCGGCGCGATCGTCCTCCTCGGCTACTTCACCAACCTCGACGTCATCATCGGGCTGCGGCTGGTCTGGCTGGTCTTGCTTCGTTGGGCGATCCTGCTTGCTGCCGGGGGACTGGGAATCGGTCTGGTGAATCTGGCGAGTGTCCACCTGGCCAAGGTCAGCGAGCAGGAGCCCGGCTGGCCGTATAGCGGCGTCCTGATCGTTTTCTTCACCTTCACCCTGGCCCTCGGGCTGTTCTTCGGCCCGGACAGCCCATGGACGCTGTTCGTCTTCAGATTCATCCACCTGCCCCTCGAATCAAGTCTCATGGCCCTCCTGGCGGTCGCCCTGGTTGTTGCCGGCGTACGCCTGGCCGGCCGGCGACGAGATCTCCTCAGTCTCGTGTTCGTGTTGACCGCCATCCTGATATTGCTGGGGACCGGGCCGTGGCTCATCGGTTCCGAAAGCGTGACCCATGAGAGGATCTTATGGGTCAGGAACTGGGTAGTCCAGGTGGCGGCGGCCGGAGGGGCAAGGGGCATCCTCCTCGGCGTGGCAATCGGTGGGATTGTCACCGGCTTGCGGGTGCTTGTGGCCGCCGACCGGCCTTACGGGAACTAGCGGAATGGCTGCCGAACTCCGTTGTCCGATGTGCAGCAAACTCAACCCTCCCGGCGCAGAGGAATGTGGGTTTTGCGGAGCTCGGCTGCGGCCTCTGGTCGTCGGAGGCGAACCGGAAGGCTCTCGCATATCGGCGGACGGGACGGATGATGGCGCAGAGGCCTCGGACTGGCTCGACAGGATGAGGGCAGGATCGGGAGCGGACGAATTCGAAGAGAATGCCCCAGAGGATGAGGCAGACTCGGCCGGCTCTCCGGACTGGCTGGGCCGCTTGCGAGAAGTGGGACCGTCGGAAGAAGGGCCACCCCCGGGTGAGGTCCCGGACTGGTTGGGCACGCCGAAGGAGACAACGGCGGAGGCTCCGGGGGAAGAGACCGGTGGGGCCGAACTGGCAGAGGTCCCTGATTGGCTATCGCGTGTACGCGACAGGCAGGCCCAGGAAGCCGAACCGGCCTGGGGTGCAGAGCCGGAAGACGGGGGCGCGGAGGGGCAGGAGGACTGGCTCGCCCGAATACGAGATGGGGGGATACCAGCCAACGCCGGACCAGCGCTCCCTCCGCTGACACCTGACTCCGCCGTGGAAGCCCCGACACCTGGAGGGCGACCCTCGCCTGACTGGATAGAGAGGGGCGAGCGCCTCGGGGCCGGTGACTCCATTGAGCCGGTGGAAGACTCAGGCTTGGCCTGGGACATTCAATCCGGCACAGACCTGGGCTGGTTAGAAGAGGTCGCCCCCGCAGAAGGATCGGATCTCGCCCAAGCCGGCCCCGCCGCGCCGCCTCGGGAGGGGTGGCTGGCCGAGCTCGAAACACCGTCTGACGAGTTGCCCGAAGGCACGGGCGAAGAAGCGAAGGGTGTGGAGCCTGCGGCTTCCTGGCTGGGCAACGCAGAGATCGCCGTCGAAAGGCCGTTTACAGGAGAAGACGAGGAGATCATCCGACCGGAGACGGGCGAAGCGGATTGGCTCAAAGAGCTCGAGGTTGGAGCCGACGAGCCCTCATCCTGGGAGGACCGAGGCCAACGCAAGATCTGGGAAACTGCAGGAGAAGGCGGGCTGGGCTGGCTGGCCGAATACGATGCCTCGGTCGGAAAGAAGCCCGACGAAGCGGGGGAGCCGACCCCGGAGGGTGAACAGCTTGAGCCGGGATGGCTCTCAGAGATCAGGGCCCCGGATCAGGTCCTCCCAAGCGAGCCCGAAGCAGTCGTGCCCGCCAAATGGGAAGAGGCGGCCCAGCCTGAGCGCACGCCCGCAGGCGAGCTGCCCCACGTGGCGGCGCTGGTCTTTGGGGCACAGGAGCCGGGCGGAGGGGCGCAAACCCCAGACATCGATCTGAGCTCGCTTGAGGTCGAGTTGCCTGATTGGCTCGGTGAGCACAAAGCCGCCCCCGCAGGAGGGGAGCCGGCTGGCCCCGGCGGGGTCGATCTTGCACCGGCGACACTCCCGGCGTGGCTCGAAGCGATGCGGCCGATCGCCACATTCCGATCGGTTGTCGAGGTTGCCGAGGAAGAAGAACAGGCCCTCGAATCGGCAGGCCCGCTGGCTGGGCTGCGCGGGGTCCTGATGGCCGAGCCAGTGGTAGCCATGCCGCGCGCGCCGACGATCGGCGCCGCCAAGCTGGAGGTTACCGAACGGCAGTACGCCCAGGCCGAGCTCTTGCACAAGATGGTCGAGGAGGAGGAGCGCGAGCTCCCATCAGCCGACAGACGCCGTTTGCGTCTGCCGCTGGTTCGCTGGGCCGTGTCCGCCGTCCTCCTCATGGCTGTCATCCTGCCGATCACGCTCGGGATCCCTTCCTTTCCTCTTCCTTCCCAGGTATCACGCGATCTTAAGCCGCTGATGGCATTGGTCAATGGATTGCCGGTTGATCGACCGTCGCTTGTCGTGTTCGATTACGATCCCGGATATTCGGGTGAGATGAACGCTGTGGCTGGAGCGTTCATCGATCAACTCATGGGAAGAGGGGTCCCGGTTGTCAGTCTCTCGACGCGCCCTTACGGGCCGGCGCTCGCCGCGGGTCTCCTGGACCGAATCGCTTCAGGACGCGGCGTCCCTGCTGGGACCGGTTATCTGCATCTCGGATATCTCTCGGGTGGGCCGACCGCTGTGCAGATCTTTGCCGCTGCGCCGCAAGATGCAGTTCGGCAAGGCTTTGATCTGCCCGCGGATGCCGAAGGTCAAGCGGTGTGTGGGGGCTGGGATTGCCCCATTCTCTCGAACGTGCACAGGCTCTCCGACTTCAGCATGGTCGCTGTGCTCTCGAGCGGTACCGAAAACGCTCGCACGTGGGCCGAGCAGGCTCACCCCTATTTGGGCCAGGTCCCTCTGGTGATGGTCTTGAGTGCCGGCGCGGAACCGCTCATCCGGCCGTACTACGAGGCGCTCGAGCCGCAGGTGAACGGTATCCTCTCGGGTCTGCCCGCGGCGGTGGCCTATGAGCAGGCCAATCAACTCCCCGGGGAGGCGCACGCACGCTGGAATCCATTCGGGGCTGCCCTGATGGCGATCGAATTCATGTTGGCTGCAGGCGTCGTCTATGCCCTTGCGAGACGGCTCTTGAGATCGGGCCGGGCGCAGCGTGGGTGATTCGGATGCTTGAGCAAGTCGTCGGCCCCGTCCTGGCGTCTCTTCTGACGATCATGATGCTCAGCTACATCATTGGCGACAACGCCTTCTTCCGCTTGGCATGTTTCATTTTTGTCGGAGTGGCCTCCGGTTATGCCGGCGCTATCGCCTGGCACCATGTGCTCTGGCCGGGACTGGGCGAACCGTTCGTGCAGAACGGGGTGTCAACCCTCACAGACCCCGCGTTGATTGTCACGGTAGTTGTTCCCCTGGTCTTGATTGGGCTGATGCTGTTCAAGCTCTCGGCCGCGACTGCGCCTTACGGAACCTTGCCGTTGGCCCTGATGGTCGGTATAGGGGCGGGGGTTCTCGTCGGCGGGGCGATCACCGGAACGCTCATCCCACAGTCTATGGCGGCAATGACCACCCTCGACCCACGCGCGGTCGCGCCGCAAACGGGAGAGACCGGCCTGGAGCGAGTCATCAATGTCATTATCCTCCTGGCCGGGACGTTGTCGACCTTGATGTACTTTCGCTTCACTGCCACTCGTTCCGCCAGCGGTGAAACCCGCCGGACCAGGCTCATGAGGATCGTCGCCAGTGGGGGCGGATTCTTCATTGCGCTCACATTCGGAGTCATGTACGCTGGGGCGTTAGCGGCGGCGGTAATTGTCCTGGCCGAACGGGTCCAATTCCTGGCCGAGGTGGTTGTGAACATGCTAGGCAGACTGTGACGGCGGTAGGATGAGCACGATCGTCGATGCCGACACTCTGCTCGCCATCGATGTCGGGAGCGTGAACACGCGCGCCTCGCTGTTCGATGTCGTCGACGGCCGGTATCGTTTCGTAGCGACAGGGCGTTCTGCATCGACGGCCGATTACCCCGTCGCCGATATCGGCGAGGGGATTCGGCTGGCACTCGAGCGGGTCCAGGGCGTCACTGGGCGGCGGCTGATCGACGAATCCGATTCGTTGATCGTCCCGGCGAGTGCCGACGGCTCGGGGACGGATGTTTTCGTCGCCACCGCCTCGGCCGGACCAAGCCTGCGCACCATCATGGTGGGGCTAATGCCGGGTGTTTCGATTGAGAGTGCACGGCGGCTGGCGACGGGTACCTATCTGAATGTGCTCGATGAGATCGGCCTGACGGATCGTCGGCGCGAAGAGGAACAGATCGACTTGCTTCTCCGGGCGAAACCCGATCTCATCCTTCTTGTCGGTGGTACGGACGGCGGGGCGAATGAATCGGTCTTGCGCATGGTCGATCTGGTGGCGGTGGCTGCCAGCCTGTTCCCCGAAGGGGAAGTCCCGCGCGTTGTCTACGCCGGCAACCGACAATTGTCGGCTGCCGTGGCGGATCGGTTGGGAGACCAGCTCCCACTGGTCTTGACGCCGAATGTACGACCGACGCTTGGAACCGAGGATCTCGCCCCCGCCCGCTTGCGCCTGGCTGAGGTCATCGGTGAGGTGCGTTCGATGCGCATCTCAGGCTTCGAGGAACTGAGGCAATGGACCGGTGGGAACCTCATGCTTACGGCGGACGCCGTCGGACGCGTTTGTCGCTACCTGAGTCAAGTATACGATCCGGAGAAGGGAGTGATGGGTGTCGACCTCGGCGCCAGTCACACGACGGTGGCCGCCGCCTTCGCCGGGGACCTCAGGCTGACGGTGTGCTCCGACTTGGGCCTCGGTGCAGCCCTCCCTGGCCTGCTCCGGCATAGCTCATTAGAGAAGGTAACCCGTTGGCTGCCGATCGACATTCCGGATGAGTACGTTCAGGACTATGTGTACAACAAGGCCCACTATCCCCGGAGTGTGCCGGCCGAAACTGAGGAAATGCACCTCGAATACGCCCTGGCCCGCCAATTGATCCGTTCGGCATTGTTCCAGGCGAGGGCGGGGTGGCCGCAGGGGAAGGACTCCGAGTCCGTTCTCCTGATGCCTCCACTCGAGCCCATTATCGCCAGCGGAGGCGCCCTGGCACGCGCCCCTCGCCCAGGCTTGGCCACCCTGGTGCTCTTGGACGCGCTGCAGCCGACCGGGGTTTGCACTCTCATCCTGGATCCTCACAACCTTTCGCCGGCGCTTGGTGCGGCCGCCGAACCGCTTCCTCTGGTGGCTGTCCAGGTTCTCGGTTCAGGTGGCTTTGTCAGCCTCGGCACGGTGGTTGCACCCATCGGACGGGCGAGACAGGACAGGCCGGTCTTGAAGTTCCGGCTGGACAAGGAAGGAACGGGCGACGTCGTCGAAGACGAGGTCAGGTTCGGCCAGCTCGTCGTGCTCTCGCTCGGGCAGGGGGAGCATGGTCGGCTGACTTTGCGCCCCGAGCAGGGATTCGACCTCGGTTTCGGTGGCCCGGGAAAGGCCGGCGCCCTGCGAGTCTCGGGCGGGGCCGTGGGTCTGATCATCGACGCCCGCGGGCGGCCTCTCCAGCTCGCCAGAGATGGCGGACGTAGGCGTGAATTGAACCAGAAGTGGCTGTGGGACATCGGCGCGCTACACTGATCGCTTGGCACTGCTCTTGCAACTCAAGCCAGACATGATAATGGGCTCTGCGTATCTTCCACCCGTATCGCATGTTCTCCCGCTGGCGATCATCCGGCGAGAGCGCCGTTTGCCGCTTGCCGGGGCGGTCGCGGTCCGGATCAATCAGAAAGTTATGGCCTCGGATGTGGTCGCCGAGGGCGAGGCTCCCCCGCGCCACGTATTCCTGGATCTCGCCCGCGGCCTGGGCGTCCCCGTTCACGAGGTGGGCAGGTATCTGCGCTCCCAGCGAGGCGATGCGCTTGAAGCCGGGGAAGTTCTTGCTGGCCCGGCCGGCATGGGTAGGAGGACTGTTCGAGCCCCCTCAGATGGGATCGTGGTCAGTATCTCCAACGGCCGGTTGCTCTTTCGGATGCACTCAGGGGTCCTCGAGCTCAAGGCTGGGTTCCCGGCGACGGTCGTCGGGACCGATGGAGTTCAAACCGTCCTCCTGGAAACGACGGGGGCGTTGATCCAGGGCATGTGGGGGAACGGAAACAACGATTTCGGTGTGATGCGGGTTGTGGGAGACGGACCAGGTGACCGGTTGCAGACCGATCGCCTGGACGCCGACCTGCGCGGGGCAATTCTTGTCGCCGGCATTTGTGATCATCCGGCACCCTTGCACCAGGCGACCGGGATTTCAGCTCGCGGGATCGTCCTTGGCGGATTGGCTTCTGAGCTGATCCCGGTGGCGGCCCGCCTGCCGTATCCAGTCATCGTAACGACCGGGTTCGGCCCGCTTCCGCTGGACAATCCGACCTTCAACCTGCTCAGTAGCAACGCCGGCCGGGAAGTGGCCCTCGATGCCCGCAAGTACAATCCGTCCGACGGATCGCGGCCGGAGGTGATCATCCCCCTGCCGCCGACCTCTGAGGCGGATTTGCCCGAAGATGTTATTCCCCTGAAGGAGGGTGTGCGCGTTCGGCTGGCCCGTCCTCCTTATCACGGGTCTGTCGGGGTTGTGCGGGAGATGCTCGCCCGGGCCGTCGACTATCCGAGCGGGATCCTTGCCCGGAGCGCCAGAGTCGACTTGGATGGGGTTGGCTTGACGATCGTCCCCGTCGATAATCTGGAGGTTCTGCAATAGGTGGTGAGCTGCGGCCCAAGCTGGCGCGGCCATCCGAAAGGCCGAGGGTTGGCCGGAATCATTAGGAGAAGTGACCATGGCCGAAGACTTTGACATTGGGGGGGCACCACCCGAGGAACCGACGAATCGCACTTTCGTCATTGCGGCCGCCGGGATCGGAGGTCTGCTCATTCTGAGCATGATCTGTCTGGCGCTCTACGCTCTGGTGCTGGCGCCTGCCCAGCAGAGGAACCGCGCCGCGGAAGCGACACAGATCGCGCTTCAAAACACGGAAGTGGCCCAATCGATCACTCAGACCGTGGCGGCCGCCCGGGCGACGGCCACCCGACCGTCAACGAACACCCCTGTGCCGCCGACGGCGACTGTGACCCGAACCCAGGTGGTGGTTCTGCCCACGGACACGCCGACGGCGACCTTGCCGGCGACGACCACGTCGACTCCATTCACAAACCTGGGAACACAATCGGCCCAGCAGACGTTGAATGCGAGCGGCGCGACCACGCCGTCTCCCACTGCAACGGCCCTGCCGTCGACGGGTTTCGCCGATGAAGTCGGATTGCCCGGTCTCTTGGTCCTGGGCGCAGCACTCCTTGTGGTGGTCGTTGTCGCCCGCCGGTTGCGGGTCGGAACCGGCAACTGAGCGACTGAAAGCCCGTCAAAAGTCATTGCGGCCTGTGCCGACAGGGTCAAACTCAATTTGGCCCTGTCGGTTTATCATATACACACCATGATGAAAACCTATCTCCCCTTCAGCAAGCTGGCGGACAAAGTCCTGGAAGATCTCTCGTATGGGTTGAGTGTGGCGATCACCGGCCTTAGCAACAGCGGCAAGTCCGATTTGATGCGCGCTCTCTCCAACACCGGAGTGCAGGCTGAATTCGCCGAACGTCTTGCCAAGCCGGTGGCGTTGATCTACGTCGACTGCAACCGGGCTGTGGCCATCACGGCCCAGGCCTTCTATGAGGTGGTGTTGCGAACGATCCTCGAGTGGCTGGATAAGGTCGATGCGAATGACCTGGCAGTCACTCTCCGAACGCGCTATCAGTCGATCACCGAGGCCGAGACCGCGTTCACCGCCTCACTCTCCTTCAATCTGGCGCTCTCGGAGTTGTGCGAAGGGCTGGACACGCTCGTCGTGCTATTGTTCGATGAGTTTGACGAAATCTACGGTGCCCTCGATGAGCGGGCGCTCCTCAATCTGCGTGCTCTGCACGATGGCTTCAGCGAGCGCCTTCGGTATGTCGCGGCAACGGTGCGCAAGTTGAGCGAGATCCGTGGGGGCGCGGTCGAGAGCGAGTTCGCCGAACTCTTCACGCGTTCAACCTATCCAATGCCTCTCCTCACCCCGGCCGAATCAGAGCATCTCATCGGGGAAATGCAATTGACGCCCCGATCGCCCCGGCTTATCGCCGCGTGCGTTGAGCTGGGCGGGGGACACCCGGGAGTGCTGGTGGCGGTGGCCGAGGCCTTTGCCAACCTCCAGTCGGATTGGAAGGGCGACCCGCTCTTGCTCGCCAGTCAGAGACCACAGGTGAGCGCGGAATGTCTCAAGATCTGGGGCCAATTGACGGCCGAAGAGCAGGCCGGGTTGGCATCGCTGGTCCTCGAGGAGGATGCCGGTCTGCCCCAACCTCTCATGCGCCACCTGGAAGGGCTGGGGCTGCTGCGGGAGGGGAAGCCCTTCTCGCTCTTGTTCGCCCAATTCGTAGGCCGGCGCGGACGGGGCAAGGACATCGAGACGGAAGGTGTCCACATGGACCCTGACGCCGGAGATGTCTGGGTCGATGGGATTCGCATTCCGGTTCTAACCGACCTTGAGTACCGCCTTCTGGGACTCCTTTACGAGAGGCGTGACAAACTCACGGATAAGTACCGAATCGTAACAGCCGTGTGGGGAGAGGGTTATCTTGGGGAAGTCGACGACGCACGCGTGGAGAAACTCGTGAGCCGATTGCGCAGCAAGATCGAGGCCGATCCGTCGCAACCGCGCTATCTCACCACCCAGCGTGGCCGCGGCTACAAGCTGCTTTCACGCCCGGGAGCTTGAGGCCGGCCCGAGGCCTCAGTCCCTTCAGCCTTATCCGATTTCGCCGCCACCCGCCCGCCTTGCCGGAGCGCCAGATGTCGCGGCGGCTGTGTTTGATACGGTACTCCCTCGCACATTCCCCCAATCCGAGACGAGCGACAAGGAGGTCATCGAACTCACCCGAATCCGACGAGTGGCTGAGTCGGATTCGGATGAGCCAGCACAAGCGTTGGACTAGGTCTCCGCCAATGAGCGGCCGTAGCTGAGGAGCGCGTCCACCATTCCCGGCTCAGGCGCCTCGGCATAGACGCGCAACACCGGTTCGGTGCCCGAAGGACGAATGAGAAGCCAAGACTCATCCTGAAGCATGTACTTGACCCCGTCGAGGCTGCTGACCGAAACTACTCCGACGCCGCCGATGGAGGCTGGGGCCTGCGTTTCCAGGCGTTCGACCATGTGCTCCTTGGAAACAGGTCGCGCCAGCCGCAGGTCGAGGCGGGCATAGTGGGCCGGACCCACCTGGGCCAGCAGATCGGCGACAAGCTCCTCGAGGGGTGTCTTCAAGGCGGATACCATCTCGAGCATGAGCAATCCCATGAGGATCCCATCGCCCTCGGGGATGTGCCCGCGGAAAGTCATCCCGCCCGATTCCTCGCCCCCGATGAGCACATCGTCACGCAGGATGTGGTCGGCGATGTGATTGAAACCCACCGGGGTCTCAACGACCTCAAGGTCGAACTTCTTGCCCAATCGGTTGATCATCTGGGTCGTGGAAATCGTCTTGACCACCTTCCCACGCCAGCCGCGCTGTTCCACCAGGTATCTCAAGCTCAGGGCCAGGATGCGGTGTGCATCGACATACTGTCCTCGCCCGTCCATGGCCCCGATGCGATCGGCATCTCCGTCCGTCGCCAACCCAAGCTGGCCGTGTCCGGCGGCGATAGCGCCGGCCAATGGGCCAAGGTAGCGTGCGATGGGTTCAGGGTGGATCCCGCCGAAGCCCGGGTTCATCTCGGAGCGGACCTCGAGAACCTCGCAGCCTGTCCCCTGCAAGATGCCTTTGATCAGACCGCGTCCGGAGCCGAACATCGAGTCGACCACCAGGCGTAAAGGCCCGTCCGTGATGGCTTCGAAGTTGATCAGTGTGCGGAGGTGCTCGTAATAGGCCTGTGTCGGATTGATGCGCTCCAGTAAGCCGGTAGACCGCGCCTGTTCGAAGTCCATCAAATTCGGACCCCGACCGCGAGCCTCGTTGTCGTTCAAATACACTTCGACCCGGCGGCACTGCTCGGGCAGGGCCGAGCCGCCGTACATCGATTTCAATTTCACACCGTTGTAACGCGGGGCGTTGTGAGAGGCAGTGATCATGATGCCGGCGACCGCACCCAAGTTCTTCACGGCGTGGGAGAGAGTCGGGGTTGGAACATCGGCGGTCGTCAGGAAGACTTGGTATCCGTTGGCGGCCAGTACCCGGGCTGCTTCGACGGCGTAGCGGTCGGAAAGGAAGCGCGTATCGAAGCCGACGACCATTCGTCGCCGGTCGGGTGGCTTGCCGCCAGCCGCGCCCCCGTTGAGCCATTCCTCCGAGGCTACGGCGTCAGCGATCGCCTGTGAGACAAGGCGGAGGTTGTGAAAGGTGAAGGTGTCGGAGATGACACCGCGCCATCCGTCCGTGCCGAAGTGAATTGTCATGAATTGTCTCTTGGGATGGGTTGAAGGACGACATTCTATCAGTCGCGACGGGTAGGGTCAAGCCGGCGTATTCAACCATCTAAAATGTTACCGGCGGGGTATGGTTCCCTCATTTGAAAATGTTACCGAGGGTGCCATGGCCGCCGATGACCCGATGACCGTCGATGAGCGTCGGAAGTACCTACGGACGATGCAGAAGCGCTACCGGAAGGCCTCCCGCAAGGGGCAAAGCCAGCTGTTGGACGAGATGGAGGCGGTGACCCATCTACACCGCAAGAGTCTGAGCCGGCTGATGAACGGCGACTTGGCCCGCAAGGCCCGCTCCAGGCAGCGCGGCCGCACCTATGGGATCGAGGTCGTTCGAGCCCTCAAGGTCATCGCCGAGAGCTTCGATTACCTGTGTGCCGAACGGCTGCAACCCAACCTGGTGTGGATGGCGGACCATCTGGCTGCTCATGGCGAAGTCGAGCTCTCCCCTGGCCTCCTGAGCCAGCTTGGCAAGATCAGCGTTTCCACCGTCCGGCGGATCCTCGAGAAGCTTGGCCAAGACGAGCCTCGCTTACCCCGCAAAGGACCCCAAGAAGCCAATCGCTATCGTCGCAACGTCCCCGTCCGGCGCATCCCCTGGAACGAAAGCCAGCCGGGCCACTTCGAGACCGATCTGGTCCATCACTGCGGCATCTCCGCTTCCGGCCAGTACGTCCACACCCTGCAGATGGTCGACGTGGCCACCGGCTGGAGCGAGCGGGCCGCCACGCTGGGACGCAGCTACCTGGCCATCCAGGACGGCTTTCGACGCATCCTGGCCCGCCTGCCTTTCAAGGTGCTCGAGATCCACCCCGACAACGACAGCGCCTTCTTCAACGTTCACCTGGCCAAGTTCTGGAAGAACACCGCCAAGGACGTCCAGCACTCCCGCAGCCGGGAGTGGCACAAGAACGACAATCGTTTCATTGAGCAAAAGAACTCCACCCTTGTCCGTGCCTACATTGGCCACAACCGTCTCGATACCGTCGACCAAACGGACCTGCTCAACTCGCTCTACGACAGGCTCTGGCTCTACTACAACCTTTTCCAGCCCGTGATGCGCCTGGAGGAGAAGCTTATCCTGGCCCTGGCGGATGGCCGCCGCCGCGTTCGCCGCCGCTATGACCGCGCTCGGACCCCCTTCGATCGGCTGTGCGCCACCGACGCCCTCCCCGCCGCCGCCCGTCACCAGCTCGAAGCCCTGCGCTCGGCCACCAACCCTCGCAAGCTACGCCAGGAGATCTACGACCTCCTGGAAGCCCATCATCGCCTGCCCTGTGCCGTGGATGGCCAGACGGAGGATGTCTACCTGACGTTGTTCGCCCCACCATTCCGCCAAGAGGAGGAGGCCCTGACTCGGTAACATTCTCATTTGGCAGAACCATTCCCGTTCGGTAACATTTTCATTTGGCTTGACACGGCCGGCTGCACCGCCGAAGCACTTCTCTCGGAATCAAACACTGGGCCTCCGATCGGCGTGTGGACACGAGAGGCATGGGAGAGCCCCTGTGCACCATCGACCGGGCGCAACTCCGCGCAAAGGTCGCTGCAGAGACACAGTGCATCGCAACACGGGCGCGGGTGGTGGAACTTGAGGCGGTCAGATCAGACAAGCGGATGATCAGCCGGGGTAGGCGAGTCCGACGACGAGGTCGTTGACGTTGGTCCCTGTCGGTCCGATGCGGATGAGGGCCCCCAACCGGTCCAGGGTTGGGTAGGCGTTGTTATCCACCAGGGCTGCCTCCGGGTCAAGCCCTGCCTCCCGCGCCCTGCCGGCTGTCTGACTGGTGACGACGGCGCCGGCGGCATCGGTCGGTCCATCCACCCCGTCCGTGGCCAGCGCCATCAGTGCTCTGCCGGATGATCCGTCGAGCGTCAGGGCTGCCGACAGGGCAAGTTCCTGATTCCGTCCTCCGAGCCCCTGACCGCGCACCATCACGGTCGTCTCTCCACCCATCAGCAGGCAAGCGGGCGGGGATGTACGCGTCAGGCGGGATCCGAAGAGGCCTCCTACGATCCGGGCCTCGCCGGCCATTCGGCGACGGATCACGACCGGGGCGAAGCCTAGGCCGGATGCGGCCTGCATGGCCGCGTCCAGCGCCACGCGATTGCTACCAATCAAGACATTTGTCGGAAGCGGCGCCGGCGCCGGAGTGGTCGGAGTGACCGTCAGTGCCTCGCGGATGCTGGGTGGGACCTGGGTCCACAGGTTGTGTTTCTCTAGGATTTGCCTGGCCAGGCGAGGCCGAGGGGAGCGCACGGCCGTCGGGCCCGAAGCGATGGACGAAAGCCGATCCCCAACGACGTCGGAGAGGATCAGGGCTACGGTCCGCGCCGGAGCCGCCAGGCGAGCCAGTCCACCGGACTTAATCCGGGAAAGCGCGCTGCGAACGATGTTGATTTCATCGATCGGCGTGCCGGATCGAAGAAGCAATCCGTTAAGCGCTTGAAGCTCCGGCAGCGCAATCCCCCCGCGAGGGATCTCGAGCATCGCCGATCCCCCGCCGGATACCAAGGCCAACAACACGTCCCCCTCGGCTGTTTCAGTCAGCATCGTCTCGACGGCTCTCCCGCCGATCAGACTGCCTTCATCCGGATGGGGATGACCGGCCGGGATGTATGTCAATCCGGCAGGAGCGGGGTCACTTGTCCAGCGTGGCACGGCGGCAATTCCCTGGTCAATCCTGCTTCCCAGTACATCGACTGCCGCCTTGCACATCGCAGGAGCGGCTTTCCCGATCGCGATGACAAACAAACGGGATTTGGGAATAAGGGAGATCGTATGGCTTCCAGCGGTGAAACCACCTGGCCGCAGCTGAAGCTGCTCGGCTACACAACGGCCGGCGTCAGCCGCCTGAAGGACGACGGTCTGGATCAATCTCAGATGAGTGAGGTAGTCGGAGAAGCGAGGACTGGTCACCATCTTGCGATTTCCTGGCTCCTCCGAGCGATCGCATTCGATCTGTGGTAGAAGGAAATCAGGGGGACGAAATGAGCTGGACCGCCGCCTGAGCCGCCGCGTCGGGGGTCGCGCCTCCGCTCAAGACCGCCTCGACCGCAGCTTGGAGAGGGGGACCGAAGGTGACCAGGACCTCTCCCGGCGGCGTCGGACGTGAGACGCTGACGAGACGGGAGACAATCGACCGGTCAAGCCCTCCAGGCCAGGCCCCAAGCGCCGATCTGTTCGGGGGGAGCAAGCCCAGGGCGTTGGTCCACGGGCCGAGAAACTCCGGTTCCGATAGCCAGACGATCAACTCGGCCGAAAGCCTCTGATGCTCGGCGTCTTGGGAGACGATCGCCCAGGACCAGGTCTCGGCGAAGCAGATCCCGGCCCCGCCCTTGGTGGGCAAAGGCAAGGCGGCTTCCTTTTCCGGATCGTGTTGGCTCAGAAAGAGGCTGAGGGGCGCGGTCCCGCCTGCTGCTCGCTCACCCCGAACGGCAGCCCAGGTATCGCTGTCGGCGGCGAATTGGCGAGCTGAGAGCGGAATCACTCCCGCGGCGCGGGAAGAGGCGTAGAACGATAGGACCTCAGTCAAAATGCCAGCGTCGAGGGATGGGCGTCCGCTTTCGTCCGTGAGAGAGCCGCCCAGGGAGACGTACTCCGCCAATGTGAACAGGGCATACGGGTCTGCGGCGGGGAAGACGAAGGGGGCTGGGCCGGCCAGGATCTCAGCCCAACTCAACGGCGGCCGCGGATAGCGTGTCAGGTCGTAGCTCAGGATCTCGGCCTCGGCGGCGAAAGGCAAACCAAAGAACTCGCCCTCGGATGACGAGACCCCGAGTGCATGTGCGTACCACTCAGGTGAGGCGGGCTCGACCACGAGCCCGTTAAGCGGCACGATCAGTCCTTTGATCGTCGCCGCGCTGAGAGCAACCGGGTCCAGGGCGATCACATCTGGGAGCACCGCCGGGGCTGCCACGGATACCGCCGCCAGTGTATCCAGCAGGCCGGCGGGTCCGCCTACATCCTTGATCCGGACCGCCAGGTCGACTCCCGGGTGTGTTTCCTCGAATGAAGCCAGGCGATCGGCCAGCAGGCTTCCAGCCGGGGAGGGTACTTCCGGCGAGAAGGTATCGGGGACCCAGAGTGTCAGGCTTTGTCGGGAGGGCTCGCGCGTCAGCGTAGCCTCGACCGTCGGAGACGTCCCAGGCGACTGCGTAGAATCGAGGGGAGTTGCGGATGGGCCGGCGGCGCCGCATGCTGTCAGGAAGAGAGCCGCGATCACCGACCAGGTGCCGAAGCGTGATTCCATTGACCGAGAATTATACAGCCCGGCCAGATTCGCGAAACGCGCGGGCCATGTATCTCCTCCCAACGAGATCGTGAGGCCTGAGGAACGTCGCCTCACGAGGGGCAGGCGGAGAGGTTTCGCGAACGCCGATGGCCTCGCCGCGTGGGGCCTATGTTAGAATCCGCCCATGATGGCTGAGCTCGACGGGATCCAGCCGATACTGGAAGGCATTCCCTCCAAGCCTGGTTGTTATCTCATGAAAGACCGGGCGGGGAGGGTCATTTATGTTGGTAAAGCTGTGAATCTGCGCAACAGAGTGCGCTCGTACTTTCACGCCTCGAGCGGTCACTCCCGCAAGACGGCGGAGATGGTCGGTCACATCAGTGACATCGAGTGGATCGTCGTCGATTCCGAGCTCGAGGCGCTGATCCTGGAAATGAACCTCATCAAGCGTCACCGGCCGAAATACAACATACGCTTGAAGGATGACAAGCGCTACCCGTACGTCAAAGTGCATTGGGCCGATCCATTCCCCAAGGTCACGGTTACCCGGCGGATGGAGGATGACGGGAGCCGCTATTTCGGCCCTTACACGAGCATGTGGGCCGTTCACCAGACCCTCGATGTCCTGCGCAGGATCTTCCCCTACCTGACGTGCGACCGAGTGATCACGGGCCAGGACCCCCGGGCGTGCCTGTACCACGACATCAAGCTTTGCCTGGCGCCCTGCATCGGCGCGGTCGACCAGACGATGTATCGGGCGATGATCCATGACCTGTGTCGCTTCCTGGAAGGAAACACCGAAGCCGTCGTCGAAGGCATGCGCAGGCAGATGAATCAGGCTTCGGAGGAGATGCAGTACGAACGGGCGGCGGCCACACGCGATCAACTGACCGCTATCGAGAAGGTCGTCGAAGGGCAGAAGGTTGTCTCACAAGACAAGATCGATTCGGATGTGATCGCCTTTGCCCGGGACGACAACGATGCATGTGTGCAGATCTTCTTCATTCGAGGGGGGAAACTGATCGGCCGCGAATACTTTGTGCTTGAGGGCACACGCCAGGCGGACGATAAGGAGGTATTGGAAGCGTTCGTCAAGCAGTTCTACACCGAAGCAGCCCAGGTTCCGCGGCGTGTCCTTCTCCCGACGGAGATTGAGGAAAGTCGGATCATCGAGGATTGGCTCGGACGCCGCCGCGCTGACCGGAAAGTCCAGCTCGTCGTCCCCCGGCGGGGATCCAAGCGCCAGCTCATTCAGATGGCGGCGGAGAACGCCGCCGAAACCCTGACTTCACTGCGGGCGCGCTGGGAAGCCGACCGGAGCAAGCATGTCCGGGCGCTGGCCGAGCTTCAGGATTCTCTCCGGCTCCCCGTCCCGCCCAACCGCATCGAGTGCTACGACATCTCGAATCTGCAGGGCACAGCCGCGGCCGGCTCGATGGTGGTCTTCGAGCAGGGAAGTCCCAACCGGCGTCTCTACCGCAAGTTCACGATCAAGACCGTTCAGGGTCAGGATGATTTTGCCAGCATGGAAGAAGTGCTCCAGCGCCGACTTCGGCGCTGGCAGGTCTCTCGAGAGGAAGCGGAAAAGCCGGGCGGCAAGCTTGACCCGGCTTTTGGCATATTGCCCGAGCTGCTCATTGTCGATGGGGGGAAGGGTCAGCTGGGGCGCGCGCTGAAGGTCATTGAGTCATTCGGTTCACCCGGCTCGATGTCCGTCGCCGGCTTGGCGAAGAACCACGAAGAGATCTTCCTCCCGGATCAGCCCGATCCGGTCATCCTGCCTCGTAGCAGTGACGGTCTGTATCTCATGCAGCGCATTCGGGATGAGGCTCACCGCTTTGCCCTTCGTCAACACCAGACGCAGCGACGCATGACTGGGCTGGCTTCCCAGCTCGACTCGATCAGCGGAATCGGCCCGGCCCGACGGAAAGCGCTGATCCGGGCCTTTGGCTCGCTCGATGGGGTCAGACAGGCCCCGGTCGAAGACCTCATGAACATTCCCGGCATCACCCGCGCTCTGGCCGAACGAGTGAAAGCCGGATTGTGAGGCTTCAAATGTGGATTTCGGTCGGAAGCAGGAACCGGACGAAAGCCCCATTCCCCTACGGCCCCAGCGTTGAGACAATGAAAGGGGCCGACGACCGTTAGATCGGCTGTGACGGAGAGGCCCGTCCCTGCAAGCGACCCGGGCGGGGGAGACGTATGGCCACCGAGTTGCGCCCGGCTGAGCGAAGTCAAGGGTTGCCGGGACAGGCTGCATGGAGTCGGATGGCGATGCCTCAAATCTGGATTATCGACGATGATGATGAGATGATCCACGCCGTTGAGCTGATGCTCAAGCTCCTTGATTGCACGGTCTCGGCCTACCGCTCGGCCCGGATCGCGGTCCAGGACTTGATGCAAGGGAAACGGCCGGACGTTATCCTTCTCGACATCAACATGCCGGAAGTCAGCGGGATCGACATGCTCGAATTCCTGCGACGCCAGGAGAGCTTCAAGAATATCCCGGTCGTCATGCTCTCTTCCGAAACCACCGATGTGCAGGTCGATCAAGCGATGGCCCTGGGTGCGAATGCCTTCGTCTTCAAGCCGGTGTCCATCGAAGAGTTGGAAGAGGCCCTCAAGACCGCGCTGACTCGGAATTGACTGCAAGAGTCTGAGTCCACGTGATCACTCGCCGCGCCAGTCGCAAGGCCGTTCCACCGCCACTCTGACACCGTGTCTAAGGCCATTCCATACCGGGAGGCTCACCCGCAGCACAAGCGGGGGTCATTGCCCGCGTTTCGGCTACGGAGCTTCGCCGGAGCTGTGGCCGGGGGGCTCGATAAGGATCCCCAGGCGGGCAGCCGCCTCACACAGCTTGCGCCAGTCGCGTTCGGCGACGCAGGCGCTCGTTGGCCCGAGGACCTCGCGCACAAAGCGGTTGGTAGCCCGATTCGTGCGAAGCTCCTCCAGAACAGCGGCTTGGCCGACTCTGAACACCAGCAGGCGCTCGAGACGAGCCTCGGTGCCCCTTTCGGCCCAACGATCTAGGGCCCGGGATAGAGACTGAGGAAGCTCAGTTTCGGAGGCACTAGAGAGGATCGCTCGTGCATGACCGACCTGCAGCCCTTGCTCCGAGGCGGCCCGCAGGCTGTCCGGTGTCAGCCGGTATTGGTACACCTCGGATCCTCTGGCCTCCCAGGCGCAAAAGCGGGCGATCTGGTAACGCACAACGGGGGGCGCCAAGCGCGGAACCGTAATCAGCCCGTCAGGTCTCAAGATGACCTGTGCTCCAATCTCGGGGGTGCTCGGAGGCGAGAACGAGACAGGTCTCGACAAGGCCGCGAACGCCGGCGTCAGACGGAAGGCGACGATCGGGCCATCGGAACCGGTGCTACCCAGATCGGCCATCCCAAGCCAGTGGAGGGGACCGGTGATCAAACCGTGGATGAGAGCGCCTTCGACGGCATGCCAGTGGCCCAGCCCGCGCAGGAATGCCCCGGTCCGCGTATCCTGCAAGTACCATGAGTCGAAGGCCCCCGCTGGTCTCTGAAAGAATGGGCGGATATCCTCCACCGATTGAATGAAGCCAGCCAGGTCCCACCATTCGCCGGGGGCTACCTGTCCCAGGAACTCGAGGATAGCCTGCCGTGAAACCAGAGGATCATTGGGCCAGCCCCCTTGAGCCACTCGAAGATGGGGGATATGGGCGAGATCGTTCCACCTCTTCGTTCCAGTCCAGGTGCGTCGCAGCCGGTCCAGGATGTCACATCGGTTGGAATCGAGCAGCTCCCGGACGGCCTCGGGATCGGGTTTGAGCTTGTCGCCGGGGAGAACACCTTTTTCAACGAGGCAGGACACCAGAAGCTGGATCGATGTTGGTTGGTGGAGAAAGGGTACCAGGCCCTCCACCCGCTCCGCCGACAGACTGTTGGCGGCGGGCGGTCGGCGGCGCAGCGCCGCCAGGAGGGTGACCAGGTCGTCGACCGCCCAATCGGCCGTGGGCCAGACTTGCTCGAGCTGGGTGGCAGGCTTCGGGGTGATCGTCTCGGGGCCTGCCTCGGTTGCAGGGAGCTGGGCCAGGAGATCGTCCGGGATGTATCCGAACTCCTGAGGTCCAGCCGGGGTGTCGAGAAACGACCGCGCGATCAAGCCGCGATACCACAGGGCCTCGAGCGCCGACGGGCCGTTGCGCCATGGTTGCTCCCGGTCGCGCCGGCCGGGCCCCATCTGGCGGAGAGGTCCGTACTTCCGGGTCAGATCGGCGAGGGGCAGACGACCTTCGTTACGCTGGACTGCCTCCAGCGCCGCATAGGCGAGGGGCGGGAGCCCGTCAATGATTTCGGACAGCAGTCCGGGATCGAGCATAGCCCGTGAGAGCTCGCCGGCGAGCATTGCGGCACTCCCGCGTCGGAGATCGAGACCCCACAGGGCGGCGACGATGCGCAGATATCCGGGGTCCTGGTCTTGGAGCGCGACGGCTAGAGTTGGCATGCGATGAGCGGGATGGTCCTGATCGCCCGTCGATCCGTGGACGAAGCCCGGCCAGGCGGTCAACCGGACGATTCAGACGATCACTCGAAGCGCGGCAGGCATGATCTCGACCTCGATGTCGCGCACCTTCGAAGTCAGCCCGGCGAACATCTCGCCGTCGGTGTGGATGGGCAACGGGGCTTCCGAGCTGAGCTGCATCCGGCGGAAACTGCCCAGGTGTACCGGTTTGAAACGACCGTGGGTACCCTTCATCACTTCGGGGATCAGACGGAACATCATCAGGCGCGACACCCGCTCAATCATGGCGTAGTGCAGCAGTCCATCATCCGGCTTCGCCTCGGGTGCGACAAAGAACCCGCCTCCCTCACGTGGCCCGTTGCACAACGCCAACATCAGGACCTCCTTCTCGATCGTCTCCTCGTCCGTGACGATTCTCATCCGAGGGGCGTTATGGTTCCGCAGGATCGTTTGAATGACCGCCCACAGGTACATGCTGAACCCTTGCAGGCGGGTGATCTGGTAGGAATAGTGGGTGACGGTTGCGTCGAAGCCGATTCCCATCGTGTTGTCCCAGTACACTACCCGGCCATCCGCGTCACTGAGTTTACCGATATCGATCGCTCTTGTCTCTCCGGCGAAGACCCTCTGCATGGCGACTTCTGGGTCCGCCTGAATACCGACGTTCGAGCAGAAGTCGTTTCCAGAACCGATGGGCACCGCCGCCATCTTCGGCCGCCGATTGGGTGGGACACGCATGAGGCCGTTTGTCACTTCGTGCACCGTCCCATCCCCGCCTAGAGCGGCAACGACATCAAAACCCTGACGGGCGGCCTCCTCGGCCAGATCGGTCGCGTGGGCCGGGTATTCCGTCGGCGCCCAGTCGACGTTGCTGTGCTGCGTAATGACGGATTGTAGGGAAGAGGCGATGTCCCAAGCCCGGCCGCGGTCTGCGTGTGCATTGAAGATAAGTCTAATGCGGGTCATGTTGCGGCCTCCGAGGCGTCGAGTCCTGCGTCGTGGAGTTTGGTGCGGCGCGGTGTCCGCGACCCATTCCGATGTATGCGAACCGAGCGATGCGGAAGTTGTTTCTCGATCTTGAGTTCGTGCCTGGCTTCGCCGCCGAGGGACTGCGCTCCGGCACAATGGTCCACCGGCGATGCGATACGGCCCAGATCCGTTCGGGTGTCACGCAAGGCGGGCGCAGGCGGCCCATCCCCACTAATCCCACCTGACTTGGAACGTAATTCAATTATAGTCAAAACCTCGAGGCGATTAGAAGTCGATGTTTGAGTCGAGTGTTAGTACCTTTTTTAAGCGTGCCGCGCTTGACTTGCGACATGGAGACCGCTAAAGTGTGTGCAATAGAGCCTCAGGCCACCAAAGGACTGCATGGCCCGCGTAGTCCGTGGCTAACCTCCGGCCAACCTGCCCGCACTCCCGCCCGGGAGTTGCTCGGGAAAAGAATGCGCCGACCGGCTGGAGTGACGCCCTTCCGTACTGTGTGACGACGCGGAGCCCTTCCGGCAAGAGCGGCAGTGCCGGCCGTCCTGCGGATGACAGGAGGCTCTCTCCTAATGATCATGGAGAGCTCCATTCGACCGGCCCTTGGGTCGGTCGTTTCTTTTCCAGCCAGTCCGGGCGACCTGCGCTCCCCTGAGCGCTGCAGGAGAAGACCGGACGGCCACCCGGCCTGCGCCGACAAGGCACAGACGCCCCTCACCCCGTCGTCGCCTTGAGATCCCCTTTTTCGCCACCTCTAGGTCCCTTCGGCACGACCAGCTTGAACCAGGCCGGGACGACCGCCAGGCTGCCCAGGGCCACTGTGAACAGGAACGGCGCCTGCGGGCCGAACAGCTTCCAGAGCTGTCCTCCGATCCATGGCGAGGGCAGAGAGAGAATTCCGGTGCTGGTCGTGATGAGTGCATAGGATATCCCCCGAAGTGACTGGGGGACCCCTTTCGAGATCAGGGACTGAATCGGTGGATCCATCAAGGCAACTCCGATGGCCAGCATCGACCACGACAGGGTAAACCCCCAGAAGCCTTGGGCGAAGGCGAAGGCCAGGCGTGAGCTCAGGACCATGAAGAGACCGGAGATCAACCCGACCCTGTCGCTTGTCTTATCGGCGAACCAGCCGGCCGGGAAGCCGAAGGCGACGAGGACGATCCCGAACATCCCATCCAGAAGGCCGATCTGTTGGATGGTCAGGCCGCCGATATCGCTGAGATAAACCGGCATCAGATCGAACGAGAGCCTGAAAGCGACATCGCGCACGCCGTCTGTGATCAGAAGCCATGTCACCAGGCCGCCGGAGAAAACGAGAGCCGCCATCTGGACCATGGAAGTCCGCATCGACGCCCATGTTGGTGCGGGACGGGCCGTAGCTCGGGAGGGGCGACGGCTGAGGTGATCGAGAATGAGGAAGACGTCGGCGGCCAGGGCGAAGAGCATTGCCGCGCCGACAAACATGAATCGAAAGCCAAGGTTCTGGGCCAGGAAGCCCCCGATGGGTGCGCCGAAGATCCAGGCCAGGTTCACCGCCGATTCCGAGATCCCAAAAACCCGCCCCCGGTATTTCTCACTCGTGTAGTCGGCGACGTAGGCCTTGTACGAGGGCCAGGTCAATGCGACGGAAAGAGCAAGGAAGGCCGCACCAATGAGGGCCAGTGGCCAGATCCGGACCAGGGCGAAGGCGGCGAAAGCAAACACACCTGCAGCGCTGCCCAGGGCTAGAGCGCGTAAGCGGCCAAGGGCATCCGACAGCCAGCCGCCGACGATGCCCAGGGCGAGCACAAGCCCGCCGGAAATCGTGAAGAAGAACCCGATCTGTCCAACGTCTGCGCCAAGCGATAGCAGGAAGACGGGGATCTGGATCGCCGTCATCGTACGCGCCGTCTCCGCAAGTGCCATCGCCGCCAGGAAGACGCCGAGGCGTTTGGACACAAACGGCGGCAAGCTGTTATTGCCCATGACTACGGCACTGCCCCCATCGTGAATTGTGGCGCGAGGCCCAAGCCGGGGAGAAAGACCGCTGGGCGAAGGAGGACTCGTCCAGCCAGTTGATCTGAAGCCAGGTGCTATTGTGCCACCTTCAAGACGCAGATGCAACCATGCTCTGGCACGAATGAGTGACCATTGCCGACCGAGTTCAATTCAATGCAGCATTGGCGAGCGGGGAGCGACATTGCGGGGGTGGAAAGCAGAACCGGCCTAAGACGGCTCGGCCAGGAAAGAGCGGACTGCTTCGATGGCTTGCTTCGGGGTCTGGAACAACACGCCGCGCAGCCCCAGAGTCTGCGCGGCCATCACATTCTCTTGCATGTCATCTACAAACACTGTCTCTTCTGCTCGCACGCCGAGCTGCCGCAGGGCCAGGTCGAAGATGGCCGGGTCCGGTTTTGCCATTCCAACCTCGGCAGAGATCACGATCGCATCGAAGGCGTCGGCGATCTTCCATTCAACCTCAAGAAAATGCCGCAGATCCGTCCACGCGTTGGAGAGAAGACCGGTCAGATACCTGGGCCTTAGGCTTCGAATATAACCGACCAGATCGCCGTCGACTCGATCGCCGGCCCAGAAGTCCTCCTCAAGGCGCATTCGCTCTTCAGGAGGCAATCCGAGCTGGCCGAGGATCCAGGTCCAAACCTCTTCGGGTCCGATCTTTCCGAGGGCAGCCTTCTCACCGGCTTCGCCGCGGAAGACCATCCCCTCTAACGCGTTCGGGGAAAGACCGAGGCGGGCCTCCCACCGGGATCGCCGGCTGTGGTCGTGGGTGCGAACGATCACGCCGCCCATGTCCCATATGACGGCGCGCAGGGTCATTGGAGTGCTCGCCAGCAAGGATGTATTTCCCCTCCGGCTGGGACCGAATCTCCGCCCGAACCGCCCGCGCGCATGCTTCCTGCCTGCCTGACTCGCAGCTGATGATCGCCGGGCCTTCGGCGAGTTGCCGAGTCGAAAGGCGATCGGTGTGGCTGCCGATTCGTTCGCGCCGCGCTGTCAGCGAGCACCGCCGCGCCCAGACCCGGTCAGCGCCTTACGGCGTTCAGGAGATCGGCCAGCAAGCCGTAGGCGGTGGTTCTGGGGCCGGGGCTCTCTTCGGTGATCGTCAGCGGTCCCAGGGCGTCGCTGAGGAACGTGACCGAGGAGGAGGTTCCGGTGACATTGAATAGGGTATCCCGAGGCTCGATGAGTTGCGGGCCGACGGAAGCCTGCACGCGATCCCCCTCTCGGGTGGCGCTGCAGATGAGCCTCCATCGCTTCCCCTGACGTCGGGCATCCTCGATCATCTCCGAGGTGATTCCCTCGATCCCACGGCGGTCTACCTCGTCGGGCGCGAGTGAGGTATCCATGAGCACCGTCACCAAAGCGGCGATCTTGACCGCCGCGTCCCAGCCGAGAATATCGCCGCTCGGGTCGGTTTCGGCGATGCCGATCGATCGACAATGGTCGAGGGCATCATCGAAGCTCTTGCCGTCTTCCATCAAGGTCAGGATCATGTTGGTCGTCGAGTTGAGGATCCCTCGGAAGGAACGGAGCTCGCAACCGGGGAGGGCTTCGCGCCAGAGCGAGAAGATGGGGGCGCCGTCCATCACGGCTGATTCAAAGTAAAACCGGCGGTTCTTCTCGTGGGCGAGATCCGTCAGGCGCCGATAGGCGTGAACGACTGCGCCTTTGTTGGCAGTAATGGCGTGCATCCCTCCCCGGAGCGCGGCCTCCAGGTGGTCGATCGCGGGCTGGCCCGTCTCGTAGTTAACGGGCGTGGTTTCGAACAGCAGATCAGCCTTGCACTCACGGATAAAGGCAACGCCCTCGGGAGTCGGTCTCGATGACAGAACGTCCAGCGCCTCACCCGCTTCGGCGAGCTCAAGCGCCCGCTCGAGATCGATCCCATCAGGATTGAAAGCGCGACCGTGCGAGCTCGTGGCGATGGCCGTCACTCGCCAGGAGAGATCGTAGCGCCGCTGTAGCTCGGCGCGCTTCTCGATGAGCAATCGCCCGAGCCCGCGCCCGACGTTGCCAAAGCCCATCAGGGCTAGATTCAATGAGGGCATCCTTGTTCCTTAACTGCTGGCTCCTCGCCGCCAAGATAGGGCCCTTGGTTGAGCGGGTGGCACGCACAGCGCCCCAGGCGCTTGCTTTCGAGCCCAGGGTGATGAGGAGGCAACAAGGACTGGGCACAACACCGGCGTGCGTGCGAGGATGGTCTTCCCGAATGGGAATATTACTGGAGAACGCCTGGAGAGGTCAATCGGGAAAAGGCCCTTCCCTGGCGGCCCGAATCCTCGGGGGGCGTGACCCGCCAAACGGCTCGCCCCCGGCCACGCCGAATCGCACTGGAACTCGCCTGGCGGAGCCGGTAACCTGTGTCCAGATCGATTCGAGCGGAGATCGAGGATGAACATCTCTTCAAAACGGTATATCCCTCCCCTTCTGGCTGGAGTTCTTGGCGCGGCGCTCCTCGCCGCCCTCTACCTCGGCATCGTTTCGCTGGCGGAGTCGCCTGAGCACGCGATCGATCTGTTTTGGCAAGACAAGGCTTTCGTCATCCCGATCCTGATAGGCTTCGGGACGCAGGTCGGGCTGTATACGCTCTTGAAGAAGGGCCTGTATGCCCCCATGCATGCCCCGGCAGCCAGCGCAACGACGGCCGCCGGGGGAGGGATGTCCACAGTGGCAATGGTCGCCTGCTGTGCCCACCACGTCGCCGACGTTCTCCCGCTGATCGGACTGACCGCCGCAGCCACCTTCCTCGCCAATTGGAAGGGGCCGTTCATGGCTGTCGGGCTCACCATGAACCTCGTCGGGATCATCGTCATGCTCCGCGAAATCCGGAAGGCCAGGGGACACGCTGTCCATCAGGCACTGTCGGCGGAGGTGGCTGCATGACACGCAGGTCACTCCTCCTTGCCGCGTTTCTGGTTCTCGCCCTTGGACTGGCGGCGTGCTCATCCCCGGCCGTACCCATAAGCCCCACATCGGGCGAGGATCCGAGCCTGGCGCCGGCCACGAAGGTCGGAGACGCCGTGGCGGTCAGTGATTCACAAGGCGAGGTGGAATTCGTGGTGACACCGCTCAACCTCACCTCTCCCGGCGCGACGATTGACTTCCAGGTTTCGATGAACACCCACTCCGTCGACCTGGGGTGGGATCTGGCGGCTCAGTCCACGCTCACCGCCGATACAGGTCTGGTGGCGAACGGCCAGACTTGGCCGGTGGGCAGCAGTCATCACTACGAAGGCATCCTTTCATTTCCGGCCAGGACGCTGGACGGCAAGTCGTTGGTGGAAGGCGCAACGACTCTGAGGCTTGTCATCCGGGACACGGACGTTGCGGAGCGCGTGTTCACATGGGAGTTGTCACGATGAAGAAGTCGCATGTCCTACTGATGCTGGCTTGCTGCCTGATTCCAATCGCAGCCTTGGGGGCAGTGTTCCTCTTCAACGTCCCTGTCAACACCGTCATCCTCGCTGGGGTGGCGCTGTTCTGCCCGATCTCACATCTGCTGATGATGAGATTCATGCCAGGTGAGCATGGCGCTCACAGCCACGAAGCGCGGCCTACTCAATCGAGGCCATTTCCCGCCAAGGACCTGTGAACAGCCGGGAACATCGGAGTGAGCGGTCTGAGGCGCAGGCATAGGCCTGATCAGAAGACCTGGTTGAGGTGTGTTGGCAGCACTGGCCGGAGGGGGTGACTGTCGACGCCGCTGGGGGTCTCTAGCCGGTCGCCCTAGTTGCTCATGACGGGCATGGGGAGATTACTTCTCCGGGAAGCTTCGACGACTGAGCCAGATAGCCGCGACCACCCGCAACGTAGTCGCAGCTTAGCAGCTTTCTGTTCAGTTTTCCGCCGGGAAATCTGGCTGCCAGGATGGGCCTCCAGCGGGTGCGGCGCAGGCCGAAATCCGTGGAGATTGAGCGATGACGCACAGCCGACTTCTCTTCACCATGATGAACAACCCGATACGAGCCTGGAGCCAACGCCTGCTCGAAACGCCGCTGCTCATCGGCCCCCGAGGAGCCCTCGCCGGCCAACGCGTGCTGGAGATTGGTTGCGGGCGGGGTGTGGGCGTCGAGATCCTGCTCGGATTGGGAGCAAGGCATGTCGTTGGATTAGACCTCGACCCACAGATGATCTCCCTCGCCCAGAAACGCCTCGGGTCCATGGCTGACCAGACAGAAGTCTTTGTGGGCGACGCCCAGGCGATCGACGCTCCCGACGGCGCGTTCGACGTGGTGGTGGGTTACGGTGTGATCCACCATATCCCCGACTGGCGCGCGGCCCTCAAGGAGGTCGGTCGCGTCCTTAGGTCGGGTGGGAGGTATTACTTCGAAGAGTGGCTTAGGGGGTTTACCTCTGCCCGGGCCATCCGTGCTCTGTTCGGTCAGCCCCAGGTCGCAGTCTTCTCTGGCCAGGAGTTCCGGAGCGGATTGGAGTCTTCCGGTCTGCGCGTCTCGGTATGGCGGGAGTGGGGCGAATTGGGTGTCGTGGGATGCGCTGATAAATGAGTTGGGAGCAGGGCTGCGGATATCCGCGTGGCCGCAGTTGGGAAGCGGTTCAACCTGACGGCGAGTTCATCTGAGGAAGGAGCCTGCCCTTAGAGCCCGGCCGGCGATCGAGGAAGAGAAGACACTTCACAAGGAGGATGCCCTTATGGTCAAAGATCCAGTATGCGGCAAGCGCATGAACCGTGGAAGAGCGCACGCCGTCGTTGAGTATCAACATGTGGCCTACTTCCTGTGTTGTCCGCTGTGCCAGGCTCAATTCGAAAGCGCCCCCCAGGTGTATGCCAAGCCGGGGTTGGGCAAGAAGACGAAGGAGTCGCATCGTCTGGCGTACCGCAGGTAGCGCGACCGGGATCGTTAAGAGGATCGCGCCCAACAAGCGGCCAGAAGAACCCGCCAAATGGCGTATTGATAGGCGGGAAGGGGGATCGTAATATCACCCTGGTTAGTCCGATTTCACAGGGAATGACATGAAACACATCCTGCTCCCACTTCTAACGCTTGGTTTGGCCCTCCTGACCGCATGCTCGAGCCTGATAGCTCCGAGTCGCCCTTTGGAGATCACCCTGGAGTCGACCGGGATGCACTACCAACCCTCGACGTTTGAGGTGACAGCCGGTGAACCGGTAAAGTTGACACTCCGCAACAGCGACTCGGTCGATCACGATTTCAGCATCATGGAAATCCCGCTGATGTCGATGGGGGCAACGGGTGAACCGATGGCGGGGCACGAGATGGGCGAAATGGCCGTCGACCCGCAGCTTCACATGGCGGCAGCCATGAATGCCTCCAATTCTTTCGAGTTCACGCCGACGAAGGCGGGAACGTACGAGTTCTTCTGCACAGTGCCCGGGCACAAAGAGGCCGGAATGGTGGGGACCATGATCGTTCGTGCCCCGTAAGTCGGTCTGAGCCACCCCGACCTGTTCATACGGGCAGTCTCAAGCCGGTCGATGGGTCGAGCCAACGCCACGACGACAGATCATCAGCCAGGAGCCGCCGCGACAGAACGCCCGGCAACACTGTTACCCGGAGCCCCTCGGATTGAAAGGTCACGAACCCTCGACTGACGGCCTGTGTGGGGTGGATTCCGGTCTGTAATGGTGGGAGGCATTTCGATCATGACGCTGGATACTGTCCGCAAGACGTTTACCGATTGGGCTCCTGTTTATGATGCAACACACTCGTGGTCTCTGCCGTTACGACGCACGGCGCGCCTGGCACTGGGGGTTCAGCGCGGTGAACGTATCCTTGACCTCGGCTGTGGCACGGGCCTGAACCTCCCACACCTGCGTAAGTTGGTTGGGAAAGAAGGCCTCGTGATCGGCGCGGACCTGACGCCGGCCATGCTGGACATGGCCCGCCGGCGCATCGCCCAGCACGCATGGGAGAATGTCGAAGCCCGTGAGGCGGACGCGGCGCACCTGCCTTTCGCCGACGCTTCGTTTGACAGGGCGATATGTTCGTATTCGCTAAACATCATCCCGGACTACGTGCGGGGGATCGAGGAGGTCAAACGCGTGCTGGTACCCGGTGGGCGATTCGTCTCCCTCGAGATGCGGTCAAGCCTGCATGCTCTGCCAGGATTCCTTCAGTTTCTGCCACACATCTGTGGTGTGGAGATGAGCCACCAATCGCTTGACGAGATACGCCGCGCCTTTGGCGAGGTGCAGGTGCACCACTATCTGCTGGGACTCGTCTTTATCGCCGTCGCAACGAGGGAGGCAGCTCCCCTGGCGTAGGTTAGATGGCCAGTTCAGCGCAGGGCGCGGCAAGTTACTCAACGACGACGACGATCATTCGTCCCACGCATCAGGCGGTGAGCCATGCGCGGGGAGATCCACCTGGGGCGTGGACTTGTGAAGCGCTGCCGTGGGCCGGCTTGGAACAGGGGCATGGCGGCAGGAGGCGACCGGCAAACGTGAAAGGGCCGGAGCATCTCGCCTCCGGCCCGCTTGTGTTGCGATGGAGCTCCCTCAGGCCACTTTCTCGCCGCAGTAGGGGCAGGCCTTCCAGCCGGCCTGAAGCGGGCTGCCGCAGTGTCGGCAGGCTTCCGCCGCGCTGGCAGCGGGCAGCCTGGGGGCCACCGGCGGGGTCAGGCTCCGTGCCAGCCAGAGTACCCCCACGACGATAAGTCCGACCACCAGCACCGGCCCGAGCAACATCCCCAGTCCTAAGAAAGGCATCATCCCGAATCCACCCATTGTGGCTCTTCCTCCAAACATATGATTTGGCCCCATCATCCCCGCCCAGCCACCCCAGCCAATCTGGGGAGCCAAGAATGGAAGGACCGTTGAAGCGACAACGGTCAGGGCGATTAGGGTGACGCTGATCCCGACGATCCACTGTAGTCCTTTGTTCATCCATGCCTCCGTAGAAGAACTCTACCGACTAGCTTAACCTTGCCCCATGAAGAACCTGTGAAGACCGACAGTGGATAGTGTGAAAACGCGGGGGAACGCTAGTGATGCCTGGCGTGTTCCCCGCCGTGGGGCTGCGCTCCTCGGACGTACTTCTCCGGTTCCTTGTCGAATGACCTTTTACAGCCGGGCGAACAGAAGTAGTACGTCTCTCCCTTATATTCCGAGTTGCCGGCGGCCGTCTTCTCGTCCACCTGCATTCGGCATACCGGATCTACTTTCATGGTGGTACACCTCCTTCACTGATTTCTCTTCATCTCGGAATTATCATGTCTCATCTTCCAGCCGCACGCGCCCCAGCAGATCGCCATCAGGATGATCAAGACACCTAGCGCAACGCCCCCAGCCGTCCCCAGGCCAAACAGCGGGATGACCAAGAACGCAATGAGGGGGAGACTGCAGAGCCAGACGGCGAACGCCAGCAGCATCTCATCCGCGTGAATGTTGAACCCCTTAATCACCTAACAGCCTGTGGCCTGCCGAAGATGTTCCGTCATTTCCAGGGACCCGGCATGGAGGGGGTCATTCTCCGTCGTCTCGTGGGCAGGGAAATGGCGCGGCGGCGCGCCATGCATCGCCAACACGATCGCAGTCTTCATCGGGGCTTGTCTCATGATTTGTTTCGCCAGCGTTTCTTGACGCGCGAGGTGACGATCGGCATCGAGACGATCAGGCTGAGAATCCCGACCCAGATGGCGCCACCGACCTTCGCCACCGGTGGGTAGTTCCCGGCCAGGGTGGCCGCCAGTAGGAATGTTAACCCTGCGCCCAGCGAAATCGGGATGTAGATTGCTGCGCTCCAATTCGCGACTGCTTTTTCGACTTCTCGATGGTCCATGCTCGGACGTCCTTTCTCAGTCCGCACCGGCGCCGGCTGGGGCAAGCCTGAGTTGTGGTTCGGCCGTGCCGGCGCGGACGGAGGGCTTGAAGCCCCTGAGGAGCAGTGTGTTGAGGGTGACGGAGATGGAACTGACTGCCATCATCAATCCGGCCAGCTCCGGGCTGATGATCAGCGAAACTAACGGGTAGAACAGGCCTGCGCCGAGTGGAATGCCGAGCGTGTTGTAGACGAAGGCCCAGAACAGGTTCTGCTTTACCTTGCGCATCGTGGCCCGCGCCACTTCGAGCGCGACGATAACATCCCGGACGTCGTCCTTGATCAGGATCACATCTCCGGTTTCCTTGGCGACATCGGTACCGGAGCCGATCGCCATCCCGACATCGGCCTGGGCCAGCGCCGGCGCATCGTTTACCCCGTCGCCTACCATGCCCACGAATACCGGCTTCGGCCCGCCTCCTGACTGCAATCGCCTGATTTCGGCAGCCTTGTCCTGAGGCAAGAC
>MGOM01000142.1:95086-99195 GCA_001797105.1 Chloroflexi bacterium RBG_19FT_COMBO_62_14
GATCCCCGTCTGGCGGGCGATCGCCTCGGCGGTGCGGCGGTTGTCGCCGGTGATCATTGCCGTTTCTATCCCGAAGCCATGCAGACGGTGGATGGCTTCGGCGGTGTGCTCTTTCAGCGTATCGGCGACGGCGACGAGGCCGGCCGGTTGCCCGTCCACGCTGATGAACATCACCGTCTTACCCTCAACTTCCAGCCTTTCGGCCCTTGGCATCAGCCCACTGAAGTCTACGCCGCATTCGCTCATCAATCTCCGATTTCCAAGCAAGACGCTCCGGCCTGCTACCTGGGCTTCCACACCTTGCCCCGGGATGGAGTTGAAGGACTCCGGGTCCTCGACCTTTACGCCCCGTGCCTCGGCGCCGCGCACGATCGCCTCCCCCAGTGGATGTTCGCTGTTCTTCTCGGTCGCGGCGGCCATTCGGAGTAGACGCCCCTCAAGCTGATCAACCGGCGCATCGTGGGCGCTCCAAGCCCCACCGCCGCTTACGATGACGTCTGTCACGGACGGTTCACCTTTCGTTAGAGTGCCGGTCTTGTCGAATACGATCGTCGCCAGTTTGCTGGCGTTCTCGATAGCTTCGGCACCTTTGAACAAGACCCCGTGTTCGGCGGCCTTGCCCGTTCCCGCCATCATTGCACTCGGCGTAGCCAGCCCCACCGCGCATGGACACGAGATCACGAGGACAGTCACAGAGAGCAGGAGTGAGAATCCGAAAACACCGATCTCTCCCAGCCTGTAGGGGGACAATATGAAGGCCGAAGCCGGGTCGAAGTACATACGATACCCGAAAAAGAACCAGAAGAGGAAAACGGCCACGGCCAACATGTGCACCCCAAGGATGAAGTGGCCGGCCACCCAGTCAGCCATCTTCTGAATGGGGGCCTTGCTCGCCTGGGCGTCCTCGACCAGCTTAATGATCTGCGCCAGAGCTGTGTCCTTGCCAACGCGCATCGCGGTGAACTTGAACGCGCCGGTCTTGTTCAGCGTGCCGCCGATGACCGAGTCGCCCGTCTGCTTCTCCACCGGGAGACTTTCACCGGTGAGCATCGACTCATCTACGGCCGAATATCCCTCCGTCAGCATGCCGTCGACCGGGACGCTCTCGCCCGGGCGCACCAGGATCAGGTCGCCGATCTCAACTTCATCTGCCGGGATCTCTCTCTCCGTGCCGTCGCGGATGAGACGGGCGACTTTCGGCTGGAGCTTCATCAGTTTGCGAATCGCTTCAGACGTGCGGCCACGCGTCAGCGCCTCGAGCCACCTGCCCAGAATGATGAAGGCCGTCAGCAGCGCCGCGCTTTCAAAGAATGTCGCACCCTCACCGCCGAAGCCTGCCTTGGGGAAGACGGTGTTGATCACGGCGATGCCGTAAGCCGCGCCGATACCCGTGGCGTACAACAGGTTCATATCGGTAACGCCATGCTTGAGGCCCTTCCACGAGTTTGTGAAGAACTGCCGGCCCGGGCCGAGGACAATAGGCGTCGTCAACAGACCGATAACCCATCTGTAGGAGAGCCAGACTGGCACATAGGCCTTGAACGGGCCGAGCATGTCGTAAAACGTCCCGACCATTACTACCAACCCGATCAGGCCCGCGGTCAATAGGCGGCGACCCTGACGCCGGATTTCATCCTGGCGCTCCTGCCGCTCGCGGTCGAGGACGTCGGCTCCTTTACTGCGCTCTTGCGCTTCATAGCCAACGTCCCGCACGGCGCGCTTCATGGCGCCCGGGGAGACCACGTCGGGGACATGGGTTACGCGGGCGGTACCCAGACCCAGATTCACCACGGCTGCAGTGACCCCGTCCAGTTCCGTCAATGCGCCTTCGACGTGTGCGACACACGAAGCACACGTCATGCCGCGCACATCGAGGGTCAACTCGGCTGTTGGCACGCTATAGCCGACGTCGCCCACGGCGCCAATGATTTCCCCTAGAGTGACCTGAGCAGGATCGTAGGCCAGGCTGGCCTTGCGCGTGCCCAGATTGACGACGACCTCCGAAACGCCAGGGGTATCCCTGAGCGCTTCCTCCACGTGGGAGACGCATGAAGCGCAACTCATCCCTTCCACCGGGAGGCTGAGCAATCGAGTTGAGGATATCATCCGGTGTTTCCTTTCCCATGGACTATGAAAGCGGGGATTGGGCGTGACAAGGCACGTTTGCGTCGGCTCCCCGCGTGCTGCGAGGGACCACCCTGCCGGCCCGTCCGACGCTCAAGATCCCCTCGTAACTCAGGCCGAACCCCATCTGCGTGAACAGATCTGGTCGAGAGACGCGTTCAGACTGCATGATCTCATCCGACGTCCGATGCGACCTTCGCCGATGCCCGACTCGCAGAATGCAAACTTAGCGAGACTTCGTCGAGAGCCACCTTGATCCGTTCTGCGAGCGTCAGGTCAGACATGGCAGTTGAGTCGTGCATGATTCGGAAGTCTATTCGACCGCTATTGGTGTGGACAACCACGGTTACAGGTGTGTTGCGGGATCCGTAGACCAGCAACACAACGTACTGACAAGTGCACTTGGCTGAGCCATGGTGCGGGCACTCACAGTCTGGCCATGCCTCCATAGCCGAACGCAGGTCGAAACTCCGGATCGAGTGAAGCCCGTGCTCGGATAGGACCCTGATCGCACATCGGGTCACCTCGTCACTCCCGGGCTCAAACACCACGTTCGCGTTGGCCATCTGGTCCACCTAGTCCAAGTCTAGAGGGCGGGCCCGTATGGGCCGAGCGCAGTGTGGCGGACCCGGGCACGGGCCGTTTGGCGTGTTTCACTTCGGGGGAAATCCCTGGGCGGGGCAGAACTCGGCGTAGGCTCGACGCACATCGCAGCCTGGGGAGCCGGGCCAGCCTGCCGAGGCGAGACTAATCTCGGGTCAGGCGGGGTGCCAACCGCTAGGGAGGGCTTCCCGGATCGCCGTCGGCATGAACGTTGGCCGCTCAGGAGGCACGGCAGCACCACGACCCTTCTGACTCTCGGGCATGGCGGAGGGATGAATCGCGGAGAAACTGGCGGCCGATTGACAGCCTGCGCGGGCTGGAAAACTCCTCATCGGGCAAGCCAGGGTGTCAGTTGGGCCGTCTGCCCGTTGCACCTGGGGGCAATCACCCGCGGCTGGCTATCGAGGCCGCATGAGCGACGCCGATCCCTGGCTCGTCGAGCAGTACCCGCCCGAGCCCGCGCCCGTCGTTGCCAAAGCCCACCAAGGCCAGATTCAATGAGGGCATCAGCATCCCTTGGCGTGAGGGACACACCCGCTGGGAGAGGAGATCGTCAGACCTGGGCGTCCGGCGTCCGTCCAGTCAGGGGACGGTCTCGGTCACTCACAGCCGGGTAGTACGAACTTCATCACCCGGTTGTTGGCGCTGTCGGTGATCCAGGCTCCGCAAGCGCTGTCGAGGGCGATGCCGGCAGGCAGACTGAACTGCATGTCCTCCTCGCCGAATTCGCCCCACCCGTATAGGAAATCGCCATCCTCGCCAAAGCACAGCACACGATAGGACTCCGGATCCGTCGTGCACACCTGGCCGGCAGGGCCGAGGCTGATGTACGGCTTGTTCTCCAGCGATTGACCGAACCATCCATCGATAGGCCATTCGAGAACGGCCTCGTATTGGTTGGGGCTGGTCTCCTCGAAGACCTGAATGCGCTGGTTCCAGGCGTCGTCAACGAAGAGGCGTCCGGCGGCGTTGACGGCCAGTCCGACCGGCTCGTCGAACTCACCGACGCCGACGCCGCCCGAACCCATCGAGCCGAGTGAGTTCCCTTGTGCATCGAAGATCACGATCCGCTTGTTGCCGGTGTCAGAAACGAAGATCCGGCCCGCGGAATCAATCGCCACAGCCCTCGGGCCCCAGAAGGCGTCCGGTGTGTCGGCCTGCCCAAAGTGACCGAACATGTTCAGGAATTCGCCATCCTGATTGAAGTGTTGAATGCGATGATTCCACGTGTCGGCGACATAGACCGTCCCGTCCGGTGCGACGGCGACTCCCCAGGGCTCATTAAAAGTCCCTCCCGGAGCTTCTCCGGCGGAAAGGTCGGCGAACCGGCCCCAGACGGATATCACCTCGCCCGAGCTGGTCAGGTGCTGGAGGCGATGGTT
>MGOM01000142.1:99220-99787 GCA_001797105.1 Chloroflexi bacterium RBG_19FT_COMBO_62_14
CCGTCCGGCGCCACTGCCAGGCCGCGCGGGTGGGAGAACTGTCCGGGCTCCGTTCCCGGCTCGCCAATCACCTGTTCCGCCGCCAGCGTGATCATCTGGGAGGCGTACGGGTCCTCGAACGTGATCGGTTCCAACGCGGTCGGTGCGATCCCATATTGCCAGATCGTAGCCGCGACGTCTTTTCGAACATACAGTCGCATTTTTTCGGCCGGATCCCAGTTACGCAAGGCGAAATCCTTGTTCGAGAGCTGGCCGTATGCGGTGTAGTCACGGTTGAACCAAATGTCCCACAATGCAGCCCTATACCCGGCTGAAGAAAGGGCCCCCCATACGCGGTCCCAAGTCAGGCCGAAGTAATCCTGCATCGGCCACCACAGACGGGTGTATTCGAGGATGTAGTATCTGTCGCGCAGGATCGGTTCGACCTTGGCCCAATTCCCGGCCCCGGCGAGGATCAGCGGGTAGTTCTGCAGATCGCGGCCGGGATTCTGGGCGAAGTAATGGCTGTTTGGATAGTCGCGCAAGTACCACCAGTACGGATACAGACTTTCGTTGTCGTACCCGATG
>MGOM01000142.1:99796-102584 GCA_001797105.1 Chloroflexi bacterium RBG_19FT_COMBO_62_14
AGCCCGCCGGTCGTGCGCCGCGAGAGTTCCTCGATCTCCTGCAAGGCGAGCTTCGGGCCGGCGGCGCCATGGGCGTAAACAAGGAACTCCTTTGCGTTATCGTAATTGACATAGGCGGCTCGAAAGCTGGTCCGGACTGTGACCAAGAAGAGAAGTGCCAGGACGGCAATGCCTGCAACGCGAATGAGTTGATCGAGCCTCCATTGGCGGCCCAAGGCAAAGACGGCGATCCCCGCGCCAATCCCCACGGCGGCGGCCGTGATCAGTCCTGTAGTCGTCTCCAGTTGATCCAGTTCTGATCCTTGGAAGGGAGCAGGACTACCCAGGAGATAGCCGAAGGCCCTGGCCAGGCCGAGGATGGCTAGGACCGCCAGCAGGGCAACCACGGCCCCCCGGTCCGACCGGAACTGTTTCCAATCAATCGAGTCGATCGCCTGCCCGATCCCCCATCCGGCGAGCAGGATGAGCGGAATGGCGATATGGACGGTCAACCAGGGCATTCGTTCGCCGGCGTAGGTGTAGGCGGCGATGGCGGTGAGGACCCAGTAGCCCATGAACGGCAGAATGAGCGAGCTCGGCCCGGCGCCTTGGGCTGAGGCATCCGAGGCGGCGTCAGTCGGAGTGACCCGGGTGGGAGACCGACGGCCGATCGCCCGAAGGCCGGCCCAGCCTGCCATGAGTGCCCCCACCGCCGGCAAGAACTCGTAAAACGGGATCTGGATGAGCACGTAGTAATAGAGTGGCTGGCTACCCCTCTGAACGCCTTGCTGTACCAACCAATAACCTAGCGAGGCGACCAGACCTGTGAAAAAGCCGAAGGGGTAACTGAATAGGCTCGTATAAAGAGGAATGTAGACCGCCAGGAAAACTCCTGCGGCGATAGTCCAACGACGCCAGTCCCAAGCGATCCCCAGGCCGACCGCCACAATAGCCAGCCCGACAACTACGGATACCGTGCGCGACAGAATGGCCGGATCGTCGTACGTCAGGGGGTTCCAGCCGAGGGCCTGGGCCGGGAGGGCGCCGAGCTGCGGAAGAGTCACCGTGGCGATGATGATCAAGACGTCAAGAGACAGGAAATCTTTGCGTAGGCTTGTGCCATAGTTCAAGAGGAGCGCGGCGGCCATCAGAATCGTACCCGCCAGCGCCAGCAATGCTCCCAGGCCGATCAGGGGTGAGGCGGCGACCTCCGGAGATTCCCCGGCGCTTGTGCGTTGACTCAGGAACACAACCATCGCCACACCCAAGCCGAGGATCGCGGTTGGGAGGCCGATCAAGTACCACACCCTGTGCATCCGCCGGTGCCACGGTCCCCGAAAGGCCTCGTAGGCGAAGAGCCCCCCGAAGAAAATCAGCATCTGAGCTGCGTAGATGAAGGATGTTTCTTTGGTCGTGAATTCGAGAGCTAGGGCGAAGGCAAGAAGATAAAGCCATTTGGACTGCCTGGTTTCCATGTAGTGGAAGGCCGCCCCGACCATGAGCATGGTCTCAACAATGACATAGGGATCCTCACGGGCATATCGCGTGTAATAGAGTATGAACGGGGAGACAAGCATCAAGGCGCCAGCCACCCATGTGCCGGTGCGACCGAGCCAGCGGCGGAAGAGCCAGACCATTCCGACCGCCAGGACGCCCATCACGGCCGCGGGTGTGCGCGCCGTGGCGTCGCTGGCGCCGAACAAGAAATACGAAAGTGCGGGCAAATGGAACTGAAGAGGTCCGTGCGAGAGCGGGTCGTGCTGATAGCCGCGACCCTGCTCGTACTGCCAGGAGAAGTAGACGTGAGTAGTCTCGTCGTGGCTCATCACCCGGGCACCCAGGTTGTAGAAACGGGTGATGATCGCCAGGATGATAAGGGTGGTGAAGATGAGGGTTCCGGCGTCGAGCCGGATCCTCAATCCGAGCAGGCGGTCGAGGAGCTTATCACCGTTCTCCAAAGCGCCGTCCGTGCTCTCCATTCCAACTCTCCCGGGGGGTGGGATGCGGCTAGCACTTTACCACAAGTGCTCAGAATCGGGGGGCGGCATGTGAGATGACAACCTGGCAAACGCTGCGTGCGCGGCCTGGAACGGACAGATGCGACTCACCCTGCGCGCCGTCTCAAGACTCCTGCGGGCATGGATGAGATCGGGCGAGCGGGGCTGTCTCTCAGACCAACGGCCAGGGATAGGGTCTTTCCGAGTTGGGCATGGGGAAGCGCCCGTGGGCCAGAAGGCGTTCGAGGCGCACCGACAGGGCTTCGAGTTCTTCTTCGGAAAGCAGCGGATCATAAAGCGTTTTGAGCCGGATGTCGCCCGCCAATCCGTCTCGGAAGCGGATCAGGTCTTGCTTGAGACCATCCGGGATTGGCTCACCGGCGAAGTCCCAGATTACCGTGCGGAGTTTCTCTTCGACATGGAAGCATAGCCCGTGGTCGATGAGCCAGAGACGCCCATCCGGGGCGAGAAGAACATGACCCCCCTTGCGATCGGCATTGTTGATCAGAGCGTCGAAAACGGCCACCGGCCGGAGCTGTTGTTTTTCGGCTTGACTGAAGGTGAAGTAATGACGCTCGGGATCGGCTTCGACAAACAGTTGGAGCGAGCCGGGGCCGGCCGGCCCGTTAGGGCGCAGGACTGTCGGCGGTACAAAGTCCCAACCCAGGGCATGGCTGGTGACATAGGCAGCGACCTCGCGTGCCGACAGCGTCCCCTGGTCGAAGTCCCACAGCGGTCGTTCGCCTTGGGCCGGCTTGTAGACGGCGGGGAGCTCCACCCCATGATGGGTGACACCTACGAGAAAGGTGTAG
>MGOM01000143.1:0-801 GCA_001797105.1 Chloroflexi bacterium RBG_19FT_COMBO_62_14
GTCAGGGAGTGCTTGTCGGGGAGGCTGTCGCCGTCCCAGCGCCGGAAGTAGGGGCAACGGTGGCGCTGGAGGCAAGTGTCGGGGGGGTCGGCGATCGAGTGGAAGTCGGACCACCGGGTGGCACGGTCGCTGTCCTCGTAGACGGCGGAGGGATCGAGCCGGTCAATTGCAGCAGATGCTGCTCGGCCAATGCTCGAGTCTCCGGCGCGGCACCGGGAAGCTGCAAGATCCACTGCCACCGGAGGATGGCGTCGTTGACGTTGTCGGGGTTCGTCTCGAAAATCAACGCCAGAAGCGCATAACCCTCAGCCATTTTGCGCTCGTCCGTAGTCATACTGATGGCCGTGTTGAGCGGCCGGATGGCGCTCGGGTAATTGCCCAGTAAGTAGTAGACCTTTCCGAAACCGAAGGTGAGCCGGTAGCTATCCGGGCCAAAACGGACGGCCTGGTTGAAGTCGTCGAGCGCCTGCGGATACTGTCCGAGCTCCATCCGAAGATACCCTCGGGCAAGATAGGCCGGTGCATAGCGATCGTTGATCTCCAGAGCCCGTTCGAGCGAGATCGCTGCCTGCTCAAGGTCCCCCACACCGACTTGGGCTTCACCCAGGTAAGCCCACCCACGCTGGTCTTCCGGGGCGTAGGCGACGTACGTCATGAGCGGCCAGAGGGCGGCCCCGTAGTTCTCAAGGGCGTCGTAGGCGCGACCCAGGGCATAGTATCCATCGAGCATGCTCGGGTCGTCCGCGCTCCCCTCGATTGCGCTTTCCAGGGCCTCGGCAAACTTCTCGCCGTTGATTTGCG
>MGOM01000143.1:863-5086 GCA_001797105.1 Chloroflexi bacterium RBG_19FT_COMBO_62_14
GTTTCCTCCATCGTCTTCCATAGGCGTTTCGAGGCGTAGTAGTCGGCCTTGGCGAGGTGGGCGTCGATCAAACTTGGGTCGTATTGGATCGCCCTGTCAAAGTCGGCGGGGAGGTCATCGGGATTGATCAGTAAGATCGCCAGGCCTCGACCGAGATAGGCTGGAGCGAAGTCCTGCTTTGCCAGAATCGCCTTGTCGTACTCGGCGATGGAATCACCCACTCGGCCGGAGAGTCGCAAGGCCTCGCCGCGCAAATAGTGCGCATCCGGCAGGCCGGGATCGAGCCCGATTACGTAGTCCATGTGGCTGATCGCCTGCTCATAGTCGCCGCGTTTGAGAGCCTCCACACCTGCCGCATAATCTTCATAGCTCGGGTGAGGCGTCACTCCCAGGAGCGGCGTCGGGGTCGGCGTCATGGGAACGAAGAAGACCAGGGGAGTGCCTGCGAGCTCACTCGGGATCGGCGTTCGCAAGATGCGGGTGGAGGCCGGGATGCGGGTCGCCGTGGCTGGTGGAAGGCTTGGCGTCGCCTGCTCGGTGGGGGAGCGCACCGGAGGCAAGGTGGGGGCCGGCGGGACGGAGGCTGGCGGACGCAGAATGAGGTAGACCCCAACGGTTCCCAAGATTCCGATTACGCCGAGCAGGCTCGCGCCGGTCATCACCCAATTGACGTGAACCCCTCCCATCGAGGCCCCCGTCGCGACCGAGGCGATTTGCCGTCTCCGAATCTTGAGGGGAGGTGGGGCCTGGGACTTGTCGAGAGGCCGTGCTCCGAGGACAACCAACCCACGCCTGGCGGCTTTGGAATTCGGATCGAGCTTAAGGGCCGACTCCAGGCAACGGATTTTTTCGCTCTGGCTTTCGGAGACGGCACTCATCCACACCCAGTATTCGGCGTTGCTCGAGTCCGTGCGAAGCAGACGGCCGAGGAGCTCGCGCGCTTTGGTGCGATCCCCCTTGCGGATCGCGGCGATGGCTTCATCGAGGGTGGAGTGCGCGGTTTGAGCCAAGAACTAACCCTGGAGGACTGGATCCGAAGTCTAGCACAGCGCCGTGAGGCGCACAATGCGGGGGAGATTGGTATAATCGCCAGCCGTGGCCCTGGGGTTTCGAAGAATGTCCGCTCTCGTGGTGCTTGCAGCCGTCGGATGCTCCACCACGGTCATCACACCCACGCCGGCAGCGACCGTAACACTTCGTCCATATCGACCAGCTATCCCCGAAGCGACAGTCACGCCTCCTCGAGAACCGTTTGTCCCAGAGGTGACACCTCAACCTACCGCCACACCGTTCACACACACGGTCGAACAGAATGAGACCCTGCTGATCATCGCTGCCCGCTATGGGATCAGTCTGGAGGTGCTTCTCGCATCCAATCCTGGAATCAATCCGAGACTGTTGAGCATCGGGCAACAGCTCACGATCCCCGGTGCCGAGGGCGGGCAGTTGATCCCCGAGCTGCCGACGACGACCCCGGTGCCCGTCCTGCTGTCAGAGGCCGCTTGTTATCCGACCATCAGCGGCGGCCTGGCTTGCCTGGCCGCCGTCTCGAACCTGACAGACGAGGCGGTAGAAGGGGTGATGGTCCAACTCACGCTCTTCTCTGCCTCCGGCGAGACCTCGGGCTCGACCCAGGCCTACACCCCTCTCAACCTCCTTCGACCGGGAGGCACTCTGCCGGTGGCGGCCACTTTCCCAGCTCCCGTCCCACAGCCCTTCATCGTGCGAACGAAGCTCTTGGGCGCGATCCCGGCCGCCGATCCGAGTACGCGCTATCACGAGGTCACTTTGGGGCAGGCCGCGACCGAAGCCTCGTTCGATGGCATGGTGTGGACAGTATCAGGGGATGCGCAGATCACTCAAGGGGAGGAAGCGGTCGTGGGTAGGCTCGTCATCCTGGTGATGGGGCTGGACCTGAATGGGCAAATCGTTGGTTTCACCGAAATCGAGGTCGGACCGGAGGACGTCTCTGATGCTCCGATCCCATTCACTGCTCGCGTTTTCAGCCTCGGACCGAAGATCGAGGACGTCCTGCTCGCGGCAGAAGCCCCGGCCAACGGTGAGTGAGACGACCAGGCGCGAGGGCCAGCAGGTCGGCGAAAATCACGGCGTACCTTTGACGAGACCACCCGCGAATTCCCCGGTCGCGTACCCGATCCCGGCCTCTCCCGCGACTGCCACATCGTAGGTCACGATCTCGCCTGCGGCGAGCCCGTCCACTCTTAGGGTGACCGCAGTCAAGCCTTCAGGGTTTGTCAGCGGGACCGGCGGGTAGACCTTTCCCTCAGGCCCGTTTACCACGATCACCGGCGCGACGCCTGGCCACGGCGACCTATCGGGTCGAAGGATTTCCACGAAGATCGTCTGTTCCATCCCGGGCGGCAAGATTGGTTTCTCGACCCACGTTCTGAGGAGAGCCACTCCGGTCGCATCGTACTCTGCAGTCGGTGCTGCCGGTGAGGGGCCGAGGGGAGCCGGGCTAGGGGAAGACCCGATGGGCAAACGATTCAAATACTCTTCGCCCAGTGGGGCAAGTTGTATCGCCAGGCTCGGGGGGAGATCGAAGCGGTATTGAAGGATGGCATTCTCGAATCGTTGGCTGAGGACTCCATCGAGGCTGTCGGCCTCCGCCAGCGGGAGCCCCAAGACCTCCTGACCTCCATGGCCGACGAAGAAGCTGGCGAATGCTAACCCCAAGGTGTGCCCGGTCTCCGAGAAGTAGAGCGCTTGCGGGTCCGCTGGTCGAGGATTGGGGGGATCCGCTGCTCCGAACGCCCGCCCCAGGGGGCGAAGTCGGACTTCCGCCGGCGTACCACTGGGTGAGAACAGTGCCGCTCGTTCGTAGATCTGCTCGAGTGCCCCGTCCGGAGCCAGGTGCGGGTCTGTTAGGGGGACGCCGAAGACCGCTTCCCCGCCATATCGATCGAGGAACGGGGCAAAGGGCCTGGGTCGTGTGGCCGGCGGCAGGACCGCCTGGAAACCCGGAGGAGGTGACTTGTCTGGCCCCGACCTGGCCGCCAGGCCGAAAGCGAGCATGTGCACTTCGGTGGGGGCGGCGGACTGCTCGCGGTAGAGGCCCGCATTCTCGAAGTACTGGACCACCAGACCGTCCCGGAACGCGACCTCGGAGATCGGATCACCTATCGTCGTCTCGCCGCCGAATTGATCGAAGGCTTGGACAAAGCCTGTGAACAGCGTGTGTCCTGTCGTCTTGAAGTAACGCGCGCCTGACTTTGTCGGGGCGGGGGCGGGCGGCTCCGCCAGCCCGAGGCTTCGTCCGAGGGGCGCCAGGTAGATCTGCGAGGGCGTTGTGGCTCGCGTTTCGAAAACCAGCTCGACGTTGAGAAAGGTCTGGCGGAGAAGCGTGTTATCGTCATGAGCTGGTTCGAGTGGCGGGCCAAACGTCGCCAGGCCCCCCTTCTCCGTCCAGAATGCGTCGAAGACATCGGCCACGGTCAGGTCGTCGTTGTCCGTGGAAGAAGCGGCCGGGGAGCCGATGCTCGAACAGCCCCCCAGCTGAGCGGCGCCGAGGAGGAAGATCATTGAGACGGCAAGAGTCGTGAACGAGAGCGCGCGGCGCATCGCTGGCTACTATATCGGCTTTGGGAGGGCCCGGCAAGGTGAGGCTTGGCGACGAGACGGCTTGCGGCTACAATCCCCGCTCGATGGCACAGGTTCGGCCGATCGCCCCGGAAGACCGCATGCAGCTGGCCACTCTGCTGGACCGTCGCTCGGCGGCGGATGCAACGGCGGGCTACTACGCGCTGCACCATGCGGCCTCGAAAGTAAAGCTCTTTGGCTATTACGCCAATGACAATGCGCCGAGTGGGTTCCTGGCCCTGGCCAACACCGGTCTCGACCTTTTCCGCCCGGTGGCGCTCCCATTTGCCGGCCAACCGTACCCCTTGATCGCCCTCTTGCGCGAGGGGCTAAGCTCCGGTAGACCGGCCCTGCTCCATCTCCCGGTCGATCAGAAAGGCTGGGTGGAAGGTGTCCTTGAGGTGGATGAGCCCCAGGTGCTTGAACTCTTGCGCCTCTCGCCGCAAGAGTTTGAGCCTCTGATCAATGTGCTCGTCGTCGAGGCCCTGACGCCGACCGGATGGCCGCGTTATGAGATCCGCTCGCGCGACAACGTAGTCGCCGCGGCTGGGCTGAACTGGATGGGAGAGTACTTCGCCGAAGTCTATCTCGAGGTCCAGCCGGAAGCGCGCGAGAGGCGCCTC
>MGOM01000143.1:5154-7962 GCA_001797105.1 Chloroflexi bacterium RBG_19FT_COMBO_62_14
CGAATCAGGCGACAATGAGGCCCAACACGAAGCGGCCGCGCTGGGATTCCGCCCGACGGGCGTCCGCACAGTTATCGGTAATGCCGTTCTGGCCAGCGGCGCCCCGTGAGCCGACCTCCTGTGCGAGCCACCTACTCATTCCCTCCCGGCTTCCGGTGGGGAACGGCGACAGCCTCGCATCAAGTCGAGGGTGGCAACACCAACAATGACTGGTGGGCCTGGGAGCAGCAGCCAAGCCGGATCGCCCTCGGCCAAAGCTCGGGCCTGGCCTGTGATTGGTGGGGCGGCCGGTGGAAGGAAGACTTCGATCGAGCCGCCTCCGGAGCGCAAAACGCACACAGGCTATCACTCGAGTGGAGCCGAATCGAGCCCACGCCGGCCACATGGGACGAGTCGGCGCTCGGTTTCTACCGTGAGCTGCTGCGCGGGGCGCGCGAGCGCGGCCTGGTCCCAATGGTCACGCTCAATCACTTCACACTCCCCATTTGGCTGGCCGAGCGGGGAGGGTGGACAAACGAAGCGATCGTCGGCCACTTCGAACGATTTGTCCGCAAGGCCGTCGCCGGGCTCCAGGACCTGGTCGATACATGGGTGACCATCAATGAGCCTAACCTGGTCGCCTTCCTGGCTCACCTGACAGGCGTCTTCCCGCCCGGTCAACACTCTCTAACGGCGACATTCAATGCCATTCGCAACATTGTCTTGGCGCATGCTGCCGCCTATCACGCGATCCATGAGATCCAGCCCCAGGCGCAGGTCGGGCTGGCACATCACTATCGCGGACTCCGGCCGGCCAACCCGAGAAGCCCGCTCGACCGCTGGATCGCCCACTTCCGGGAGCAGATCTTTAACGACGCCGTCGCCATAGCGGCTCACGTCGGGAGCCTTCGGCTTCCGGGCGCGACACAACGCGTCCCCAAGGCGGCACGCACGCAAGATTTCATCGGATTGAACTACTACTCGACAGAGCAATTCGGATTCAATTTGCTGCACCCCGCCCGTGCCCTGGCTGTTGGCACATACCCGCCCGGTTCGGACTTGAGCCCATCCGGTTTCATCGCCAATGTACCGGAGGGGTTCTGGCATGCATTGCGTTGGGCCAATGGATTTGGCATTCCGATCATCGTGACCGAGAATGGGATCGAAGATCCCGACGACTCGATTCGCCCGCGCTATCTGGCAACTCACATCCGAGTACTCTGGCGAGCGGTGAATATCAATTGGCCGGTCCTCGGCTACTACCACTGGAGCCTGGTCGACAATTTCGAGTGGGAGCGCGGCTGGACCCAGCGCTTCGGATTGTGGGAGCTGGACGCCGTGACGCAGGAAAGGCGCGAGCGACCGAGCGCGCGCTTCTACGCCGAGATCTGCCGCGCAAACGGGCTTTCGTCGGACATGGTCGAACACTACGCCCCAGAGGTCCTGGCCGATCTCTTCCCGCCGGCAGGAGAGCCGGAGCTCACGCGATTGGTGAAGCGGTGACGCCGGTCGCACCACTGCCTTCGCCGGTTGGCTGGCGCCGGGCCGCCTCGAGGCTGAAGGTTTGGCCGGCGTTAATGCTGCTCTTGGCCGTCCATAGCCGGGCAATTGCTGCTGCCGCTCCGGCCGATGACGGCCCACCCTTCATCCTTCCATTCACCACCCCTCCGGGGCCGAGTACTTGGCTCCTGATCCAGCCCTATGGGAACACGACCTTTGCCTATACCAATCGGCGATCGATATACCCCGCCGGGCAGGGGATGCATTTTGGGGTTGATTTCGCCGCCCGCTGCGGGACTCCGATCGTGGCCATCGGGGATGGTGTTGTTGTCGGTGTGGACAATGCCTATCACGGCGCCGCCCCGCACAACCTGATGATCAACCACCCTAACGGATACGCCTCATTCTATGGACACCTGCTGACCCGGCCCAACCTCAAGCTCGATCAGCAGGTCAAGGCAGGCGAGGAGGTCGCACTGGTCGGTGATCCCGATCGGACGTGCGTATCCCGGCCACATCTCCACCTGGAGATCCGAAACGTCCCTGGGCACCGGATCGGCTACAACCCGCTGCTGCTGATCGACGCCGACTGGGATCAGATCACTCTCTTTGGAGCGAGCATGCAGGCGTTTCAACAAGATCTGGAGGATCCTCTCCGCTGGCAGAACTTGCTGGATCAGCCGGACGTGATCTTCGGCGGCCCCTTGCTCAATGAGTACTCGGAAACCTGGCCGCCCCCGCGATGGTAGCCTGATGCACCGTTCGATCACCATCCTTGCTGTCGTCGCATGTGCTGCCTGCGCCCAGCAGGCCAGCGCCCAACCGGCCGTCGTCGAGGAGCAGGTGGCGATTGACCAGCCTTCCAATTTGCTTTCAACGGCTGAACCGACGGCGATGCCGACTTCCACCCTCACACCAGCATTCTCCGTCGCGCCCACGGCCAACCCGACGTCATGGGATCCGATCAGTCTCACTCATGGCGGCTGCTGCCCGGGGGTCTTCTGGTCCGGCGATTCTCAGGAAGTTCGATTCATCGCCCGCCCCGTTCCAACTCAACCGGCCTCGATTTACGGCGTCCCCAGGACTGGAGGATCTGCAAGGCTGGTCGTTCGTGGGCCTGTCTGGTACTCGGCTGACGATGCCTATCGGGTGACTCCCTCGGGGGAGAATGTCGCGATCGAAAGGGTCGAAGACGGCAAGCAGTGGTTGATCCCGACCAGCGGCCGGGCTATTCACTTCTCTCACGGCACTCAGAAGATAGCATGGACGGAGTCATCAGAGAAGGTCGAGAATCTGGATCTGATACACCGCTCAATCTGGATCAGCAAC
>MGOM01000143.1:8057-8624 GCA_001797105.1 Chloroflexi bacterium RBG_19FT_COMBO_62_14
TCTCCGAACGGGTGGGCCGAGAGGCGTCTGGCGAGTCCCCTCGCAGGGCGGCGAACCGCGACTGCTCATCGAAGCGCAAGAGGTCGAAGGCGCCCTTGTCTCTCCGACCGGAGGCTGGCTTGCTTTCTTCATTGCGTTTGGAGATGACCCATCCCGTAACGGCGTGTGGGTGATCCCGACTGGCGAGGGCAGCGCCCGGCAGTTGGAGCTGTTCGGGTCTTACCGCTGGCGTAGCGAGGAAAGGCTGCTGGTCGTTCCGCTGGAGACGAATGAAGCCGGGGATGGGTTGTGGGAATTAGATACGACCAGCGGGAATATGACACGCCTCTTTGCGCCAGGAGAAGTCGAGTTCGAAATCGCGAACAATGATTGGTCAGTTTCACCGGATGGGATGTACATCGCGTTTCGCTCGGCGATCGATTACAACATCTGGACCCTGCCGCTTCCGGCCAACTGAAGCCTGCATGTTATAATCCCGCGGCCGCCGGGGGAACTCGGGTGGCGAATTGGAGAGGTTGCGTAGTCTGGTCTAACGCGCGCGCCTGGAGAGCGCGTGAGCCGAAAGGC
>MGOM01000143.1:8772-8872 GCA_001797105.1 Chloroflexi bacterium RBG_19FT_COMBO_62_14
GGACGGCCCAGTATGCTCGAGGCGAGCGTCCGGGACGGCCCGGCGCGGCGGAATCCCTCCGAACCCCGTCAGGGCCGAGAGGCAGCAGCGGTAAGGTGGG
>MGOM01000144.1:0-147 GCA_001797105.1 Chloroflexi bacterium RBG_19FT_COMBO_62_14
ACCCCCAGCGGCATGTAGGCCGACACGATCCAATTCGGCGCATCTACGATCTCGCTGATCTGGAGATCCATGGCGGTGCTGCAAAGCAGGTAGGCCTGGCTGCGGGTCACCCCGTACTTCCCGACAACCCATTCGATCATCTGTCGC
>MGOM01000144.1:264-3075 GCA_001797105.1 Chloroflexi bacterium RBG_19FT_COMBO_62_14
ATGTCCTTCCGCAGCGTGAAGCGCAAGGTCGCCAGCATCGGCGTTTCGACCCCGGTACCGCATACTTCGCCGCTGCCCTGGGCGCTATGACAATCGCCGCAGGCGAACAACGCCCCCTCCCGCAGTACCGGGAACCACACGGTCGAGCCCGGGGTCAAGTGGCAGATGTCGATGTTTCCGCCGTTGGCGCGAGGGGAAATCGTGTCGACCCGCCCGCCTTCGGCCGGGGCCACGCCCATCGTCCCACAAAACGGTTCGAATGGGACACGGATGTCTTTCACGCCGAAGCGGCAAGTCTGGTCATCGAGCTCCCAGTGATGGATGTAGGCGAAGTCGAAGTCGTCGGCCAGCAAGCCGAATCCTTTCAGGTGGCCCGACCAGCCCCATTTCTTGTTCTCCATCTTCACGACTTCGACCTGTAGCGAAAACCCCGGCTCAGCACCTTCGACGTATACCGAACCTACAAGGGCGTGGATCGGATCGAAACTGATATTGGCCAGATCGTCGTCATTCCAGTCGGGTGTGACCTGCCCACACGGCTCGGGGCAATCGAAGGTGACCGTGTCACCCGAGGCGATCACAAGCCGGGGCTCGACGCCGCTGTCCCAAAATGGTTGGGTCACACTGCCATCGAGAAAGTGCTCCTTCATGATTGACCTCCTTCACTCCGCTAAAAGGCCGTTTACATCATGTTGCCTGCTGAAAGGTCGAGGCGAGGTTTCGATCAGGGTCGAACAAGACAACCGAGGAGCTCGGGGCAACGAACGCCGAATATGCTCAAGTGCCGGCATGGGCGGGATCGAGCTCTCGCGCCGCCGGGTCATAGACCAGCCCAAGCCCTACTGCCCGATAACCCCGAGGATGAACTTCTCGGTCGGATTTCCCCAGCCGTTGCGCTCGAGGGCCATGCTTCCCAGGAGCAGACCCACGATGATCGCCATCACCAGATAATCTCGGGTTCGAAACTTCAACTGGCGGCGGTAGGTGCGGGCACCGATATTGTAGTCGAAGGCCCGGGCCAAGATGGCAATAGCGATATCTTGGGATCGCTCGAGCGTCGCCAGAAAGATCGGAATCAAGAGCGCAGTTAGCACCTGCACCCGCCGGACCAGATTCTTGGGCCGGACATCATAGCCGCGCGCCTTCTGTGCGTCGGTGATCTTCTGCGATTGTTGCGACAGGATCCCGACCGTGGCGAAGCCGATGCTGAGCGCCATCCCCATCTCGGGCGGCAGACCATGGCTCGCCAGGTTGTAGACCACGTAGCCCAGGATCAACACGCCGGTTGCGACCGCAGCCAGCCGCCATCCTGGCGCGAGGGGAATGCGCTGGATCTCATCGGGAAACGAGAGGACAGCGATGGCGAAAAGCACAGCGGCCAGAACGGCGGAGGCCGCCAGCGCCGGCCCAATCGGGCGTTTGTGTTCCCGGCGTGTCAGACCCAGGACGAGATCCACCGGGGGTGTCGTGTACAGCATCAGATGCACCGAAAGGACCACAATGAAGAAACGGAAGAATACTGCCACCCCTCGGACAAGGCCCTGGATCGTCACCGGGATCCAATTGACCCTGGGGATGAGATAGAAGAGGAACACCGCCTCCTTGGGCGTGAAGAATAGGATCTGGAAGAGCGAGAAGGTCAAGAAGATTACCACGAGAACACGCAGGTTGCGGTTGAGGATCTGCCGATCGACCGCCATGGCGCCGAGCTGATACAGAATGATGAAGAGAGCGGCGATGAAGACCGGATCGATGACGACGACGGAGATCAGGGTCAGCCCGATGAACAACAGGATTTTTGTCCGTGCGTCCAACCCATGCAGGGTCGAGTCACCTTTCTGATACTCAATGGGCACGCGACGCCTCCAGCAGACGGTCGACGGCATGCTCCAGTTCGGCATAGGTCGACAGCCAGGGAGGGACGCCGTGTTTGGCCAGGAGCACGGCGAGTTTGGTCGTGTCGGGCAGATCGAGGGAGTTGCTCCGCATCAACTCGATGTCCCCCAGGAGATCGTGGAACGATCCGTCGAAGCTCACCTGACCGAAGCCCATGACCACCGCCCGATCGGCGTAGGCGGCGGCATAGTCGATCTTGTGCGTGATGATCAGGATCGTCGCCCCGGCATCGTTGAGCCGCTTAATGATGTCGAAGATCTCCAGGGCCATCTGCGGATCCTGGCCCGTGGTCGGTTCATCAATGATAAGAATCCGCGGCCTGAGCGTCAGGACCGAGGCCAACGCCAGTCGTTGTTTCTGCCCCTTGCCCAGGTCGAAGACTTCGGCCTCGAGGCTGTCCAGCAGCCCCACCGTAGCCAGGGCTTCGCGGATCCGCTGGTCGTGTTCGGAGACGTCAACCTCATGCGCCTTGAGGCCGAAGGCCATCTCATCGCGCACGGTGAACGAGACGATCTGATGGTTGGGGTTCTGAAAGCAGAACCCGACATCCCGCGCCAGTTCGTGGGTGGGCGTCACGGACACGTCCTTCCCCAGAACGGTTACGCGGCCGCTGCCCGCCTGCAGCAGGCCGATCATGTGGCGAACCAGGGTCGTCTTACCCGATCCGTTCCGGCCGAGGATCGCCACCAACTCGCCTTCGGCCACACGCAGGTCCACACCGTCTAGGGCCGCGTTCCGGCCGTCGTACGAGTAGCTCAGGCCCTCAATCACGATCGCCGCCGGGGTGGAGATGGGCGGGTCTGATCCGGACCCGTCGCGCTCGATCGTGCCAAGCTCGTAGCGCGAGCGGAGCGCCGAGTAGAACGCCTCCGGCTTGAGTATCGTTCCGTCGATGCCGACCCGCTCTGCCAGCCG
>MGOM01000144.1:3083-12403 GCA_001797105.1 Chloroflexi bacterium RBG_19FT_COMBO_62_14
CGGCAAGTCCCCGGCGGCCATCACCTCTTCGACCGAGCCCTCGCGGACGATCCGCCCACGGTAGAGCACGATGACCCGGTCGACGAGAGGAAGCACTTCCTCCAACGCGTGCTCGACGACGACCAGAGTTTTGCCGCGCCGCTTGGCGACATCCACCACCAGCTGTAAGACCTGCGCCCGGCCGACGGGGTCGAGATTGGCCATAGGCTCGTCCATGACGTATATCTCGGGATGCATGGCATAAATCGATGCGATGACGCAGGCCTGTTGTTCTCCCCCGGACAGGCTGTGCGGATCACGCTCGTCATAACCCGTGAGGCGCGTGGCGTCGAGCGCGGCCGCGACGCGCTGATTGATCTCCTGCCGAGGCACCCCGAGGTTCTCGGGGCCGAAAGCCACCTCGTCGCCGACGCTGGCGGTCACCAACTGGCTTTCCGGGTCCTGGAAGACCAGGCCTACGAGTGAGGAGAGGCCGCCGATGCGTGTCTTGCGTGTGTTGTACCCGCGCACCAGGACCTCACCGGTCAGTTCGCCTTCGTGATAGTGCGGGATGAGTCCGTTGATGCAACTGCACAGAGTTGTCTTGCCGCTCCCAGCCGGGCCGGTGATCAGGACGATCTGGCCGACCGGAACACGCAAGTCGATCCCCTGCAGGGCGTATGCCTGAGAGCCCTCATACCGGAATGAGACGTTGCGGAACTCGATGTCGTCTGTCATGCCTTCAAGAGGCCGGCATACCAACACCCCAGTCCGCAGACGAAGGGGGCGCTGCGGACTGGGGGCGTAAGCCGGATCGCGTTAGGCCGACACAGGCGGGCCGGGTTACCAGAGGGGTCGGCGATAGCGCTCGGGCAGCGCGGCCATGACGATCGTGGTGACGACCGTCGTGAAGATGGCTTCGGGGATCACGCTTGCCTCGAGCACACCGAGGAGGGCGACGAAACCACCATACTCCGGGTCCGGGTAGAACAGGACCAGTCCGACCACGAACAACGGCACAACAACTACAAAGTAGTAACCAAGCACCTGAACCACCCACAGGACGAGGCGGGTGACGTTGTTCTCTCGGAAACGGTAGCTGAGGTTCTTGTAGACAAATCCGCTATAGATTCCGCCGATGATATGGGCGAGCAGACTGGCCAGCGGGATACCGGGTTCGGCGATGCCTGCCAGGATCCCGATGACGATGCCTCCGACCGGGCCGGTCAAGGATGCTCCGGTCGTGGTGAAAACCTCCCGCGGGTCGGTGACGACGGGGGTGCCCGGGATGGGGATGGTGATCCCGGCCAGCACGACGGCCAGCGCCGCTCCGCCGAATGCGGCGGCCACGCCGATCTGTCGTGCCGAAAGCACCGGCTTGCGCTCGGCCTCCATGGACGGTGCCGCCGGCATACCAGACATTTGGCTCATTGCATTCTCCTCCTTGGACTTGGCTCGTGCGATGGGGTTCTAATCTTGCTTGAACACCATTCAAGGACGTTCGTTGCGACGGACCACGTTCGGGGAGGGGACGGCGTATCCAGAAAGAACGCCCGAGCAGGTGGGAGGGCGTAGGCACCGATCGCCAAATTGCGAAGTCTGCCCCTATCGTTCGGCCGAGGGAAGGCTGATGATCGCCTTCGTACCCAAGCCCTCTCGGCTTTCAAGCCGGAGCTGCCCGTTCTGGGCTTCGACCAGAGACTTGGCGATGGCCAGCCCCAGCCCGCTGCCGTTCCCTTTGTCGGCACGGTAGAAGCGCTCGAACACGCGCGGCAGATCCTCGGCCGGGACACCTCGTCCCGTGTCACTCACTTCGAGCATCACAAACCTGCCCTCGACACGGGAGGCGAGGCGGACAAGCCCCCCGTCGGGGGTGTGGGTCATCGCATTGTCCAGAAGAATGAGGAGCACCTGGCGAAGGCGCGTCGGATCGGCCAGGGCCGATCCTCCGGTTTCTCCCTGTTGGAGCGAGATCCTCCTTTCTTCCGCGACCCGGTTCACCTGACGAGCAATCTCGGGCAGGAGGTCACTCATCAGGATCTGCTGTCGCTCGAGCTTCAGCCGGCCGGCATCGAGGCGCGACAACAGGAGCAAGTCATCTACGAGCTTGCTCATGTGGTCGGCCTCGACCAGGATGTCCCCCAAGAGCTCGCCGGATCCATCCCCTTCGGCTAGGCCACGCCGGGCGACTTCGGCGCTGGCCCTGATCAGCGTAAGTGGTGCCCGCAATTCATGGCTGGCATTGGCGACGAACACCTGCTGCTTCTCCCAGGCTTGCTCGGCTGGGAGAAGCGATCGGCCCGCCAACCACCAACTGGCGCCGGTCAGGGCCACGGAGCTGATCGCGCCTAAGGCCAAGAGCGCCATTAACAGCTGACTCAAGACGCGGTCCTGGTCACTGAGACTCCTCCCCAACTGGAGGACAGGTGGCCCGCCGCGCACATTCACGGGGTAACTCAGCAGGCGGACATGGCTTCCGTCGGTCGCCTCGACCGTCCTGAGATCGCGGCCGTTCGCCACAGCTGCAGCGGCTGCCATCAGGTCGGGGGCCACGGGCAGACCGTATGCGCCTGGATCGGAGATCAACTCGCCGTCCGACGTTAGCGGAAGGGCGAAAATCGCCGCCAGTTCGCCGTCATAAGGATCGGCTTCGAGAATCTCATGCGCGACCCCCTCACCTTCGTTCTCATGCTCGTTCGCTTCCCCGCTTTCGCGCTCGCCCTCGCTGTCGCCTTGAGTTTCGCCCGAGATCGGCTGAATCGGAGGGGCACCCACGACGGTGACCGTCGGTGAGACTCGGCTGGAGATCCATTGCCGGGAGGCGGACACAAGCTCGGCCGGCACGGGTTGTCCCAGCAGCTGTAATTCCTGCGCCATTCTCACCTGGAGGGCCAGGTCGGTCGAGGTTCGGAAGTAGTTGGAAACGAGGGCATAGGTGCCGCCGCCGAGAAGCACGATGAGCGCCATCGCGGCGAAGAGGTACAGCAGGGTCAGACGGAGACGCACGCCTCTAAACAAGATCCGCCTCCAGACGATAGCCAACTCCCCGAACGGTCTGGATCGGGTCTGGCTGGCCCGGAGCCTTGAGCTTGGCCCGCAAGTAGGAAACATACACGTCGATCAAAGTCGGTCTCACGTCCGACTCATAGGACCAGACATAGTCCAGGATCTGCTCCCGGGTAAGGACCTGTTCGTGGTGGCGCATGAAACACTCGAGCAGCTTCCATTCGGTCGAGGTCAAGTCAAGCGGTCGTTCTCCGCGCCGGGCGGCATGGGCGCGCAAGTCCATGACGAGGTCGCCGTGTCGCAGCTCCCAGACATCGCTCCCCAACTCGGTGAACCGACGTCCGAGGGCGCGCACACGTGCCAGCAGTTCTTCGAAAGCGAAAGGCTTGACCATGTAGTCGTCGGCGCCGCTGTCGAGCCCGGCGACTCGGTCTTCAATCTGGCTACGAGCCGTCAGGAGCAAGGAGGCGGTCGGGAGGCGGGCGCTGCGGATAGCCCTGCAGATGGCAGGCCCGTCGCGGCCGGGAAGCATCCAGTCGGCGATCACCACATCGTATGTCCCGCGCAGCGCCAGCTCCAACCCGGTGTCTCCGTCGTGAGCCTGGTCGATCCCGAGGCCCTCATCATCGAGCACACGCGCGATCAGGCTGGCCAGTTTCTTGTCATCTTCGATGAGCAGTATTCGCATTGTGCGTTCCGGCGCAAGGATAGACGTGGAACATTGGAAATGGAATGGAAAGCCCGAGAGGGATTCTAATTCAATCTCAAGGAGCGTCAGGTAGGGTGGCAACTGGTCAGACTGCAAGTGTCCAACGAGATTGTCCCTAATACGACTGGAGGATGGACATGAGTCAACGCTTGGCACTACTACTAACCACCGGCATGTCTGCGTTCATGCTGGTGACCGCAGGCGCCGTCGCCGGTCGAGTGACCAACGCCCAGGCCGCTCCGACCGCCACCGCAGTCCCTACCGAGGACCTCAACGCCCTTTTGCAGGATCGCGAGGCGGCCTACCGTCAACTCCTCGATCAGGCAAACGCCCAGCTCGAGCAGGCTTACCAACAACTGGCCACCCAGACACCTCAAGCCGGGGAACCGACGTATCCAGTATCACCGGAACAGGCAGCCATGATTGCCATGGGTGTGGTTCCGGGCGCCACATTGACCGCCACACCGGAGCTCGTGAGCTTTCAGGGGGTCGTGGCTTATGAGGTGATTCTAAGCCGGGGCAAGGTCTATGTCGACGCCACAAGTGGGGCCGTGCTTTACAACGGTACTGGGGGCGGAGCAGCCGTCGCTCAGTCCGGCAGGGGAGGCGGGGGCGGAGGTCACGCGGATGATGACGACCATAAGGGCGAAGAGGAACACGACGGCGGAGGCGAGGATGAGGGCGGGGATGACTGATCAGAGCCCTCATCGGGGAATCCGTCGCGCGGTGTGTGGGAGCCGGGAGATATGAAGCGTCAACCTTCCAAACGGGAGACGGGTGGCCTACACAGCCTGAAAACACTGATCAGCGCCGGCGCGCTGGTCACGACCCTGGGCGGTTGGGCAGTCCTCGGCCTCAAGGACCCGCGGTCCGGGACCACCGCCGCACCTCAGGCCGGAGGACAACTCCCTCCGGAGATCCTGGCGCAGTTGGAGCCGCTCCCGACACTCGTCGCTCCACCCACTTTTGCCGGGATCCAAGCACCCTCGGAGTTGCCAACACCCATGCGTCAGGTCCTGCGGCCCGTCAGCCGACCGGCACCTCCTGCGGAAGACCCGGATCCCGATGCGACCAGTCGCTCGTCTGGCTGAGGCTGTCGTGAAAAGGATAGAGTTTCGAGCCATGGGTTGCAGGATGTCGGCGGCGATCGACTCAGATCAAGAGACGGCTGCCGAGCTGCTTGCGCGCCTGCCGGAGTGGTTCGAGCATTGGGAAGAACGCCTGAGCCGCTTTCGCCGGGACAGCGAGTTGAGTCAGCTCAATCGGGGACAGGGGACCTCGCAGAGTGTCAGCCCATGGATGGGAGAGGTGATCCAAGCTGCCCTGGCGGCGGCAGACTACAGCCAGGGAATCGTCGTCCCGACCATCTTGGGCGCGCTCGAAGCCGCCGGCTATGATAGGAGCTTCGAGAAGATCGAACTTTCTTCGAGAGGGACTGACCTGGCGCCGTCCGAGGTGGCCGGCTGGCGGACGATCGAGTTCGATCCACGCGGCCGCACCTTGCGCCTCCCTCACGGCGTACGTCTCGATCTTGGAGGCGTGGCGAAAGGCTGGGCCGCCGACCGGGCGGTTGGGCGGTTGAAGAAGACCGGGCCGGTCATGGTCGATGCCAGCGGCGATATCGCCGTGAGCGGACCGAAATCGGGAGGCCAGCCTTGGGCGATCGCTGTGGCCGATCCTCGGAACCGCGATGGGCGGCTTGCCATGTTGAAGATCCAGCGCGGGGGCGTGGCGACCTCAGGGCGTGACTACCGACGCTAGAAAGTAAACGGAGATTGGCGTCACCACCTCATCGATCCGCGGACGGGGCTTCCGGCGAAGACGGACATCTTCAGCGTGACTGTCGTCGGTCCTACAGCTCTTGAAGCCGAGGTCGCCGCCAAAGTCGTGGCTATTCTCGGCAGCCAGGATGGCCTGACCTGGCTGAACCAGCGAACTTCGATGGCCGGCCTGCTCGTGCTCGAGTCTGAAGAAGTGCTGCAAAGCCAGCGGATGCAACCTTACTTCTGGAGTTGACATGACCGGGATCGCGAATGACCAGGAGTACGACGATCTCCCGTCGATGCCTCTCACGACCCTCAGTCTGATGCTCTTAGCTGCGGTCGGTGGGGCATTCGGAGCGGTTTTTGTTCTACCGGGGGTTGTCCCCGGATTGTCGAGCTCTCTCCTTGGGCCCGAACCCAAGGCGTATTGGTACCTGGCGCGATCGAGCGCCTTCGCCGCGTATGTTCTGCTCTGGGCGTCGATGGTCTTTGGCCTCATCATCACCAACAAAATGGCCAGGGTCTGGCCCGGGGGCCCAACCGCGTTCGATATCCATCAGCACGTCAGCCTGATCGGCCTGGCTTTCGCATTGTTCCACGGGCTGATCCTCGTCGGCGATCGGTTCATCGGCTACACGGTTGGTCAGGTGTTGATCCCTTTTGCCGGGGTCGCCTATCGGCCGGCCTGGGTCGGCATTGGCCAGCTCTCTTTCTATTTGTTGGCGCTGGTCGGGCTGAGTTTCTACGTCCGGAAGTTGCTCGGACACCGAACATGGCGCGTGATCCACTTCTTGAGCTTTGCCGTCTTCTTGATGGCGATGGCGCATGGTGTGATGAGCGGCACGGATACCAAGTCGTGGTGGGCCAGGGACCTTTACTGGACGACGGGAGGTTCGACGCTTTTCCTCACTATCTACCGAGTCCTCGTGAGCGCCTTCAAGCTCAAGCGCCAACCGGCTGGTTTGTCACGCAAGGCCGCTGATCGATCACCTCAGTCTCACCCTGATCCCATCGGTGGCTCGATTGACTCGCAGCCAAGCCGGCCGAGTGCTGGGTCCGCATCTGTCCCGGCAGAGGCCGTTCTGAGCCAAGCTGTGCAATGACGAGGGAGCCTGCCTGACGCGGCCAAGATCGTCCAAGTTGAGGCAGGACCCCTCTTGGCACGCTCCAGCCTTTGGTACAAGCCGGCCATGGCCGCATGTTGCGGCGGGTGGGGATAATGGGGGGAGGTGGACCCACACACTCCTCGACCTCCCCGCAGACCGCGCTCGGCTGCGCGCTCTCACAGCGCCGACATGGCCTGCAACAACTACTTCTCGCACACAGGTTCCGACGGTTCGGGTGTCGGAGATCGTGTATCGGCGGAAGGGTACGACTGGTCATGGGTCGGGGAGAACATCTTCGCCACGTGCTCATCTTCATCGAGCGCGCCGCAGCAAGCCTTCGACTGGTGGATGAAGAGCACCGGCCACAAAGCGAACATCCTCAACATCAACTTCACGGAGATCGGGATCGGCTACGGGTACAGCGCCGACAGCACGTACGGGAGCTACTTCACCGCCGTGTTTGCACGGCCGTGATTGAGGCAGGTTCCGCCGCCCCTCAAGAACCGGCAGACAGGGGATGGATTCAACCCGAATGACCCTCGGAGATCTCAGCCCGCCGGCCTGATTCACCGTCCAGGCTCCCGCCTGGCCTTCATGTGCCTGCGGCGACTCATGGGGTATCATCATGAGCGAGTTGCCCGGCACTCAATCCAGCCTTGGGCGCCTCCTGGGGCAAAGATCCGCTGTGCTTGGCCCAGCTGTGTGTTGTTCAACCTTTTCGAGGCCGCCGGGGCGATCTGTCTGGCGAGCATTCTGTGCTTGACTTGAATCCTGTGTTGATCCGAGTGTACGAGAGCGCAGCCCACAGGCTCGTTTAACGAAGTCCTTTCCCAGATGCGTAGGCCCCCTCCGCGAATGCAATCTTGATGACTGACCTTGGTTCCCTGATCAGCTTCTACTCCACACGGGAAGACTCTTCCGCCGCGATGCGCCAGCTTCAGCGAAGGGGGTTCGGCCGCGTTGCCATGATCCATAAATCTCGCCAGGGCCGCATTCGCATCTGGAACGTCTGGCCGCTTCAGAAGGCACTCTTGGGTTCTGGAGGTGGACTCTCGCTCGGTGCGCTCATCGGATTGCTGGCCGTGGCACTCACACCCATCACTTCCGGCGTGCCAGCTCAGCTGGTCGTCGGGGTGTCGATGGTCATCGGGGGGGTGGCAGGCTGGCTGCTCGCCCCTTGGATCCAGCTCGGGGTCGACACGCAAACGGTGGAGAAGCATGCCCGCTGGTTGGTACCTGACGAGACGGTGCTGATCTTGCAAGGTAAGGTCCCTTCGTTGAGCCTGGCCCTGGCTGTCCTTCGCCGGATCGGCGAGAACCAACCGTCCATTTACCCCTTTCATCCCAGGCGATCGTTCGTGGTTGATACCCTGGAAGCCATCCAGGATGAAACACTCACCGGTGTTCAGCTCGAGCAACATGCGCTCCTGCTCGCTTCCGAGCAGCGCATGGTGGTGGCGCATGAGGAAGGAGAGCCCCTGCTCGGGCTTGTCGACGAGTGCGAGAAGGCCATCAACGCCGTCCGTCAGGACCTTGAGGCGGCATCCAGGCTGGAACTCGGGATCACGCCTTCGGCGGAGTGGATTCTAGACAACGCCTACATCGTTCAGGGTCACATCGACAATGTTAGGCAGAATCTACCCAAGCACTTCTACCATGAGTTGCCGCTGCTTCCCGCAGCTGAAATGGCTGGCCCGGGGTCTTATGCTGGAGCCGAACCGCGTGCATTCAGGCTGGCGACAGAGATGGTCACTCACACGGATGGTCGCCTGGATCGCTCGAATATCGCCGAATTCCTCGAGACGTATCAATCGGTTGAGCAATTGACCATGGGTGAGCTGTGGGCGATGCCGCTGATGCTGCGGATCGCTTTGATCGATCGCGTGCGTGTCCTGGCCGGACAAGTGGTGCAACGTCTCCGTCAACGTGAGGCAGGCGACTTCTGGGCCAACCGGCTCGTTACCACCGTCCGACAGGACCCCAACCAGCTGTTCTCGATCTTGGCGGCCCTGGCGCAGGAGCAACCCGAGCCAACCCCCTATTTCGCCGTCCAGCTCACCGGCCAGCTGTACGACGAAGACGCTGCGCTGGTTCCCGCCCGCAGTTGGCTGGAGCGCCGGCTGGGCAGTCCACTGGCCGAGTTCGTTCCCCCGCAGCAGGCCCGGCAAGCGGCGGACCAGGTGTCGATGGGGAATGCGATTACGAGCTTGCGGCAGCTGGCGCTACTCGATTGGCGAGAGATCTTTGAACGTCTCAGCCGTGTGGAAGGTGTCTTGCGCGGTGATCCGTCCGGGGACTATCGCATGATGGACTTCGACACCCGGGACCGCTATCGGCACGCGGTTGAGGAGATCGCCCGCGGAGCAGACACCTCCGAGGAACACGTCGCCCGGACAGCCGTCAGACTGGCATCGACACAAGCGGGCGACCTTGCGGGTGATCCGCGTGTGAACCATGTCGGCAGCTATCTCATCGGGCCGACGCGCCGCGATTTGATTCGAGAGCTTGGCGGCCATGAGCGAGCTCGCTATCGGCGGCTTCAATGGGCCGGACGACATCCGGCGTTGCTCTATCTTGGGGGGATCGGGCTGGCGACCGCGGTATACGAGGCGGTTTTCATGATCGTGGCGAGCTGGTCCGGGGCAAGCTCGGCGCTCCTCCTCGTCGCAGCCGTCCTGGCGTTGCTGCCGGCGAGTCAGCTGGCGGTTGAAACCGTCAACTACTGGGTGACCCGGCTGATGCCGCCGCGGATACTCC
>MGOM01000144.1:12414-18058 GCA_001797105.1 Chloroflexi bacterium RBG_19FT_COMBO_62_14
TTCGGCAAGGAGGGCATTCCGGGCGCCTTCCGCACACTGGTAGTGGTGCCCGTCCTCCTGGCGAACAAGCGCGCCGTGCACGAGGAGGTCGAGAAGCTGGAGATCCGCTATCTTGCGAACCCGGACTCGAACATCGTCTTCGGCCTGTTCAGTGACTTCCCCGATGCCCTCCAAGAACACAAGGACGAAGACGCGACGATGCTCCGCCTTGCGGTGGAGGGGATCGAAGCACTCAACAGCCGCTATGGGGCCAACCGCTTCTACCTGTTCCACCGGGACCGAGAATGGTGCGAGTCGGAGGGCAAGTACATCGGGTGGGAGCGGAAACGTGGGAAGCTCGAGGACCTCAATCGCCTGCTGTGTGGGGAGCCGCCGCGCCGTGGCCGACAGATCGTGCATGTCGGCGATCCAGATCCATTGGCGAACACCCGTTTCGTAATCACTCTCGACAGCGACACGCAACTCCCTCACGACACGGCCCGCAGGTTGATCGAGACGCTGTCCCATCCGTTGAACCGGCCCTGGCTCGCACTAGATGGAACTACTGTCGGCGGCGGTTACACCATCATTCAACCGCGCGTGAGCACCGCTCTACCGAGCGCTACGACAAGCGCATTCAGTCGTCTGTTCACGGATCCGGTCGGTTCCGATCCTTACACGAAGGCGGTATCAGACGTCTATCAGGATTTGGCGGGCGAGGGATCCTACCTGGGGAAAGCGATCTATGACCCACGGGCCTTCTACCGGTCTTTGGCAGGCCGCTTCCCCGAACAATTGCTGCTCAGTCACGATCTCATCGAGGGCGCGCACGTAAGAGTGGGCCTGGCGAGCGACATCGAACTGTACGACGATTTTCCTGCGGACTACCTATCGTTTGCGGCGCGTGAGCACAGGTGGATTCGCGGGGACTGGCAGATCGTTGACTGGATCCTGCCGCACGTACCAGGACCCAACGGGAAGAGGATCCGCAACCCCCTGACGATACTCAATCGCTGGAAGATCTTCGACAATCTCCGTCGAAGCCTGGTGCCTCCGGCCGCATTGGCCTTCCTGGTAGTCGGCTGGATGACTTCTCCCGTTTTCGCCGCGGCTGCCACCGGACTCGTCGGTCTGACCGTGTTCTTTCAACCCCTGGCCCTGCTTGTGACCTGGGCGACATCCCGATCCGACCAGAGAATCTTCACCTGGGGCGACCTGTGGCATGACACGCTACGCTCGTTAGTCGATATGACTCTACTCCCACACCGGGCGCGGGTTGGCCTGCATGCGATCTCGCGCGTCTGCTATCGGAGATGGTTCAGTCGGCGGAAGCTCCTGGAGTGGACCACGGCTCAGGTGGCCCAATGGCAGGCCGCTGGAAGGATGCAGGGTTTCATCATGGAGATGGGGCAGATCAGTCTGTTCGCCCTGGCAGCCGGGCTCGGGGTGTGGTGGTTCCAACCTTCCAGTTTACTAACGGCGGCGCCACTCTTGTCGCTCTGGCTCATCTGCCCGTTGGTCGCCTGGTGGCTGACCTCAAAGACACGACATCGTCCCGGCCGTACAAAGGTATCGGCGAGCGATTTGCAGATGATCCGGAGGCTCGCCCGGCAAACCTGGCGCTATTTCGACGATTTCGTCAGACCAGAAACCAACTGGCTTCCGCCTGACAACTACCAGGTGTCCCATCAGAACGCAGTGGCGCCCAGGACGAGCCCGACCAATATCGGGCTGTGGATGCTGAGTGCGTTGGGAGCGTACGACTTCGGGTACTTGGCGGGCGATCAGGTGGTCGAGCGTCTCACGCAAAGCTATCAGACGATCGACAAACTGGAACTCTACCGAGGCCATCTTCTGAATTGGTATGACGTGGTGGGCCTCGAACCGCTAGAGCCACGCTACGTCTCAACGGTCGACAGTGGCAATCTCCTCGCAAGCCTGTGGACTCTCGAGTCCGGCATCCACGATCTGATGACAGATCCGGTGGTAGGGCCCAACGCCCTGTTGGGGCTGGCAGACACGCTCAACGCACTCCGTCATTCGCTTGAGGGGGCGCCCAGCTTAAGGCCGTCAATCTCCGATGCGCTCGAGCGGCTGGGTGCTTTGTTCGATTCTCCGCCAGATGAACTCAGCCAGATCGTGTCTCGACTCCGGAAAGCTGTCTCGCCCGCAGAGATGCTGGCGGAGGAGTTGCGCGAGGCTGCCGGGAGGGTTGACGAACCGGCGTACTGGGCTGAGCAGATCCGGCGCCAACTGTCAGCCTGGATCGCGGTGCTTGACCGCTACCTGACCTGGGTTGATTCGCTGGCCTCCGAGCCGGATGAGACCCTGGCCATGCTGGTGGGGCCGGGAGCGATTCTCGATCGCCGGCAGGCCTTGGCGCTGGCGCCCTCGCTGGAGGTCCTCGCCTCCGGAAGTGTCGGGCTTGTCGATGACCTGAGGGCGGCCGGGGGGGCCGCCCCGGACCTGCCCCAGCCCGTGGCCGAGTGGCTGCACAGGCTGCTGGATGAATTCTCACGTGCAAGGTGGTTTGCCGGCGAGGTGATAGGACAAGCCGAGGGGCTCATCCAGAGGGGGCGCAGGCTGGCGGATGGGATGGAGATGCGTTTCCTGTATGATGCCGAGCGAAGGCTCTTCTGCACAGGATACAACGTCAGAGAGCAACGACTTGACAGCTCGCACTATGACCTTCTGGCGAGTGAGGCCCGCCTTGCCAGTTTCGTTGCCATCTCCCGGGGCGAGGTCCGCAGCGATCACTGGCTGGCGATGCAGCGTCCGTACCGTACGATCGGCAGACGAAGCGTGCTGCTCAGCTGGAGCGGCACGATGTTCGAATACATGATGCCGTTCCTGCTACAACGTCTCTTCGAGAACTCGCTCCTGGATAGTGCATGCCGTGAAGCGATCCGTCAACAAATCGCCTATGGCTCAAGGCGGGCGGTCCCCTGGGGGATTTCCGAGGCGGCCTACGGTGACCTGGACATCAACAAGAACTATCAGTACAAGGCCTTTGGCGTGCCGAGGCTCGGGCTGAAACGAGGGTTGGAAGAAGAGCTTGTGGTCGCACCCTATGCCACGTTGCTCGCGCTCAACCTGGATCCAGGAAGTGCTGTGCGCAATCTGAAACGGATGGCTCGGATGCGTCTGCTGGATGACTACGGCTTTTTCGAGTCGATCGATTTCAGCCGTGCGCGCGAACGCCAGGGCGGGCGCGGCGTGATCGTACGGGCGTACATGGCTCACCATCAGGCGATGAGTTTCCTGGCGATCGACAATTTCATCCATGATCTGGTGATGCAACGCAGGTTTCATGCAGACAGTCGGGTCCGCGCCACTGAACCGCTCCTGTACGAGAGGATTCCGGTATCGCCGGCCTTGATTCGAATCCCGATTGAAGGCCGCCCCGAAGCAGGGCTGGCCGGAACAGAGGTGGCACCGTCTGTCAGCAGATTTGTCACGCCGAACACTCCCACCCCCAAGACGCTTCTGCTGAGCAATGGCCGCTATGGAGTGATGGTCACCAACGCCGGAGGAGGTTACAGCCGCTGGCGCGACCTGGATATCACCCGCTGGCGCGCCGATACGACTCGTGACGCATCCGGCTCATTCTGCTATATCCGAGACGTGGACAGCGAGCGCTTCTGGTCGACCACCTACCAACCCGTGCCGAGAGAGTCCGAAGGCTATACCGCCAGCCTGGCTATCGATCGGGCGGAACTCGGGTGGTCGGTCGAGGGAATTGACACCGAGACCGAGATCATCGTCTCGCCTGAGGATGACGCCGAGATCCGCCGCGTGACCATGATCAACCGTTCGAACCGAACGCGGCACCTGGAAATCACGAGTTACCTCGAGCTGGCTTTGGCGCCTCACAGCGCCGACAGGCAGCATCCGGCGTTCAGCAAGCTCTTCGTTGAAACACAGTCCCTACCGTCCGACTGCGCCCTTCTCGCCTCTCGCCGGCCGCGCGCGCCGGACGACCCGCCGGTTCATGTCGGGCACCGGCTGACTTTCGATGACGGCTGCGAAGGAGCGTTGCAGTTCGAGAGCGACCGAAGTCGCTTCATCGGTCGCGGTCAGACCCTGGCCGACCCGGCGGCAATGCACGGCAGGCTATCCAACACAGCCGGTTTTGTGTTGGATCCGATTCTCAGTCTCCGCCGCAAGGTGGCGATTGAGCCTGGGAAGGAACTCCGATTCTCGCTCGTGCTGTGTGCGGCTGACTCGCGCGAGAAGGTCCTGGACATGATCAGCAAATACCGTGATCCGCACGCTATCAGCCAGGCGCTGGACTTGGCCTGGGCCCACGCCCAGCTCGAGCTGCGCCTCTTGCGAATCCAGCCCGACGACGCACGCCGCTTTCAACAGTTGGCCAGCTTCATACTTTTCCCGAGCAGCCGATTGCGCCCTCCGCCTGACCGGCTGCAACAGAACAAGATTGGCCAGTCTCGCCTATGGGCGTACGGGATCTCGGGCGACTTTCCGCTGGCAGTCGTGAGCATCGGTGAAGCGCGCGATCTCAGCCTGGTTCGTCAGATGCTCCAGGCCCATACCTATTGGAGCCGTCATGGGCTGAAGGCCGACCTGTTGATCTTGAACGAAGAATCGACCTCGTATGACCAACCCCTGAACGAGGAGCTGAGCCGGTTGGTCCAAGGCTACTCGGTCTACACCGGTGTCGATCAGCCCGGTGGCGTATTCTTGCGCAATATGGATCAGGTCCAAGATGAAGATCTGACGCTGATACTGACGACGGCGCGCGTGACGATGATGGCGGCCCGGGGACCCATGGCGCAGCAGCTCGCTGCGCCAGGAGAGCCGCCCGCAGCGCCCGCCAGCCTGGCAACTCGGCATGTCGCCGATGAGCCCTCGGCGGCCTTGCCCTTCATGGATCTGTCCTATTTCAACGGCCTGGGCGGCTTCACGCCGGATGGCCGTGAATATGTCATCTACCTCGGGCCGCGCCAGCATACCCCCGCCCCATGGGTGAACGTGATCTCCAATCCTTCCTTCGGCTCATTGGTCACCGAGTCCGGCTCAGGGTTCGTCTGGTATGGCAATAGCCAGCAGAACCGTCTCATCGACTGGTCGAACGATCCCGTAGCGGATCCCCCATCCGAAGCGATCTACATTCGCGATGAGGCGAGCGGAACCTTCTGGACCCCCACGCCGCTACCGATCCGCGAGCTCGACGCGTATCGGACCCGTCATGGCGCCGGTTTTACCGTCTTTGAGCACAACAGCCACGGGATCGAGCAAGAGCTGACGACCTTCGTCCCCGTGGATGAGGCAGGCGGCGAACCAGTGCGGATCCAGCGGCTGCGTCTACGCAACGATTCTTCCAAGCGGCGCCGCCTTTCAGTAACGTTCTACCTTGAATGGACACTTGGCGAGTCGCGTGAGGATTCGCAGATGCACGTCGTGACCAGCTGGGACATCCAAGCCAAAGCGATGCTCGCCCGCAATCGTTATCATCCGGACTACGGCGGGCGGATCGCCTTCGCGGCGATCTTCCCGCAGCCACGGAGCTACACGGCTGACCGTACCGCCTTCATCGGACGTAACGGATCCTTGGCCGCTCCAGCTGCCATGAAGCGGCAAGGGCTCTCGCCTCGGACTGGAGCAGGGTTGGATCCATGTGCCGCCTTGCAGACAATCCTCGATC
>MGOM01000144.1:18105-18827 GCA_001797105.1 Chloroflexi bacterium RBG_19FT_COMBO_62_14
AGGTTCAGCGTCTGGTCAATCGATACAACGAGAGCATCGAAGTGGAGGAGTCGTTGAGGCGATCCGCCGCCTGGTGGGACAGGCTGCCCAGGACTTTGAGCGTCGAAACGCCCGAGCTCTCGGTGGACCTGCTCTTGAACCGGTGGCTGCTCTACCAGACGCTTAGCTGTCGGATCTGGGGGCGCTCGGGCTTCTACCAGTCGGGCGGAGCCTATGGTTTTCGCGATCAGCTGCAAGACGTGCTGGCCTTTGTTTACGTTTTGCCCGCCATTGCCCGCGAACACATCCTGCGCGCCGCAAGCCGGCAGTTCCCTCAGGGAGATGTTCAGCACTGGTGGCACCCGCAGTCCGGCGCCGGTCTCCGTTCGCGCTGCTCGGATGATCTGCTGTGGTTGCCCTATGCTGTGACGCACTACGTTCGCGTCACGGGGGACATAGGACTGCTCGATGAGCAGCTGTCCTTCGTGGATTCGCGGCCATTGCAGGATGATGAACAAGAAGCGTTCCTCACTCCAGACGGGACGATCTTGCGCGCCAGCTTGTATGAGCATTGCCGGCTGGCGATCGAACACGGGCTGACCTCGGGGCCGCATGGGTTACCCCTGATCGGCAGTCACGATTGGAATGACGCTCTGAACCGCGTCGGTGTGGAAGGAAGAGGGGAGAGCGTGTGGCTGGGATGGTTTCTATTTAAGGTGTTGAACGATTTTGCTGAGCTGTCG
>MGOM01000144.1:18858-19211 GCA_001797105.1 Chloroflexi bacterium RBG_19FT_COMBO_62_14
TGGCACGCCAGCGGGCCAAGACCCTGGCGGAGACGGTCGAACGAGAGGGGTGGGACGGGGGATGGTATCGTCGGGCGTATCTCGATAACGGCCGCCCTATCGGCTCATTCAGCAACGAAGAGGCCTCCATCACCTCGCTCCCGCAATCCTGGGCCTGGATCAGCGGGGGGGCGGCGCCCGCACGGGCCTCCCAGGCGTTACAGTCGGCCTGGGAGGAGCTGGTCCTCCAGGAGGCGAAGCTGGTCCTCCTGCTGACGCCCCCCTTCGATAAGTCGCGGATGTATCCGGGCTACATCAAGGGCTATCCCCCGGGTGTGCGCGAGAACGGCGGGCAGTACACCCACGCCTCGATT
>MGOM01000144.1:19265-31563 GCA_001797105.1 Chloroflexi bacterium RBG_19FT_COMBO_62_14
CTGCAGATGCTCAACCCCATCGAAAGGACCCGCGAACCGGACCAGGTCGAGCGTTATCGCGTTGAGCCGTATGTCATCGCAGGCGATGTGTATCGCCTTGCCGGACACGTCGGTCGGGGTGGCTGGACCTGGTACACAGGCTCTTCCGGATGGATGTACCGGGTCTGGGTTGAAGAAATCTTGGGCCTCAAGATCCGGCGGGGGCAATTGAGAGTGGACCCGGTAATCCCTTCGTGGTGGCATGGCTTCCGCCTGTATTATCGCCACGGCGAGTCGATCTATGAGATCCGCGTTGAGAACCCGGATGGGGTGAACCATGGGGTTGCCTGGACGGAGATCGATGGCCGACGACTGCCGGACCACGTGGTCACACTCGAGGAGGCTCCGATCAAGCATCGCGTTCAGGTGCGGATGGGGAAGGTGGGCAATGCTTCAGCACCAGGTCAGAGCGGATCCACCTGAGTTGTCTCCCTTGCGATGAGCCCGGTATTTGAACCGCTCCCACGTGCTCAGGGCTGATGGTAATACTCTTCGAGGCTCGCTCTCGTTGAAGGCCTAAGCGGTGCGCGGACTTGTTGGGGTCGCGGGGCTACTATGACTCCCGTTCATTCAGAAACTCAAGGCGGTAGAGGCCAAAAACGGGGGACTACAGAGTGGGGGTCGACCTCTCAGGAAGACTGCGACGTAAGCGAGCAGACCGAAGGAATCATGCGCGAGGCTTGAGGCTCACGCCCCAAGCGCCTCCTTGGCGCGCTTGTCCTCACGCCCGCGTGTCCGCGCATCCAGGATCCTCTTGCGGATTCGCAAACTCTTCGGCGTCACCTCGAGCAGCTCGTCATCCTTCAAGTACTCGATCGCCTGGTCCAGGCTAATCTCGCGCGGCGGGGTGAGCCTCTCATCGATCTCACGAATGGACGAACGCACATTCGTCACATGCCTCTTCTTACACACGTTGATCACCAGATCCGATGGGCGCTGGTTCTCTCCAACCACCATACCTTCGTAGACCTCGACTCCCGGACCGACGAACAACGTCCCGCGTTCCTCGGCATTCTTCAATCCGTAGCTGGTCGTGATCCCCGGCTCCCAGGCCACCAGCGACCCTCCACCTCGGCCGAGCGGGCCGCCGGTCATGGGAAGGTAGCCGTGGAAGATGCTGTGCAGGAAACCCGCCCCGCGGGTGACGGTCATGAAGTGGTAGCGAAAGCCCAACAAGCCGCGGGTCGGCACCAGGTAACGCAGCCGCACCGCGCTCGCGTTGGTGTCCTGCATGTCCAGCATCTGTCCCTGTCGGCTGCCGAGCATCTCGACCACGGCGCCGAGGACATCCGGTGCGGTCTCGATGTACACTTCTTCGAACGGTTCGAGCACCACGCCCCCCTCGTGGCGCAAGATGACCTCTGGTCGCGAGACCTGGAACTCGTAGCCTTCTCGGCGCATGGTCTCGATCAGGATCGCCAGGTGTAGCTCGCCGCGGCCCGACACGCTGAAGCGATCGGCGGATCCGGTCTCTTCCACATTCAATGCAACGTTGGTTCGAAGCTCGTTGAACAGGCGCTCGCGCAACTTGCGCGAAGTGCTCCAGCGGCCCTCGCGGCCCGAAAAAGGCGACGCATTGACGGCGAACTCCATCCGCAGCGTTGGCTCTTCCACATGGATGACCGGCAAGGCTTCAGCATGTTCGGGATCGGCCAGCGTCTCGCCGATCGAGACGTCCTTGAGTCCGGCGATGACTACGATGTCCCCGGCGCTGACCTCTTCGACCTCGATCCTCTCCAATCCCTGATGCAGGTAGAGATACCGCGCCGTCTCGGGATGCACTTCGCCCGTATGAGTGATGCGGGCCATGGGCATTTCGACTTTCAGACGACCGGCCGTAATGCGGCCGGTGGCGGTCACGCCGCGATAATCGTCATACCCCAACGTGGAGACGAGCATCTGGAACGGCGCTTCGACGTCGACCCGCGGAGCGGGGACGTGTCGAAGGATAGCCTCGAACAACGGCTGAAGTGTCGGCCCAAGCTCGGCTGTCATACCCGACTGTCCGGTTACGGCGTTGGTGTAGACCACCGGAAAATCGGCCTGGGCATCGCTCGCCCCGAGCTGGATGAAGAGGTCGAAGGTCTGATTGAGGGCCAGCGTGGGGTCGGCCCCCTGACGGTCGACTTTGTTGATCACCACGACCGCCCGGTGGTCCATCTCGAGCGCCTTCTTCAGTACGAAGCGCGTCTGAGGCATGGGCCCTTCGGCGGCATCGACCAGCAGGAGCACCCCGTCGACCATATTCATCACCCGCTCGACCTCGCCGCCGAAATCGGCGTGCCCGGGGGTGTCGACGATGTTGATCTTGACCGGGGTTCCCGTTTGCGGATCGGGGATGGTGATGGCGGTATTCTTGGCGAGAATCGTGATGCCCCGTTCGCGTTCGAGCTCATTCGAATCCATCACCCGCTCGGCCACGAGCTGGTTCTCACGGAAGACCCTGGCCTGCTTGAGCATGCCATCCACCAGGGTTGTCTTCCCATGGTCAACGTGGGCGATGATGGCTATATTGCGCAGCTCGGTTCGCTCGATCAGCATTTCCACTCACTGCGTCCGGCCGTCCGACCAGACCCAAAAAGGACCCCGCACGTCGGCGAGGCCGCAACGATTCGTAATGGTATCAGACCTGCGAGGTCCTGGGAAGGGGGCTCTGCGCCAAGGACGCAGGCGGCCGCCGGGCATCAAATGACACTCGGGCCCGCGGGCCAGGGGACTTGAGACAGACTAGGAGGGCGCGCCTCCCAGGAGCAGAATGACGGTCAAGCAGGCCAAGCTCGCGCCAACCAGAAGGAAGACGATGCCCCCGATCGTGAGCAGAGTGCTGCCGCTGGCTTTCGTCTCGAGAACCCCCTCCTCCGGCTTTTGGGGGTTATAGAAAACGGACAAGCTGGCGCCGGCTGGGTACTTTCCCGCCGTCGTTTGTGCCGATCCCTTTGTGTACGCGGCTGGGCCGAAAGCGATGCGCGATCCGGTGTGTTCCACCCCTTCCACGGTGTAACGGTAGCTCACCATAGGCCGATAGCTGACCGTCTCCTGCAATTCGCCGTCCACCGAGCTGGTGCTGCGTTCAACCTTGACTTCCGAACTGACAACGGTTCCTACGGCGATTGGCCAGGCCTGGCTGGCCCGTGCCTTCTTCCGGCTCGAACGAGCCCAGAAGATCATGCCCATCCCCAAACCCAAGAAGAGCAGACTGAAGATAACTGTGGTGATTGTCACGGCCACCTCCTCGGTGCTTGTGCATAGAGCCGGGCCGAAGCAGCGCAGTGCAGGGCCGGCCAGGGAAGTGATTTGAGTCTAGTGAGACAGCCCGGGTTTTGACCCTACAATGGCCCTACAGCTGGCGAAGGGAACCCGCTTAACCGATCGCCTGCAGGGCCATCTTCGAGCCTGGAAGGCGGTCACGCTGTCAAGGGGCGGCACCCCCGGCGATTGACAGGCCCCGAAACCCGTGGTAAGCTTCACCCCAGTGAACAGGATCGGCCCCGACACCGCTCCCTTTCCGGAGCGGTGTTTCTGTTTGCAGAAAAATCTAAGATGAAGGATGAGATAGAAACACGAATGAGTTTTGAGCAATTCAACTTTCACGAGCCATTGCGGCGAGCTCTGCGCCGGATGGAATTCGAAGACCCAACGCCGATCCAGGTGCAGGCGATACCGCCGGCGCTTGAGGGTCGCGACGTGCTCGGCGTCGCCCAGACCGGCACCGGAAAGACAGCCGCCTTTGTCCTGCCTTCGCTTCAGCGGCTCCATGCCGACGGAGCAAGACGCAGGGGACCGAGGATGCTCGTACTTGCCCCCACCCGCGAGCTGGCCTTGCAGATCACCGATGACACCCGGCAGTTCGCCCAGTACACCGATCTGCGCACCGCAGTGATCTACGGCGGTGCTCCGCTCGGACGCCAGACAGATCAACTCCGCCAGGGCGTTGACCTCGTCATCGCAACCCCGGGCCGGCTGATGGATCACATGGAACGGCGCAATGTGCGCCTCGACGATGTGCAGATCCTCGTTCTGGACGAAGCCGACCGCATGCTCGACATGGGCTTTCTGCCGGACATCGAATCGATCGTCCGGCGCACGCCGGCGGAGCGGCAGACGATGCTCTTCTCGGCCACAATGCCGAGTGCGATCCAGGCCCTGAGCTACCGGTTCATGAAGAAGCCGGTGCGGGTCGAAATCGACAATGCCCGCCCGCCGGAGGCCATCCGCCAGCAGATCTACCCCGTCCCAAAGCACCTCAAGCAGTCCTTGCTGATCGCGCTCCTCCGTCAGAAGGACGTAGAGAGCGCTCTTGTGTTCACCCGGACGAAACGGCATGCGGACGTTGTTGCTCGCAAGCTCCGGCAGGCCGGCGTCTCAGTGACGGAGATGCACGGAGGCTTCAGCCAGAAGGATCGCGGACAAGCCCTGGACAGATTTCGATCCGGCAAAGCGCGGGTCCTGGTGGCGACCAACATCGCCGCGCGCGGACTCGATATTGACGGGATCTCGCACGTGGTCAACTTCGATGTCCCAGATGAAGCCGAGGACTATGTGCATCGGATCGGGCGGACGGCGCGCGTTCAGGCGCACGGGGTGGCCTGGACACTGGTCTCGCCGGACGACGAGCCGCAGATCATGGCGATCGAGTATCTGCTTGGTGAAAAGATCGAGCGCGTCTTCTTGACCGGTTTCGAGTATGCTGTCCCGTCACCTGACTGGGCCAAGCCATCCGTGAAGGCGATCCTTCGATCCCCGAGTGGGCCGCAAGGCGCGCTCTCACGCTGGAAATCCCTCACGCGCTAGGCCACAGACTTGGGGTCGCTCTCGAATGTGAAGTAGAAAAGGGGGCGGTCCTTCGACTTCGTTCGGCTCTCCGAGCCTCACTCCGCTCCCTGGCCTGCTTGCCTGCACCCGGAGCGAAGCGTAGTGGAGTCCTTGTGCTCTTCGAGGGCGGCTAGGGCAGGCAGGATGCTCTAGAGGGATGGAGTGGTTCGAGAGCACACGGCGCGGCCGTTGCGACAGCTATGAGCCATCGCTCTCCAGTGGTAGTGTAAACCTGACCGTCGTCCCCTCTCCAACCGCGCTCCCTGCGCCGATCTCACCCCCATGCGCCGTAACGAGATTCTTGGCGATCGCCAGCCCCAGTCCGGTGCCCTTCGAATCGGCCGATTTGTAAAATCGATCGAACACGCGCGGCAGGTCCGCCGCCGGGATCCCGCTGCCCGTGTCGGCGACGGTCATCACCACCTCTTGTCCACCATCCACCGAGGCCGTGATCCGCACTGATCCCCCGCGCGGTGTGTGCCGCAGCGCGTTAGCAGTCAGATTGCTCAGGACCTCGCGGATGCGCAGTGGATCGATATCGGCGAGCGGCAGATCGTCAGGGACATCCTCCTGTAAACCGACGCCGCCGGCCTCAGCCTGGCTCCGGAACGCTGCCACGACCTCCGCGGCAAGGACCGCCACATCCGTCGGCTCGCGATGGAGCTCGAGTGCGCCGCTCTCGGCCAGCGAGAGCGTCCTCAGGTCATCGATCAAACGCGAAAGGACGCGCGTTTCTTCCAGGACAGGGGCCAGGTGGTCGTCGTCGGCGGGATATACACCGTCGAGCATCGCTTCGATGTTGCCCTGGATCACGGCTACCGGTGTACGCAACTCGTGGGTCACATCTGCCAGAAGCCGGTCTCGCTGGCCCTCGGTCGCCCTCAATCTCCCAACCATGGCGTTAAACGAACGGGCCAGGGCGCGCATCTCGCGTGGACCGCGTTCGACGACGCGTGCCGTGAGATCGCCCGCCTCGACTCGACCGGCGGCATCGATCAGATCACGTAACGGCAGCGCCAGCGCCCGCATTCCCGGGATCAAGCCCGCCGCCAAGAACAGGCCAATGGCGATCAGGACCAGAGGCGGAAGCCACGCTCCTCCGGCAGGGAGACGGACCTCTCCCAGAAGCCATAACGTAGCCCCGCAGACCGCACCGCCGACGAGCAGCATGAAGATGAACATCGCTGCAATGCGCGGGAAGAAGGCGCCACGCATCCTGCGCCAGTGACGCATGTCTGCCGCGGGTGGCGGCGGCCAGGACTCATCTTCCGGCCACCATGGCGGCCGATGTCGCGGGAAGTGGCGTGGGAACCAGCGGCGGCGAGACAGGCGATCCTGGTTCACGTGTCAGCCAACTTGTAGCCCACGCCGTACACCGTCAGGATGTAGCGCGGCTCGCGTGGCTTGGGCTCGATCTTGCGACGCAGGTTCTTGATGTGCGTGTCGATCGCTCGCTCATACGACTCAAACGCCACCCCGTGCACCGCGTCCAGGAGTTGAGAGCGGGTCAGGATTCGGCCGGGTTGGCGGGCCAGGGCTGCCAACAACTGGAACTCGGTTGCCGTCAGGTCGATCGGGTGGCCGGCGACTTCGGCGCGCATGCGCGGCACGTCAAGCGTGATCTCCGCCGCTCGGAGCACGTCCTTGTTGGCCGAAGGATCGGCCTCCGCCCGGCGGAGCACTGCCCGCACACGCGCCACCAGCTCCTTCGGGCTGAAAGGTTTGACCATGTAGTCGTCCGCGCCCAATTCGAGCCCGACCAACTTGTCGGTCTCCTCGCCGCGCGCGGTGAGCATGATAATCGGCACATTCGAGTCTTTCCGGACCTGGCGAGTGATGTCCAGTCCGTCTCGATCGGGGAGGCCGAGGTCGAGCACGACCAGATCCGGCTTCCGGGAGCGGATGGCCGAGATGGCCTGGTTCCCATCGGCGGCGACAAGAACGGTGAAGCCGGCCTGCTCCAGGTAGTCACGGCCGAGTTGAACGATCTTGGCTTCGTCATCGACGATCAGGACAACTGGCATCTGCCCTCTCCCTCTATTCAACCCCAATTGTGAGCCCCTGCAAAGGCTGCGGAGGTCGCAGATGACATGTCCCTCGACCCCTGACGGGTCGAGGGACGTGTAATGCCTTTGCTCATGTTCATCCGGTTCTAGGCGCGGTCTTCCGGGGTAACATCGGATCCGCCTTGCTCATGCATCTGCCGGTGCCACTCCTCGGCTTTCTCGCTCCACCGGTTGCGGACGTCGTCCGGGGCGAACCCTGGGAACCCACCCGGTCCATGGTGTCCCATGCCCCAGTGGTGGTGTCCTCCTATCCCGCCCCAGAAAATCAGGCGGAACAACGCGAAGACCAAGAAGAAGAACACGAGCGGGGCGAAACAGCCCAGGAGTCCGAAGCCGTAGCCGAACGGGGCGAAGTGATACGGCGCAAAGGTATAGGGCAGGGGTTGGCCCCCTGCCTGCGGCGCCAATTGCGCTGCGCCTTGGGCCGCGCCCTGGGCGAGCCCGGTGTTGTACGCGGTCCAGCCGATGAGCCCGACCGCCCCGGCAAGCACGACGAGCAGGACCAGGCCCGCCAGGATTCTCCAACCATATCGACCGAACATTCTGACCTCCATTCAGGATTGTAGATTTCGAGGATAGGGTGCCAGACGATCGTGAAGGAATCGTGAGCAGGGGGTGGAGGCAATGCGGATTCACTGAGTCTGCGCCTGTCAAGCAGTGGGCCAAGGAAGTACAGCCGACGCAGGTCGGAGATCTGCGGCTACCAGAACGTCCGGGTGCGGCCTTATTCGGTTTGGTAGCCGCACCCTTTACGGGTGCGTCAGCGCCCTTGAAGAACACAAGGACACCCTTCGCGCCGTTCGGGTGCAGGCAGGCAGGTCGGAGATCTGCGGCAGCCGAACCATCTCGCCCGACATGGGCGCTTGTGGAACCAAAAGGGGATACAGCCCCAGGCCCAGGGGCTGTATCCTGTTCACACGCGTGAGCATCCGACTCACGTGGAGAGGAGCGAACTCTTGAACTGCGAAAATTGCGGAGCGCCGCTCAACCCCGTCCCAGGCCGTGATTACCTCTTCTGCGACCACTGCGGCAGCTTTCATTTCCCGATTGCCAACCGGGATGGCGTTCGCCTGCTCGGCGAATCCTCCAACATGGTCTGCCCGATCTGCCGCGAAGACCTTGTCTCGGGGACTGTCGACGAAGTCAAGCTCCTTACCTGCAACAAGTGTCACGGGATCCTCGTCCCGTCGTGGAACTTCTACACCATCGTTCGCTACCTGCGCGCCGAATACGCCGAGAAGGACCGGCCGCCTCGGCCCTTGAACAAGGAGGAGCTACAGCGGGGGATTTCCTGTCCTTCCTGTCGCCAACCCATGGACACCCACCCCTACTACGGCCCCGGCAATGTCGTCATCGACAATTGCGGACGCTGCGGGTTGGTCTGGCTCGACTTCGGTGAGCTCGATCGCATCATCAGCGCCGCCGGCCGCGACCGGGGATCCCTCCTTTAAGTCACCCTCGCGCCCAAATCTGTGGCGCGGCGTCGTCGAAGCGGGGGTGCTACACTTGGATAGTTCCTCAGCGTCGAGCTTTGCGTGATCAGCCAGGCCCTACTGCAAGCGATCCTGTCCGAATATCCGCTGCCTCCCGGCGGGACGCATGGCGTTTCACATTGGGCGCGGGTCCTCGAGAATGGCCGTCGGCTGGCCGAACTCACTGGGGCCGACCTGCAGATCGTCGAATTGTTCGCCGTTTTTCACGATTCCAGACGGCTCAATGAGGGCATCGATGACGGGCATGGGATGCGCGGGGCGGCCTATGCCCGGGTGCTCCGCGGCGCGCATTTCGAGCTCGACGAGGCGGCCTTCAAACTGCTTTCCGAAGCTTGTGCCGATCACACCCTCGGCATGCGCCAGGCCGATCCCACAGTCCAGGTCTGTTGGGACGCCGACCGCCTGGACCTCGGGCGCGCCGGTATCAGCCCGGTGCCGCAACTCTTGTGCACCCCTGCCGCTCAGGATCTTACGATGATCGGGTGGGCGCACGAGCGCAGCCTGCGACGGTTCATCCCGGATCTCGTCGAGGTGGAGTGGGGCATCCGGTTGGATTCGGGCGGGTCCACCCCTAAGTAGCACCATCCCCAACGCCACCTTCCTAGGAACATCCCCAGTTCACACTCATCACACCCCACCGACATCGTTGACCCTTCTTCTCCGGAATCCCACCCATTTGCTCCGAATAGGGCATTTCACGTAAGATTTGTCGTGAACACCAAACCGATTTTCGAGTGCCCCAAGGAGGAGGAAGAGAATGGCCAACCGAGCCGTCAATATGGTTGCGATCGTGATCGCCGTCGCCGCGCTCGTGGTGAGTTTGTTGCTGAAAGCGGAGGGTGGCCGGTTGATCCCGGCACCCAAGCCGGAGGCGGCGACCTCGGCCCCGGCTGCGCCCGCCGCAGCTCCGACCAACGCCCCTGCGGCGCCTCCGGTGGCCGAGGCCGCGCCGACCCACGCGGTCGAGCCAGCGCGACCGCTCGACGCCCCAAACGTGGCGCGCGATCCGGCTGACGTACCGCCCCCCATCACGCGCACTGAGCCCATCACCGTCCAGATCACCTTGACGATCAAGGAGCTCGTCGCCGAGCTGGCCGACGGTGTGACGTACACCTTCTGGACCTTCGACGGCACCGTTCCCGGGCCGATGCTGCGGGTGATGCAAGGCGACACGGTCGAACTCACCCTGGTAAACCCGGCGACGAGCTTGATCGCCCACAACATCGACCTGCATGCCGTCAACGGGCCGGGAGGGGGCGCGGCCGTGACGAACGTACAGCCCGGTGAGAGCAAGACCTTCACCTTCAAGCCGCTCAACACGGGCGTGTTCGTCTATCACTGTGCCTTCCCACCGCCGTGGCACCACATTGCGCAAGGGATGTATGGCGGGATCCTGGTCGAACCCCCGGGTGGCCTTCCGCCGGTGGACCGCGAGTTCTACGTGCTCCAAGGTGAGTGGTACCCGAGCGAGCCGTTCGGGGTAAAGGGCCACATGGAGTTCGATGACGCCAAGGCGTTTGCCGAGCAGCCGGAGTATTACACCTTCAACGGAAACGTCGCCGGGCTGACCGAGATCCACCCACTCGAAGCCAACGTCGGAGAAACGGTGCGGTTGTACTTCGGGGTCGGCGGGCCGAACGTCGGCTCGAACTTCCACATCATCGGTGAGATCTTCGACAGGGTTTTCAGCGGTGCGCCGGAAACCTATGTCGCCAATGAGGAGACGTGGTATGTCCCGCCGGGATCGGTCAGCGCCTTCGAGTTCAAGCTCGATGAGCCGGGAACGTATCTGCTGGTGGATCATGCACTCTTCCGCGCCGCCCATGGCGCGCTCGGGCTGTTGATCGTGGCCGGCGAGCACGATGACTCGATCTACTCGCCGCCGCCGCCCTGACAGAGTCATTGAGGCGGATGAAGTCTGACCACGAGTAGGGTCTGCATCGCCGTGCCGGGGAAGGATCCAGCCGCGGCGAGATGTCGGAGCAACGTGAATCGCCCGCAAGGGAAGAGGGGTCAAGCGAGTGGGGAGCGGCCACGGGGTCGCTCCCCATCTGCAGCCTGGCTCCACATCTCCTGGCACCCTGCCTGCCCAGGCCGCAGGCCAGGGAGCGAGAGGCCGTCGACCAAGGAGGGGGACTAAACGAACAAGCGGTGTCCGGCTGAGCGTCAGACAGTCATCGAGGCCGAAGTCGAAGGGGCGGGGTGTGCGTCCTTCGACATCGTTCGGCTCTTCGAGCCTCACTCCGCCCAGGATGCATCCTTCGACTTCACTCCAGAGGCAGTGGTTCCCACCCCGCTCCCCATCCCCAGTCGATCTCGCAGAGTGACAGGCCGCGACCGATCGGGCGGGAGCACCCGATCAGGACTTCGTTCCGGCTGGTCTTCTCGATGGCATTCGTCCCCACCTGATCGACCACCCGGCGCGCCAAGTCAGCCGGGACGGGGCCGTCCTGAGGACCCTCGCCGAACCAGCAGAAGGTTCCCTCGACGATTGTGCAACGGAAACTGATCACCTCAAGATCGCCCGAGGCGTGGAGAAACGGCCCGGCCGTGTCGTAGAGCTGAGCCGCCGTCTGGCTATCGATGTGGGGTCGGGCGGGCGGGAGGGACACAGCGGTGGGGGCTGACGATAGGGTCGCCGGAGGTTGGATCAAGGCGTTACAGGCCGTCAGTGCGGTGAACAGCATACCGCCGACAGCCGACTTGACCCTCCGGGCCGCCGGCCGGTCGGGCCCTTCTTTTCCGTTGGGACGAACGTCCTTCATGGTGCACCTCCCTCCGGCAAGGATGTCGGGTCCACTGCCAAAAACGTGGCGCTGGACACATCCACACCGGTCGCGCTCGCACTCCTGATCCGCGGGATAAGCCACGGCCATATGGCCGATTGGCCCGCAAGCGAGAGCCCGAGTATTGTTGGGAAGACTCCTCCGATGTGAGAGGCGCCTCGCCGGCCTGCACCAGCAGTCAAGAGGAAGGCCGTCAGGAGACGGGCCGACCCGCTCCCCAACAACCAGCCGCCCGTCATCCTCGACCCGTATCATGCACCGATTTTCGTCACCCCTGGTGGCACTTTCGTCAAGGCCGCCCTTGCAGAGTTCTCCACGGTGATTTGAACGTATCCGCGGTTGCGCGTACTGTCAAGCACCGGCCGCCCAGGCGGGATGCTCGCTGGCGCACAAATCCTATCTGTGTACACTGTCCTCTCACGTCCTTCGCACCATCCGGAGGTGTCACCATGTCCAGGCGCACAACCGCGTTCCACGCCATGGCGGCGGCCTCAATCCTCGCCATCCTCGCCTGCCAGGCCCCGATCGGGGAGCAGGCCCAGGCGACGCAGCAGAACGACCCAGCTGCCTTCGACACCTCCATTGCCGGGACCGTCGCTGCGGTGGCGACTCAAACGGCCGCCGCCGTCGCCCCGGCGGCTGCCACCGACACCCCCCAACCGCCCGCCGCGGCAACCAACACCCCCGAACCGACGGTCACTCCGACGGACACCCTCACACCTACCGTGACCCTCACCCCCACGCCGTTGATCCCCTCCGCACTCCTCACCGAAAACACCAATTGCCGCAAGGGGCCGCTCCTTGCCTACGACCTCGTCGCCATCTACCTGACCGGGAAGGTCCTCAACATTCTGGGCAAGAACGCCGCCGGCGACTACCTGTACGTCATCGACCCCGAGCCGCCGGCCAAGCAGTGTTGGCTGTGGACGCGCTACGTCCAGGTGACCGGGAACGTGGCGCAAGTCCCCGTCTTTACCCCGCCTCCGACGCCGACGCCGAGCTACGTGTGGAGCGGCAACTGGAACGTGTGGGTCAGCGGCTCGGCTGCGACGATGTCGCTCAGCCAGAGTGGCTCGTCGATCAGCGGCAGCATGACCGCCCC
>MGOM01000144.1:31572-33080 GCA_001797105.1 Chloroflexi bacterium RBG_19FT_COMBO_62_14
TCAGTCAGTGATGGCGGCCGGGTGGTGACCGGCCAGGCCAAACAAGCCGGTGTAGTTGAGGCCGAGTTCACTTGGAACATGCTGGACAACCGGGACCAGTTCCGGGGAAGCTACACAACGCCTCCGCCCGGTGGGACCAGCGGGTCCTGGTGCGGCGGGCGCAACGGGATGGGCCAGCCCGCGCCGTGTTCGTGAGCGTGTGGGAGAGACTATCCCCCCGTCAACACATACTCTAGGCTTGCTCCCCGCCCGAACCGCTGCCCTGAGCGGCCTCGGGCGGGGTGATGCTCAGAAGAGCAGGACTGTCTCAATCCTTGATGTAGGCGAGACCGAGGGCGCGTGGCATGCGGCTGCGCCCGGCCAGCCCGATGTAGACGGTCAATGTAAGCAGGTATGGGAAGGCGAGCGCGAGCTGATAAGGAACGCCCACATTCAGCGCCTGGATCCGAAGCCCCACCGCCTCAGCCGCTCCGAACATCAATGCCGCCAAGGCGGCCCGGGTCGGTGACCAGTTGGCCACAATAACGACGGCCAGAACGATGAAGCCGCGCCCTCCGGTCATGCCCTCGATGAATGTGTAAAGCTGCCCCAGGGAGAAGAAGGTCCCCGCCATCCCGGCCAAGAGCCCGCACACGATCACAGTCAAGTAGCGCACTCGGTAGACGCTGATCCCGACACTATCGGCAGCTCGCGGATGTTCTCCGACAGCTTGCACTTCCAGCCCCCAGCGTGTGCGCACGATGAATATGGCGGCCACGATCACCAGACCATAGGTGAGGTAGACCAGAGGTATCTGATTGAAGAAGACCGGACCGACGACCGGAATCTGGCTGAGAAGGGGGACGGCTACGGGTTCGAAGTGGGCGACGATGGGCCTCTCCACAATCCCGAAGACGGCGCGGTAGATGAAGTTCGTCAGCCCCAACATAGCGATATTCAGGGCTGCGCCCGAGACGACCTGGTCGGCAGCCAGGGTGATAACCACGAAGGCGTGGATCGCGGCAACGATCGCCCCGGCGGCCATCCCGCACAGCAATCCCAGCCAGGGATCTCCCAGGAAGTAGGCGCCCATCATGCCGCCGAGCGCGCCGGCCAGCATCATGCCCTCAAGGCCGATGTTTACAATCCCGCCTCGTTCGGAGATGATCTCGCCTACGGAGGCGCTGGCAAGCGGCATGGCGAAACGAACGGAAGCCGACAGGAAGTCAATCGAGAAGAACAGCTGGCTGAGTATGATCCACACGTCGGGCTGTCCTCTTCTTGCGAAGCCACCGAATCAGAGTCAAAGACTGACCGGCGATCATGAAAAGCATGATTAGACCTTGAAGGGAAAGAGCGACCCCCATCGGGATGCCCAGGGAGCGCTGGGCGCTGGTCACTCCGTTCTGCAGGCCGCCGAAGAATAGCCCGGCAAAGACAACGCCAAGGGGCGAGGTCTGTCCGACGAGGGCGACTGCGATCGCCGTGAAGCCGTAGCCGGGGGAGAAAAAGTCGCTCAGTCTGTACTG
>MGOM01000144.1:33115-33433 GCA_001797105.1 Chloroflexi bacterium RBG_19FT_COMBO_62_14
CCAGTCCTCCGCCGATGAACATCGACAGGACCGTGCTGCGGCCGACCCGGATTCCGGCGAACCGCGCCGTCTGCGAGCCCGCCCCTACGGCGCGCATCTCGAACCCGGGAACGGTGTGCCACAACAAGTAATGTGTGACGCCGGCGGCGAGAAGGGCAACCACGATGCCGAGATTGATGCGGGCGAGGCGAATGACGAATGGCAATTGAGCCGAGACCGCAACCTTCATTGTCCACGAGTAGCCGTAGCTTTCGGGGTCCTTAAGCGGACCGTGGACCAGAAAGCTGATGATCCAAAAACCGATATAGTTCAGCATGA
>MGOM01000144.1:33453-35558 GCA_001797105.1 Chloroflexi bacterium RBG_19FT_COMBO_62_14
AGCCCTCGTGAAGCACGCAAGTACCCCGGAATAGCTCCCCATAGCCCTCCGCCAATGAAGCCGGCCAGCAGGGCAAGCGGAAGATGAAAGTAGATTGGCAAACTTTGAAAACCGAGCCCGACAAGTGTGGCAAACAACGCCCCGACATAGATCTGCCCTTCACCCCCGATATTGAGCAGGCCGCAGCGGAAGGGAAGGGCGACGCCCAGCCCGGCCAGGATCAGAGGGATGGCGTTGGTGACCGACACTCCTAGACCCTGTGGGGTGCCTGCGGCCGCTTCGGGCATCGAGGCGTAGATCTGCACAGGGCTGAATCCGGCGAGCGAAATCATCACGCCCCCCACCACCAGAGCGGCCAGCACGGCAGACAGCGGCAGGATGAGGGATTGGAGCTGCCTCGACCGAGGAGCAAACGCCCGGTGCAGGAGGTCTCGGAACATCATCCGCCCTGGAGCATCGAGAGTGGCGTCCCGGTCATCATCAACCCCAGTTGGGTTCGGTCGGCCGACGCCGCCGGAACGATCCCCATGATCCTGCCCGCGTGCATGATCGCGATCCGGTCACTAAGACACAAGACCTCCTCAAGATCGCTCGAGATGAGCAAGACTCCGGCACCCCGATCTCGCCCTTCCAGAACTCGTTTGTAGGTGTACTCGGTTGCACCGACGTCCAGCCCGCGGGTGGCGTTGGCGACGATCAGAACTTCCGGATCGTGGTGAAGCTCGCGCGCCAGGATGACCTTCTGCTGGTTCCCTCCAGAGAGATTCGCAACAGCCACTTCAATGCCGGGTGTGCGAACATCGAATTCGGCGACCAGGCGGCGGGCGAAGTCTCCGATCACTCGTCTTCGCAAGATACCCCAACGTGACATGGGTTCTTGCGTGTAGCTCTGAAGGATCAGGTTTTCCTTGACCGAAAGGGGGAGGAGCAGCCCCATCGTGGCTCGATCTTCCGGTATGCGTCCGACATTCATGGAGGCGATCTGACGTGGCGATGTATGCGTGACATCCACGCCCAACAGACGGACTCGACCACGGCTGGGTCGACTTAGCCCGCAAAGGACCTCCAGCAACGCACGCTGGCCGTTCCCGTCTATGCCGGCGATGCCGACGATTTCACCGGCTTCTACTTGCAGCGTAATCCCGTCAAGTTGGTCACGCCCGTGCTCACGTTTGACGGACACGGCGTCCAGCTCGATGACCATCCGGCCGGTTGGCCTGGCAGGGCTTTTCTCGACTTCCAGCATGACGGGGCGACCGACCATCATCTGGGCAAGCTGAGGCTGCGTTGCCTCTCGGGTCGGCATGGTGGCGACGTTGTGCCCGTCCCGGAGCACGGTGACGCGGTCGCTGATCGCCAGGACTTCTTCCAACTTGTGGCTGATGAAGATCGTGGCGTGGTTCTGGGTGGCGAGGCGGCGAAGGACCTCGAACAAGGCTTCTACCTCAGACGGAGTCAGGACAGATGTCGGCTCGTTCATGATCAACAGGTGGGCCCCGCGGTAAAGCGCCTTGAGGATCTCAAGCCGCTGCCGCATGCCCAGCGCCATGTCCTGGACTTCCGCCTCGAGGTCAACGTCGAGACCGTACTGGTCGGACAGCGTCCGCACTCGCCTCGAGGCCTGTCCCAGATTGAGCCAGAGACCCCGCCCAGAATGCGCCCCCAGGATGACATTCTGGAGCGCGGTGAAGCGTGGAATCAGCATGAAATGCTGGTGCACCATGCCGATCCCCAACTGCATCGCTTGCTTCGAGCTGTGGATCCTGACGGGAGCACCCTTCCACAGGATGGTGCCTTGGTCCGGCGCAGTCAGGCCGTAGAGGATGTTCACCAGTGTCGTCTTGCCGGCGCCATTCTCGCCAAGCAAGGCGTGAATCTCGCCCTCGACGACTTCGAACTCAACGCCGTTGTTTGCCACGACGCCCGGGTATACCTTGGTGATGCCGTGCATGCGTAGCAAAGCGTCCATACCTACGCCCTTTAGCAAACGATCGGGATCTGCTTCTGAGATATGCCAAGGTCGGGAGCCCGGTTATCTCATGCCGGGCTCCCGACCATGCGTGTTACTCCGTCGGCGTGGGGATGAATGGAACTTCGATTTCGCC